>CAZGJH010000031.1:11621-24014 GCA_964525735.1 uncultured Sangeribacter sp.
CGTTGGTCGCGCTGCCGCCCAGTCCGACCATAAACCGCCGGCAACCGCGCAGCAGTGCATCCCGGATTACCTCGCCCGTGCCTCGCGAACTCGTCAACCACGGATTCCGCTCTGTAGCTTCCAACAATGGCAAACCGCTCGCTGCTGCTACCTCAATCACGGCCGTCTCGCCACATAACCCATAAGTAGCGAGAATCGACCGACCGAGCGGATCGCTGACTTTCACATTGATGAGACGTCCTTTGAGTGCGCTCACAATCGCCTCGACGGTACCCTCTCCGCCGTCAGCCACTGCCACCACCTCGCAAGCCGCTTCCTGCCGCGCTTTCTGCACACCGCGAGCTGCGGCCTCTCCAACCTCCAGACTCGTCAGCGACCCCTTAAACGAATCGGAAGCAATCACCACCTTCCCTCTCTTCCCCCATTTCATTCTCTCCATAACAAAACATTTATACCGCAAAATTACCAAAAAAGTATTAACTTTGCTCCAACATTAACTATTTATCATCACGCTATAGGGGGCGCGGAAATTTTGGCCCCTCGCATGAGTGTGATGCCACAAAGATATGGAGAATTCAACGTCGATAGAAAAGTATTATTGGGTAAACCGATCTTCAGAACATTACATCAACCGTATGCAGATGCTTGCTCCTATTGCGGAGTTGCAAGGGGAGCTTATGGGTGAGCCTGCCCCGGAATATCTGATGTATCGTCCTCACTACCTGCTGACTCCTGATGGCAAACGACGCTACGAATTCTTGATTGAATACGACATCTACAACCCCTCGCAAGGCATTTATTTCGGTTGTAAGTCAATCACTTTGCCCGGCAACGAGCATCCTTCAGAGATTGAAAATGCTCTGGCAGATTGGCTCAAAGCCAAACCGCATATTCTGCAGCGCCTCAACAATATATTCCCCGAGAAAGACTTCACACATCGCTTTAAGGATACCGACAACGCCAACGACAATACCTTCTGGCCATTTTGGATCACCCTCTACGAAGATGAAGATCCCAAAGAGGTGGGAGTGAGAGCCGTGGAGATAATTGCTGGTGTCTACCGTCAGTTGATCGACGGCACCCTCCCCGAATTTCCCCACTCGAACGGTGATCATACTTCCGTTGCCGCCGAAGAAAAGCCGCTTGCCGTAAGAACGGCTTTCACCGAGGAGGCCTTTATGCGCCTCAAAGCCGCCATCGAAAAGAACACCAAAAGCATCCTCGCCCCACAGTCTATTCCAAATAAAGGCTGGCAACTCTTTACAAGATTCCTCAAAAATGCCGAAGAAGCCGGCATCATTAGTCGCGTAGCCTACTACGAAAAAGCCTGGCAACTCGCTCCACAATACACCGACATCGACTTCACCTGCATGATCCAAACCCTCTTCTCCCTCCTCCGCACCCACCTCACCGCTGATTCTCTCGATACTTCCACTGTTAGCTATCCCACCTCCAGCAACGCTGCCAAAACGCCCATCCGCATCCCCTGGAACGACCTCCTCTCCATCTTCCTACGCCCCAACAGCACGAGCTACAAACTCCAAGTCAAGACCCTCCACCCGGTCCCCTCCACCAAGAAATCCTGGCTCCGCCTCCTCACCCCCCTGGTGAATGGTTAGAACCAACAAGTAAATCCTCTACCTCTTACCTTATAAGGAAGATTAGCCCTGCAATATAAAACTTTTACTATACGTATAGTCTTTATTCTGATTATACGGTATATCTTTGCACCCCAAATCAAAGTTTGATTTACAGTATCGGAATAACTTGTAACCTTATGTTTGTGGCAATCTGGGAAGTGAAAACGTAGGAAATTTTCAGTAGGTGCCCAGAAGTCATAAAACCAAGGCTATTGTATTCCGGTACTGCTTCTTAACCATTAACTTATAAATACTTATCCATGCCACTCTACAGAATCACAACCAAATCAAGTATGAACTCTGCGGGGTATCACTTTGATCCCGGAATGACCGTAGAAATCAGTTCTATCCATCCTGTGAGCAATGTTTGCAGTTTGATAGCAGAGCAGGTAAACAATGCCTACCTCTCAAAATACGGTATCGACCTCAAGAAAATGAACTGTCTCCATCCCGGTTTCCTAAAGCTGGAGAAAATATAAACTTTGCATAAGAGAGACGTCTCATTCCGTATTAAGATTTTTTACCTGTATTTTCGTAGCGATTCTTTTGCAAAATAGAAAAATATGCTTACCTTTGCAACATCAATGGCAAAGGCCAAAACATATTCAAAATAATAAGAAGCGTTATGCTCATCTTGTGAAGTGAAAACGTAGGAAATTTTCAGCAGATGCAAGAGATAGCACAGCGGTTCTCACGCGTATCGCGTGAGCTACTATCGTTCTATCTGCATCTCTGGTATCCTACGACCATCACTTCAGATTGACATAGTCGGCTCACGTTTCTTTTGCAATAGTTTATCCCCTTTCTTGCTGAGCCGCTTGAATAACTAAATGGCGTAGCACGTTAATGAATAAATTATCTCAGTACACCCAATTGGTTGAGAAATCTTATCAGATTTCATCGCCACTATTGCTGGACACTGCTCTTCAGCAAGTCACTACCGAGAAGGATTCAATCATTACTTCTCTTCAAAGCTCTGGCTCTATCAAAGTGCCTATCGTGGGCGATTTCAATGCTGGTAAAAGCTCCTTGCTCAATGCCTTTGTAGGAAAGGAAATTCTTCCTGTTGAGATTACTCCCGAGACGGCTGTGGCCTATGAACTCTACTATGATATCAACGAGCGCGTGGAATTATTCCGTGAGAACATCAAGATAGCTTCATGCGATCTCAATGGTATAAAACAACTTTCCACTCGTCCTGGAGATATAGCAAAAGTTTATCTGAATTCGACCAAGATCAAGGATCTTGAATTACGTGGCATTACTTTGGTGGATATGCCTGGAATCGATTCAGGCATACAGGAACACAATGATGCAATCTTGAATTACATCAATAAAGGCACTGTGTTCATTCTCCTGGTTGACTGTGCTGGTGGCACACTGCGACAATCAACTCTCGCCTTTCTGGCTGAGTTGGCCAAATACAATCTAAAGCCCGCGATATTCTTGTCAAAGATTGATAAGAAACCCGCTTCACAGCTAACTGATGTTTATGACTACATCTCTTTCCAAGCTCGTAAAGTGCTGGGCGGGGAGGTATATGTAGGCAAACTCTCATCGCATACTCACGAAATCGGCGACTTTGAAACGTTCCTGAATCAGATTGATGTCAATCAACTGATTACTGAGAAATATGCAAATCGGTTGACTCTGTATTTTAATCAACAGATAAATGCTCTCAATGCTCAAATAAATATATATTCTACTGATATTGAGAATGCCGATAAACAGTTGCAGGCACTTGAGCAAGAAAAACTTCAGGCCACCACTACAATCAAAAATGCACATGTCGGCGACACACCTCAGAAATCTACCCAGGATGTACTCGACTTGGTAGCCGCCAGTCTTAAAAGTCATAGTGGGGATATTGCTCAAATGGTAATTGAGAAGGCATCTACGTCAGAGATCAATGCGCGTATTCTTAACTATATTCGCCCTGTTATCGTGCTTGCCTTTAAAGAGGAGGGAGAACAATATGCCTCGGCAATGAATACCGTTGTTGACAACGTTTCCACAGCACTTCAAAATAACCTTTCCATAGATGGAAATCTTTTTGACAATCTGGTAGACTCGTTCAGAGGAGATATCGTTGGTGGCATATCCATTGCCGCAGATATTCTCATCGCGATGCCCAATGTCTTTGCAAAGGCTCTTGGGTGGGTTTTGCAATTTTTGGGCGACAAGGTGCCTGACTTGCTTAAGTGGTTCCTCGGTAAGAGCAAAGACGATGTCCTCGTAGAGGTTACCGGAAAAGTGGAGTCTTCGATTATACCCCAGATAATCGAACGTCTGCGTCCTGAGATTCTTCAACAAATCACTGCTCAGCAAGAGCGTATACGTGAGAATATCAGTTCTTCGGTTGCATCAACTTTCGGAAACCTCCAGGACTCTGTGATGTCTTCAAAGGAGGTGAGCGACAAGGCCATCCTCAATGCTAAGATTTCTGATTTGAAATCAGCAATTGATTCTATATCAACTCTTAAAACACAAATCTAATGGGAAGATTTAGTGGTAAGAGTTCCGCTGCTGCAAAGGCTAAAAGGGATTTCATTAAGGTTAATCCTTATGAAATCCCTGAGAAGGCTCTTGAGGTTATTTCCAATATCTGTCAGAAGACAAATACGGATGATGCGACCTTAATTCTTAGTACATTGCGTAAGGAGCTCGAAAAGAAAGGGAAGAACGGACAGAATTTCTATGAGTTTATCGAAACATATCGTAAGGATCTTTACGATATGGATTTGGTGTACCAGATCCGAGATTTGTTAGGAAAACTTTTCACGGAGTTATTGGCTCATGAAAATACCAACGATACCCAAGTAGTGGTAGCGGGTGGCTTCAGTGCCGGTAAATCCTCTTTCCTTAACACTCTTACTGGAGCGGGTAATCTTCTACCTACTGGTATTGATCCTGTGTCTATGGTGTCCACCTATCTCTACTGTTCAGCAAAGACAACTGACATCGTGGTGAAAGGTATCAACCTCAAAGATGCAGTAGTGCTACTTGATACGGATATCCTTCAGAGTATTCAGCATGAATCAAAAAGTAAGGTTTACCTTGCTTCAGTGCTGAATAAGCTTTTCGTGGAGATTCCTTCGAAGGATCTTGACGGATTCGTGTTTATCGACACTCCAGGATACAATAACTCTGACAAGAAAAACGAGACGAATAATAGAACCGATGAAGAAACGGCACTATCTGCCGTAAATTCCGGTAACGTCTTGTTATGGGTAGTTGATGCAGGAGGCGGTACAGTGCCCAAAAAGGACCTTGAAATTATTTCCAATTTTCTAAATGAAAAAGAAGGACGTAAGGTAGCCATTGTCTTCAATAAAGCTGATAAAAAAGGAGAAATTGAGAGCAAAAAGATTGTAAGGGATGCTGCTGCGCAACTATCAAAGTTTGGAGCCGGCATTATTGATATTCTGGCTTTCAGTTCATCCGAAAATCGCATATATTATTCGGCCAATGGTTATGATATGCCAAAGCTTCTTAGAATCTTAAGGAGTAGTGGCACAGGTAACAGCGGCGTACAGAGACTGCTTGAGGATATCGAGGAAATACTCGACATGGAGACCATGTTTGCAAATGCAGCCATCCGTGGATATGAGGAAGAGAAGCAAGAGCTGATTGACAGAAAAAATGAGGCTTATAAGTATCTCCATGATGAAAAGGAAGGTTCAAAGACTTATGTTGAAGCTTTGACTGATATCATGGTTGATAGCTATAATCATATTATGGGGAAACTTGATGGCTTAGATACGATTGCGACAGATTCTCTAAATCATTGGAGTGATAGTATAAGCGATATCCGCAGCACAAATAACGGGAATTTCATCACACAAGACAATATTGATAGATTACTTGATAAAGCAAGTACTCGTCTTAACTCAGATATAGATAAATTCAGCAATGCACGTCAATATACTTATTGGCGGGATGAGGATCGAGCCGAATGGGTGGATCGAGTTAAAATCCAATTGGATCGATTGGATAGCCAGACGGAGGAACAATGTGAGAATCTTGAAAATCAAATTAATGAAACCAATAAGGAGATTTTAAAATACAAACACATTGCTCAGCAAATGGATCACTATCGAGATACGATCAAGCATACTCTGATGTATGCTATCAAGACCTTCCGTCAGAGCGCTCATAAAGTGCAAGACGCGCGGCTCAATCTCGATTCAACATCTGATGTGTTTATGGCTATCAGATCTGGCAAGTATTCTACCTTCACGAGTTGCTTTGCCAAAGGAGTGAAGCTTAATCAGTTTAATGCTGAAGGGTATTCACCTTTGACTTACAGTGTGAAGATGGGAGCCTATGATATGGTAAGATTCTTGATAGAGAATGATGCGAATCTGTCGGCAAATGATGGAAGAGGTTTGAATGCTTTCCTCACCGCGGTTGAGAATGGCCATAAACATATCATTGACATGCTCCTAAAAGTTGAGCCCTCTTTGTCTTCTTCTACATCAGATAAAGGTGAGGATGCGAAGAAGATAGTGGAACGTTCTGATTTCAATAGATGGCTCGTTAATAAACTTTAAAATTATGAATGTTAAGGAATATAAAGACTTCATCAACAAAACTGAGAAGTTGGTAAACTCGCTCGAAGATGGGGGAATCTCTGAATTCTCTCATCTGGTTCGAGAGTTGAGGGAGAATTATACCGACTTCAAAGAGGGAGGCGAAGCACTTATTAAGGAAGGAGATGTCCTTAAAATTGGAATTGTAGGACAGGTAAAGGCTGGTAAATCATCCTTTTTGAATTCACTATTCTTTAATGGCGATTCAGTTTTACCCAAGGCATCCACCCCTATGACGGCTGGCCTCACTGTGCTTGAATATGCCGATTCTAATTCTTTTGAGGTTGAATACTATACATCACAAGAATGGGAAGAATTCAAAAAACAATCTGACGCTTATTCAGAGATTGAAAAAGAGGTCAGATCTAATAAGGATAATCAAGGTGCGCCTGAATCTTTTATTCAAAAAGAGATTAAAAGTCGCACTTCTGAAGTCATGCAGTCGGCTTATGAACTTGTGAGCCGTTGCGGACAAGAAGCGAAGGCAAAAATTGGGAAAGGAGCTGAAGAAGTACCATTTAACAATTATGCTGATCTGCAAAAGACTCTTAACAAATACGTAGGAGCCAATGGAGATTATACTTCAGTAGTTAAGTCACTGCGACTCAGAATGAATGATCCTCGCTTGAAAGGTGTTAGGATAGTTGATACCCCGGGCGTCAATGATCCTATTGTATCTCGCGAAAATAAGACTAAGGAATTTCTCCACTCCTGTCATGGCGTTTTCTTCCTGAGTTATTCATCTCGTTTCTTTGATAGTGTTGATGTCAATTTCTTGAATACCCGTATCGGTAATCAAGGAGTGGGAACTGTGCTCATGCTGGCAAGCAAGTACGATGACGTGCTTCAGGATCAGGGAATGAAGTATCGTGATGATATTGAAGAAGCCGATAATCAGAGTCGCAAGAGCCTTGAGCGTCGCTTCAGAACACAGAAAACTGAAATTGCCAACCAGAGTATTGACATTCGTTTCGACACTACTTCTGGAATAAGCTATGCACTGGCAACCAAGAAGGAAAGTGATTGGGACGAGATGGAACGCCATGTCAACAGTCGTATGATAGATCTCTTTCCATCAGCTTTTGGCTCGAGGGCAGACTCAATCGATACATATCTTCTGTTAGCAAATCTGGAACAGATTCGAGACGAATACCTCGACAAGATGTTTGTTGCGAACAAGGATAATATCATAAAAAAGAAGTTGACCGATTACTTTGATCAGAACTTTAATACTCTCGCGGATATTAGTGAAGAGCTTACGAAGAGCGTCGGTGAAAAGATCACTCAGCTGGAATCAACTGATCTCAAAGAGATCTATACTCAGCAGCAGGAACAGGATGAGCTATTTTCAGTCCTGAAAGGCGAATTCGCATATTTCCTGAGTCAGTTCAGTAATTCCCTTCAGACTGCAAAAGATCAGCTTAATGAAGAGATTCGGCAGCCACGGTTCTATACTCTTCCTACGGAGACAGTTACTATTGAAGTGACATATAAAGGAATGGTATGGGGCCATAACACCGATCCGTTCTATACAAAAGGAATAGATACGCAGCAACTCAAAAATGATATTTTAGAAGCTATCGAAGCATATTGTAAAGAATGGCAGTCTGCTTGGAAAGCCCATTTTACGAAGGCACGAGATTTGATGTTTGATAAATTCTGTGAGGCGATAACGGAGTTTTCTAAAAACATGAAAAGTCTCACCTTCTCAGATCGTTACTATCGCCAGCTGATGAGTCAGCTTCTTTCCGACATTGAGAGGTATGGGATAATTAAACTTCAGGATATCAATAATAAGTATGCTTCGGAATTATCAACACTATGTGATAGTCAAAGCATGCGACTTTCAAGCAGAAAGTATGAGTGCAAGGAGTCGGGAGTGCAAGCACGCCTTGATAGCGATGCCACGGATATTATTGAACCGGCACAGAGGATGCTCAATAACAAGCTGGAGTCTTTCTCACGCGAGGTGTTAAAAGCAGTTGACGATTGTGTCAAGCCGGTCATACCCAAACTCAATAGCCTTAAGGGATCTATTGACGAGAAACTTAAGTCGGCTGGTAAAGAGTATCTGGACGGATTGAAAAAACAAATTGAAGATAAAGAAGCCAGTCTCAAAAAGGTTAAGGCTCTTCAATCTGTTGCAACCCCTCTTAATAACATCATAACGCAATCCGTATGAATCAGAACATAGAATCTATTTGCAAATCTCTTGAAGCAGCTTCAGGAGATTTGCAGATGTTTGCAAAAGAGAATTTGGCAAACATCGCAGTCGCCCCAAGACCGACATCCACAGTTGTTGCTACAACCACAACCTATCCAGGAAGACCATGGAAAGTAGCTGGTACGGCAGGGATAATTGTAGGTGTGATTGGTCTCCTCTCATCTAATTCGATTTGGCCATACATCGTTGGTGCAGCCGGATTAGGATCAGTCTGCTATGGCATGACCCGTAAGCCTGAACAAGACTCTCAGGTATCATCTCCCACGTCATCCTCCACGCCTACTTATGTAATGGCTGAAAAGCTCTTACAGGTTATAAAAGAAGTGGAAAAGAAATGGAAGGAAAAAGTGGAAACTGCAAAGGATGGAGTGCAGGGAGTAATAAATGCTTCTCAACTCTCTAATTCTGCTAAGGATGAGCTGCTTGGAGAAACGTATTACACTGAGCGTATCTCTATTGATGAGACACCTATGGTGACAGCTCTTGAAAAGGCTGCCCCGACAGAAGTACCAATGCTCATCAATTCCTTCTCAAATAAGATTACACAATCAATCAGAGAGACAGCAGTTAAACAAATTTCTGTTTATCAATCAATATCAGCAAAGTTATAAATATGAATATCGAAGAACTAAGACAGCGAATGAAGAAGGAGCGAGAGCTTAAAACTTCTTCATCAAGCATGTCAAATACTTCCTCTGGCGATAGCGTGCTGCGAGCCGCTATGAATGGTGATCCAGAAGCCCAGTATCAAATGGGAGAACGCTACAGTGAAGGTCTGGATGGGTGTGAGGTAAACATTGAGCAAGCAATTGATTGGTATCGTAAGGCTGCTAACCAAGGCCATGCGGTGTCTCAAATGGAATTGGGGATTTACTATACCCAAGTTAAGGAAGATAATGATACTGCCGCGCAATGGCTTAAGAAATCTGCCGCACAGAAACAGACTGGAGACGTATGTTTTTGGTTAGGAAAAGTATTAGATCGACAAAATAAGTTTGAAGAATCTTATACCTGGTACTTGAAAGGTGCATCTTTGGGGGATGAAAGATGTATATGTGAACAAGGGGCTGCCCTCTACTATGGATGTGGAGTAGAGGAGAACGAAGAACTTGCAGTCAAGCTTTTATCATCAGTAGATCCTACTGAATACTTGTTGGCGGCAGCAGTATTAGGAGAATATTATAAAGTAAATGAGTCTCATAAAGATTTAGGTAAGGCTATTAAATATCTGAAACTTTGTGCCCAGGAAGGACTTGCAAATGGCGGATGGGGAGCCCAGATGGGTAGTTTGGCTCATATCTATTGGGGTGATAATGAATATCAAGATTACGCTTTAGCACGGAAATGGTTTGCTGCCGCGATAGCAGAAGGGGATATTCAATCTTGTTTATATTTGGGTGTAATGAATGAAGAGGGGCAAGGAGGGCCTGTTAATCTTACTAAGGCTCAATCTCTATTTCAACAAGCAGCCGACGGAGGTGATAGCCAAGGTATGTGCTTCTTAGCAGATTTGCTTATGGATACAAATCCTGACGAAGCTATTGAATGGTATAAGAGGTCAGCTGCGGCTGGTTACGAGCCTGCGCAAAAGAAATTGGATGAGATGGAGATAAGTGGCACCAATTCTGATAGTGACACCGATCTCTCTTATTCACAGTCCTTGTATAATGAGTATCTGGGACATATGAATATTTTGCAAATGACCCCTGATAAGTTTATTGCGCAGCTCGAGAACTTACAAAATAAAATCAATGTAAGGAATCTTTCGGCTATTGAGAAAGACAGACTTCTGGTGCTGAAAGCAGCCTTGAGTCTGATTTATTACGATAGGCACTATCTCGATGATAATTACAATGAGCACGAATCAGAGTATCTTCAGATTTTGGACGGTATTGATGAAATTCCATCTGCTATGTCTGAAGTTTCGGATGAAGCAGCATATATCTACTATACTGCTAATATGTTCTCGGCATATCGGTTCAAGGACGTTGTACCGTTGGATAAGTTGGATGAACTATGGAATAATCTAAATTCCATCCAACTCCAAGAAAATGAGTGCGAGTGGAAACCATCTTTCTGGAAGGATTTGGCTAGCGACACTCATAAATTGATGTTGCAGATACTCTCTCAATCTAAAAAGAATTCTTATGGAAACAACTCATCTCAAGGTAGTTCTTCCGGCCTTATCGCGTCTAAAGTAAAGGCAATAATAACGGATAAGCTTTCATTGGAGCCTTACGAGGTGACACCAAGAGCTCGAATGGTAGAAGACTTAGGGGCTGATTCGCTTGATGTTGTCGAACTGATAATGGAAATGGAGAAAGAATTCGGACTGACTATTCCGGATGAAGATGCAGAAATGATATCCACAGTGGGAGATGTTATCTCCTATATCGAGGCCCGTGTCTAAGTAGAAAATCTCCATCAACTTCTCAGAATACGTATTATTTTCGAGTCCCTCTTTTCAAATAGAGGGACTCGAAAATCTATTTACAAGGAAGAAGGAGGGTACTTGTATTATATTTGAAAAAAGAGTGTTAATCAGTATATTAATTCTTAAAAGATACTGCAAAAATGGATATAGATGAACTAAGAAAGAATTTGAAAAATAGAAAGGTTAAAAATGATTCAAGAAAATTTGAATCAAGTTCGAAATCAACTACAGGTAGTCAGGCATATGCTGGTAGAAATTCAGAGAATAATTTTGAAGAGTCTTCCATCGTTTTCAACGAAGACTCAGAAGACCTGACTATTGCGTATACAAAGGATGATTTCATATACGTGTGTGTTGCTGAGACTGGGCAAAAAATAAAAATATCTCTATCTCAGTATCGAGGAAAGGATATTCAAACTATTTTGAATCAAATAGCAAGTCTTAACTTCACTGTCAAGCAAGACACTTCTTCTGATTTGCCAGGATATAATTTCGCGAAAAATCATATCCAGCAATTGAAAGAAGCGCATAATGTTTTCATCCTTTGTCCGAACAATCTCAAAGGTTACGTTAGAGCTTTAGAAATTAATTCTGGAGTAAATGCTTATCGCGGAACTACTGCCCGAATCGTATTACTTTCTCATATGGGCTGTGAAGGTAAAATTGCGATGTTATCTTTAGGGAGCCAAGAAGTTTTGTATGACTATAATTACAAAAATTGTGTAGTCAGGGTCGAGTATGGGGACGGCGTTATTGAAATAAAAGAGGATATTCCCACAAAGTCATATGTTATACCATCTCTTTACGACATTATTAATGGAATAATAACCAATTCAATAGTAAGAGAAGGCATTATTAAAGATTTCTTGGCCCTTGATATATTTCCAGTTAATATGAGTATTAATATAAAGGATCGAGGCAAAATTTTATATAATGAGAAATTGATCGGTAATGATTATACTATTCCGGGAAGAAAAAGTTATGAGTATTTGGGTATCAAAGATGGCCAATGTATTGAGATTCTGTTTAATAATAAGGTAGTTACTAAAGAGTTTACACCCTATTTTGACAAAATTGAGGCGATTGAATATCCTCTTAGTAACGAGCCAATATTTTATGTGAGTAAAGACGGCATGAGATTTTCAGTTAGTCTTTACAATATTATCGCACAACATCTAATTTGATGTTAGATATGATATAAGAGTAGTAACTATGGAATCGATATTCGACATTCTTTACAACCTGCTCAGTGGAATCTTCGGTGATTCCAAAGAACGGGAAGACGATGACTTCACTCACTAACACTGGTATCTGACTGAGCCTTGGAGCTTTCGCACAATTCTATTCCTTCTGATCATGAGGATACAGAGTGTAAAAAGGAGAGCATGGCCATGCTCTCCTTTTACATAGGAAGGTGACTCAACTGAGGAATATATGAATTCTCTACCAATTCTTTGTGATAAGGCGAAAATGAGGCTGGCGTTATGTGTATTTTATGGTTGG
>CAZGJH010000032.1:0-11580 GCA_964525735.1 uncultured Sangeribacter sp.
GAAAGCCATCTTGTCTCTCTTCTCCCTTACGCCCCAGAATGTTTTGTCGTGCCACTGGGCATATTTTTGATTCTCAAGAAATTTCTTGGCGGCTCTGCTATGTGTTGTGCTCATCTTTCTACGTAGTTTTTTTAATTAGCAATTGCCTACAACCCTGACGCAAGGATCTCTACCGCGTGAAGGAATTTGATAGCAGGATATTTCTGCTCTTTGGCATTGATTCCTGCCATGTGCATAAGGCAAGAGCAGTCGGCCCCTGTGATATATTCAGCCCCTGTGGCTGCATGGCGCATCAGTTTCTGTTCGCCCATCTGTTTGCTTACAGCTACTTCCTCTACGCTAAACATTCCTCCGAAACCGCAGCACTCATCTTCCCTCTCAGGCTCAACCACCTCTATCCCTTCTACGAGGCTAAGCAGATTTTTTATTTTGTTAAACTTTGGCACCACCATTTCAGAAGGCGACGAAAGATGAAGCTCGCGCACTCCGTGGCATGAGTTGTGAAGACTCACCTTATGCGGAAACTTGCCCAACCCCCCTTTTACCTTTACCACATCATGCAGAAACTCCACCATGTCGAGCGTGCGTGAAGCTATCACACACTTATGGTTGGCCTCTTTCAGAATATTCGGGTATTGGAGGCGTATAAAGGCAGTGCACGACACTGAGGGAGCCACGACATAGTCGAACCCCTCAAACATGGATTCATATTTCTCAGCTAAATGCGTTGCATCATTAGCGAAGCCGGCATTTGCCATAGGTTGTCCGCAACAAGTCTGCCCCTTAGGATAAGTGACATCGATCCCAAGGTGACGCAAAAGTTTATAGGATGCCATTCCCACCTCGGGGAAAACAGCATCTACATAGCATGGTATAAAGAGACCTACTTTCATGGTGCAGTGTGGTTTTTATGATTCATTAACACTAATCAACCCTTTATAGTTCGTGACTCACCCACACTTTTACGAAATAACTTGATAGTCTGCACTACGCTCTAAGAGTGTAGTGCCGCTTGGTGGTCAGGGTTTGTGGATGAGGGGGCGGGGAGCGGACGCGGAGGGCTCAGAGGTTTCTACGCAGGGCCAGCCGTCGGAGTCCCAGACGATGCGGTCGAGATAGACTTTGCGGCCTGCGTCGGGCTCGGCTGCGTCGAAGCCGTGATAAAGCATCCAGTGCTGCCCGGCATCGTCGGTGACGAAATTGGCATTATGTCCCGGGCCGATCACATCCTTGCTGCGCGACATCAGCAGTGAAAACCCATTATCCATCGCCGGCTTACCATCTTTATCTACATACGGGCCGAAGAGATTTTTCGAGCGAGCCATCACCACACGGTAAGTGCTCCGCTCACCCTCGCAGCACGTTCCTGCCGACCCGACAAGGTAATAGTAGCCGTTGTGCGGGAAGATATTGGTGCCCTCGGTGAGCGTGCCGGCTATCTGTATCGGCTTCGCTCCCGGTTTCACAGAGAGAGCGTCATCTGAGAGCTCTATGCCATAGATGCCACGGAAGCTGCCCCAGAAGAGATAATGCTTGCCATCCTCGGAGATGTAGAAGGGATCGATACTGTTTTGCACTCCAATCTCATTGCTGATGAAGAGCGGGCCGTGGTCGGTAAAGGGGCCCTCGGGAGAGTCGGCCGTAGCCACGCCTACACCACATTCCCATTCGCCGCCCCAACGCGATTTGGAGTAATAAAGCACGTAACGGTCATCGATAAACTGGATATCCGGAGCCCAGATAGCCCCGTCGGGCACCATCTGCGGACGAGTGGCATCGGTGAAGGCCGTCCCGACCAATTCCCAATCTACAAGATTGTCTGACTTGAAGATTGGGAGATTTCTTACATTCTCCGTGGCATAGAGGTAGTAGGTGCCATCGGAGTGCCGAATCACTGTAGGATCCGGAGCGCTCCGGTTGATTACCGGATTAGTATAATTGTCAGCCGCAAAGGAAGCTGCAGCTGCCACACCGAGCATTATCGAAAGGATTGTTCTTTTCATGATGATGATACGGAAAAGTCAAGATGACGTTACAACCACGCCATCTTGACGATTAAATTTTCACAAAATTAGTATTTTTCTTTTGAATGGAGAGCCGGTCAGTCGAAGAAGTTGTCTACACGGTCGGGGGAGAGCATCTGCCAGAGGGAGGCGACCGTCCAACCTGGCGCGAAGATATCGTTATAGAAACCCTTGCCGTTGCGGCCATAGTCCCAAGTGGTGTGCTGCACAACTTCGGGGTAATACCCCTTCTTGGCGATATCGAAGGTATTGTCTTCGCGCGGCATAAGCTGAAGCATCGAGCTCTTTATCACGTTTGAGAAGTCGGAAAAACGGTTCTCACTGTAATAATTGGCGAGCTTGTCGAGCACGGTTGCAAATTCAAAAATGAACACGTCGATATGGTTGTTCTCAACCGACACATTACCCCATCCGCGAGAGCTGAAGTTGACATCCCCCAACATCTGGCCAGGCGCGAAAGGTACGTCCCAGAGGTAATACCACGACAGGCAGAAGTAGGCTGATTTCTTACACAAATCCATATAATGGGCACGCTCCTTCCCCGACGTGACGTGGGTGAGATAATACATTGCGGTCGAAGCATAGAGCGACGCCTCCTTATCCTCACAGTTGGCATCGAGTGTCGACGAGAAATAGTCGGCCTTGTCGATCAACTCCTTCTCCAGATAATTCGCTGTGGCGCGCGCACTTTCGAGATACTTCTTATTCTTGAAATAGCGGTAGGCCATCGTGAGAGGAAGCGTAGCCGACGGGGTGCTGCCGCCTGCTGCGTCGTGAATGCTCATATCGGCACGGAATTTTCTCGGGAAACTGCCGTCGCTGTTCTGAAGGGAGAGCATATTGTCGAGAAGCACCGAAATCTTGTTTTCCCACTCCTTGTTGCGTTTGCCGAGTCTACGCTCAGTGTCGAGATAATTGAGCACGGCAAACACGCCTTCCGACTGGCGACGTATGCTCAGGATATCGGCCTCGTCGCCATTCTCAAGATTCATAGTCTCTTTGAAGAAGCCGTTGGGTGTGAAGCCATGTTCAAGCACACTGTTGAAAATCGAGGTAGCGTTGTCTACCATCGCCTGGTCGCCATGAGTGCGGCCATATTCCAAAGCATTGTAGGCATTCAGGAGCACGCGGCCCACAAAGCCAACCTCAAACTGACCGTTGTTGGCACAGTCGTCGGTGCGGATGCCACACGAAGTGTAATACTTCATATCGTAGTCGTCGACGAAGCTCGAACGGAAGTAATTCGCAAGGTATCCTTTGGCCTGGTCATTGTCGAGATCCATAGCCACGGGGGTGGGGTTGAGGGTGTCGTAGGTATAATTCCACACGTCGGCAACAAACCCTGAATAGTCGTCGGCCGGAGTGGTGCGGATCTGCCATTCGAGATGACGCTTGTCTCCCTTGGCCAACTTCTCGAACGCTCTCACAGGATTGATGAGCGTGAGCTTGCGGATGTAGCGCTTGGGAGCCTCCGTGTAGGGATAACCGTATACGAGTGTAGGCTTGTCGTCCACATTTCGGAAACCCGTGAAACCCACAGAAGTATGGCCGTGAAGAATCACGTCGCCTGTCTGGTTCTGCTCGGGGCAATCGGCCTTGTCGGCGTTCACGCGCAAAACTGTGTAACCCATCTTCGCCTCCGGGTCGTAGATGCCGGTGAGAGGTGAGCTCAGACGGTCTTCGCGCACAGTCCAGCTGTCTGACACACGGAACGAAGGCGCGCCATCCGGCGAGCGGAGATTGTGGTGATACCAGAAGCCCGGCATATAGAATTCGCAATCGTTGTGAGCCTGCTGGCTTACGGTCTCCTCATTCTCAAGGTTAAACCAGCAGTCGGCCAAGGCGGTCACGTCGTAAGCCACCGTCTTCACGCCATCTTTCTCAGAGGTGGTGCAGACGATCTTCAGAGGGAGCTGGGAGCCACCTTTGTCGGTCAGAGAGCCGTCGGGGTTCTGTTTCAGTTCGTATCCTGTTTTTGTACCTCCCGGTTTCTTGAGATACACCCGGGAGGCGCCGCTCATTGAAATTGCTGTGGCCAGCAGGAGAGAGGCTGCTATGATAAATTTGCTGTTCATATGTAGGTTGTTGATTATAATCAGATTATTTCTCCACGATTTTCCCTTCGAGAATCATTACGTCGCTGCTCGTGCGGGTCTGGCCGTTGTAGTCGGCGCGGGTGATGAGGAGCCACACGGTGTCGTTGTCGTGCAGGAAGAATGAATTGTAATACGCTCCCGTGCCGGCAGGGAGAGGGTCGGAACCGCTCAGCGGCAGACGCGAATACTTGAAATTATGCCCCGTATTGTCGGCCATGATCACCTGCGGACGGTTCGTCTGCCACACCTGTCCCGTTTGATTCGTATGGGCCATGATGAGGAACTCACCCGTGGGGAGCTGAATCATATAGGGCGCGCCGGCACCATTGTTGAGGCCCGTGCGCCAGCGGCGGCTGTCGTCGACGCTGTCCCAGTCGGCCGTCTCCCACTCCTGGTCGAGCCCGCGATGCACGAGCGTGGGAGGCACATTGCCGTTGATCGATTCCTCGACAAAGAGCACACCCTTGTTCCCCTGCATCACCACCGCCACAGGCATGCCGTCGCGTGCGGCCGGTTTGTAGCTTGCGCGTTTGTAGGTGGTCCAGGTCTCGCCGTTGTCGGTGGAGCGCGTGCTGAGAATCTCCTGGAAGAGGTTGTTGCGCTGATTATCCCACCAATAGGCTTCCGACGACACCAGCAGCTCCAGCTCGCCGTTGGGCAGCTGCACCACCTGAGGCTCCCACGTGCGCCCGCGTCCCACCACGAAGGGATCGCCCCACGTTTCGCCCCCATCTTTCGAAATCGTGGCGAGCACCTTGCAGTTGTCGTTGGTCTCGGGATTACCGTTGGCCACAACTGTGAGAATAATCCAGCCGTTGGCAAGTTTCGTCATCTCCGGGTTGCAGATACGGTTGTATTTCGAACCTAAGAAATTGCCGCCGGCGTTGTAGATCTCCACCGGCTCGGTCCAGGTGCGGCCATTGTCGTAGCTCTTGCGGAGGTAGGAGTTCTGCCACTGGTCGTTGACGCCGCCATGATACGTCAGTAGAATCTTATTGTCGTCGACACGGCACATGCGGGGATACTCTACCTGCAGCGTCTCCGGAGTGAGGCAGATAAGCTTCTTCTCGCTGTCCCATTCCACAATGTGGCTCACGGGCTTTACCGTTTCATCAACCGTCAGTTTCGAATAGTCGCTCCAAGTGGTCACGTTCTTGCGGATTTCCATCTCTATGCCGTTGATTTCAGCCTTTACTACAGCCAAATAGGTGGTGCCGGGCAGAAGGCCGCGTATCTTGGCCGATTTGTAGGCGCCGGTGCCTGTCTTGGTTACGTCATATTGACGCAGTGAGGCCTCATCTACACCGAGGCGGAAGTCGATATCGGGATCCGGGCCTGTATATCCGGGTATAAGGAGAGGCACCTGAAGGCCGGTTTGCTCTATCGTCCAGTTTTCGGTGTCAAACATGATTCCCTCCAGAGTGGTGGCGAGTTTGCCCGCGCCGAAAATCAGGGAGCCGTCTGAGGTCTTGAAATAGGGGCGAATCGAATATTGTGTAGAGGGGGTGAGGCCCTCACAGGTCAGGATAAATGACTCCCCCTCCGGGAGAGCGTCGCCCACCTTGGTGCGCGGCAATATCGAATAATTGCGGCTCAGGCCGTTCATAGTGGCCGTGAAACCATACTCCACCACATCGGCATCGCCGAGGTTCAGGGAGCTCACCTCGAGCTCCACGCTCGTAGGCAGGTTGCTCACAACCTCCGATTTGAAATCTACAGTGCGTATCTCCCTCTCATTGATGATGGGAGGGCATGAAGGGTCGCCGTTGATCACCGAGCGGTAGAGCGAAGTGGGCGCAGTGGCCTGGAACGTGT
Organism: uncultured Sangeribacter sp.; assembly: GCA_964525735.1. GTDB lineage: Bacteria > Bacteroidota > Bacteroidia > Bacteroidales > Muribaculaceae > Lepagella. The sequence goes on from CAZGJH010000032.1 coordinate 5,936, forward strand.
AGGAGTGCCCCGTGGCATCCTTGATATCTGTCCATGTCGCGCCGTTGTCGGTCGAAGTCTGCCATTTTACATCGCCATAATTATCGGCCCTCCACTCAAGGTCGAGAGTCACTTTCTGATTCACTCGTGCGTAGCTGACGGTGCGGTCGGCATGAGCCGAGAGGGTAAGGAGAGAGAGGCCCAGAAGGGGTATATAGTGTAGGTTCATTTTCATCTTTTGATTATCCGATACGTTGCGCTACGTGCGTAGCTATCGGTGAGGGTGAGGATATATATTCCGGGAGAAAGGAAGGAGAGATCGGCCTCGTGGATGGGGCTGAAGTCGTTGTTGATGAGGGCCGCGATATGGCCCGACATATCTACCGCTACGAGCTGACAAGGCTCGAAGCCCTCGATACGTATGAAGCCCGAGGTGGGATTGGGCGATATGCTCAGCTCTGATGCGCTGATAGAGGAGATGGAGGAGGTGGCCACGTTGAAAGTCACCGTTTGCTCGCAATCGCAAGTGTCGGTGATGGTGAGATAGTAGATGCCTGAGCGCCCGATAGATAAGGAGGCTTCCGACCCTAAGGCCGTGCCGGAGTCGTCGGTCCAGGCAAACGTATACTGCCCGCTTCCACCCTTGATCACGATATCTCCGCCGAGCACCATCTCGCCCGAACCTTCAGGGAATGTGACGTCTAATTGATTGGTGGATACCTCGAATACGGGATTCTGGACAACGGGAATGCTGACAATCGACTGCGCGGCGGCCGGAAGCCAGAACATTGCTGAAGCGATAAAAGCCAGAAAGATTTTTTTCATAATTGAAGCGGGTTTGAAGGCTCCGCGGGGAGGATCAGGAGAATCCTCCCCGCGACGCACATCTGAATAAGGGATTATAGATTAGAGAATTATTTTCTGCACACGCGACGTGCCGTTGGAGAGAATCTGCTTCTCGATCACGACACCCTTCTCGGGCATTACGTTTACGCGGCGGCCAGCCAGATCGTAGTAGACAGTCGAGATTACGTCGCCTTCGGCTGCAATAGCCTCTACGGCTGTGTCGCCCTCACCTACGGTGAAGGAGCCGCCCTTGGCGAATACTGAGCCTTCGAGACCGGCGTTGACTGTCTGCACACCCCACTCATACACACCGTCGGGGAGGCCTACGAGATTGAGCTTGCGAGCCATGAAGGCACGGCCTTGAGCCAGGGTGGTGCGCACACCATCCTTGTCGCCACCCACGAAAGCGGGCACGCCATGATAGTATTTGCCATTGGAGCGACGGATATAGTATTCATACGTTACGTTGGCCTGGGAAGTGGGAGCGGCATCCCAAGAGAGAGTCACGTCGTAGTCGTTTACCTCAGCCTTGAGATTCGTGGGAGCGTCAGGACGGGCTGCTTTCTCGTAAGGATTCTTTGTGAAGAGAAGCATACGCCCTGTCACGATGTCGGTGTCGTCGGCGAAATAGGTGGCATCCCAGCTCTGGCCGAGGAAGCCGTAGTTGCGGGCGCCTCTCACACCATCTTCGGTGAAGAACACGGCACACTCGGATGAACCGGGCACGCGCTCGAAGTTGATGAACGAACCTGCTGTGTTGGGGAAGAACCAGCCGGCCTGGGTGTTGCCAGTGCCGTCGAGCATGGTCTCACACCATCCGGGGATGAAGAGGTCGTAGAGGCCGTTGCCGTTGTAGTCGATGGCACGCACGGGGTTATTGTCGTTGAGCGGACGGATATCCTTGCCGGCGAAAGCCTGGGCCGAAGTCACGTCGGTATAAGCCACACCGTCGGAAGTGATCTTGCCCTGGAGGAGCTGCCAGTTGTAAGCCCAGCCGTTTGAAGCGTCGTCGGGCGACTCGCCGCCTACGAAGATATCGGGCACACCGTCGTTGTTGAAGTCGGCTACGAGGATGCCGCCGTGGCCGTAGTGGTGGGCGGGCGACTCAGCAAGGTTGAGGTCGTAGAGGATAGTTTCGCCATCCACCTCATCGCCGAGGTTGAGAGCGGCCACGAATGTGCGGGCCATCACTTTGCCATTCTTCACGGGCTTGTCGGCGTCGCTGGCGTTGTCGATGTTGCCCTGCACGAGGAAGTCGGCATAGCCGTCGTTGTTGAGGTCGGTAGCCGTGAGCAGGCTGAGGGCGAACTCATAAGTATTGTCGCCATACATGAGCAGCTCGGTGTTGGTGGCGACGAAGTTGTAGTTGCCCTGGTTGAGGAGCACCATATTGTAGTTGTGGCGCACCCCCTGAGCATCGTTTTTCCAGCCGATCACCACGAGGTCCATGAGGCCGTCGCTGTTGAAGTCGCCTAAATCCACGCATTTGGGGTCGAAGGGATCGATTGCGTCGCCATCCTCATTCACCACGTTGATTTCCTGACGGGTGAAGTTGCCGTGGCCATCGTTGATGAAGAATCCGAAGCGGGCCTCGCTCTGGCCCATGCTTGCCTCGCCGGCGCAGAAGAAGTCGGTTTTGCCGTCGCCGTTCCAGTCGTAGACAGCGAAGTAGGGCTTGTTGCCGAAATAGTAGGGGAATTCGGCGAAGTCGTAGCTGCCCGTTGCGGGATTCCAGATCATGGTGAAAGTGTTGAAATTGATCTGGATCTCATTGCCGTCGGCATCTTCCACGATGCGGCCGCTTGTAGCCTCGCGCACCTCTCCTGAATAGATGAGGTCGAGATAGCCGTCGCAGTTGAGGTCGATTTCAGCCAGACCGGGATAGATGAGTGCATGCTGGAGATCCTGACGGTCTACCGTGATTGCCGCTGAGGCGGAGAGTCCGCCTGCCAGGCACATGGCGAGAGTTAAAAATGTTTTCATGTCGTATGGTATGAGTTATTAAAAAGGGTTATTATTGTCGGTTTATGCAGATTGTAGTTTTTGATTTTTGATGATTTACTGCTGATAACGGGGAGCCGTCCAACCTACGGCGGGAGCGGTGACGGTGGTGAACCATCCATCTTCACCCATCTCCAGCGGATCTACGAAGAGAGGCTTGCGGGGCGCGCCGCTCGGCATGGTGGCACGAGTGGGGTCGGTGGCGTTGTAGGCGAGATAGAAATAGCCGTTTTCACATTCGAAGAGTCGCATGGGATTTTCCGGATTCACGTAAGCCTCTCCATCTTTCACGAGGAGTTCGCCGTTGGTGGCTCCTGAAGCGAGATCTACTCCATTCTTATCGAGGTAAGGACCAGTGGCTTTCGAGGCCTTTGCATATCTTATTTCGGTAGAGTTGCCGTTGGATACGGTGCCGAAGAGATAGAAATTATCCTTGTCGAGACGGAAGATACAGATGTTTGAGAAGCCTGTGCCGCTCACTTTCTCTGCCGATCCTTTCAGAGTGGGCTTCGCACCCTTTCTCAGAGTGAGAGTCTGTATGTAGGAGCCGTCTTCCGTGGTGTAGCCGAGATAATATGTGGTGGAGGCGATCACTGAGAAGTGGGGGTAGCGAAGAGTGGTCACGCCGAGTTGCTCGGCTGAGATGAATGAGCCCAAGTCGGTATAAGGGCCGAGGCCGGAGGGGGCGGTGGCCGCGCCGAAAGCATTATCGGCATTGCATGAATAGATCATCCAATAGTTGGCTCCCGCGATAGTGCGGGCGAAGTCGGCGCTCACGTGGTCGATCTTCCCTGTGATCCAGTCAGGACGTGAACCTGGTTCTATGATGGTTTCGCCGGTTTCAGCATCGACGTTCTCCACAGGATAGGAGAAGGCCTGCTGATTGGTCGACCAGTTCATAAGATTGGCCGACTGCAGCGAGGGGCAAGCGTAGTCGAGCCCCGTGGCCCATTGAGTTTCCTGAGAGATCGCTACGAAACTGGATGCCGATTTGAATACGGTGCCACCTGCGAGAGAGGGTTCCCACACGGGGTTGCGGTAGGAGGTATTCTCCGGGTTCTGGCTCCCCTCATATTCGAATTCACCCAGTCCGTCGGAGCTGGAGCAGCCTGAGAGGAGAGGAAGCGCGGCTACGCAGCAGGCTGATATGATAAATTTTATATGTTTTTTCATTGTTGTTTCAATTGCTGATGATTACTGTTGTTGAGTGCCTACCCGTGGCGGCCACTGTTAGTAAGCAGGATGCTGCGTGAGGCCGGGGAAGAGAGAGATTTCATGTTGCGGAATCACGTAGAGGTGAGTCTGGCCCAACTGGAAGGTCTTGAAATCTTCGTCGCGCTCAGCCAAGGCGTTGATGCCCTCCTGAGTGTGGATGTCGCCCCAGCGGTCGAGGTCGTTCCAGCGGGTACATTCGCCGCAAAGCTCTACAAGACGCTCATGGCGGAGCTGATTCTTGAACGATTCATAATCGTTGACCTGCGAAACGATCAAATCGCGCATATTGGCACGGCGACGCACTTTGTTGATGTACTCCACAGCCGTGGCGCGGTCGCCACCCAATTCATTGAGCGTCTCGGCATACATCAGATATACGTCGGCGAGGCGGAGAAGGCGGAAGTTGGTGCCTGAAGCGTAATCCTCGGGGAGGTTGTCGGTGTCTACGCTGGTGTATTTGCGCCAATAGCAATCCTTGAGGAAGTGCTCGCTGTCGTTCCATTGGGCGTAGGTCTTGCCGTAGTAGTTGGTGTTGTCGGTAGGATCGTTCCAGGTGAGGGTGTAGCGTTTGCGCATATCCATATTTCCATCCTTGTCTTTCTCTTTGTCAAACTCATCGAGAAGCCAAGCGCGGGCCGAACCGTCGTCCCAGGCACCCTCGCCCGAGGAGATGTAGAGACCGAGGAACTTGGGACGCTGCATACCCACCTCTTTGCCGTCGACGAGGCCATTCTTGAAGTTGATCTCCACGAGCGATTCCTCGTTGTTTTCATTAGCCTCGGTGAAATTGTCGAGCCAGTTGGAAACGAGGCTATAACGGTTCATCTTGAAGATATCGTCCATATTCTTCTTGGCCGCCTCCCAATAAGTCTGGGCTTCGGCGGTGCGGTTTTCCCACGGACGCTTGCAGATGCCCGCGAGCTGCATGTTGCATCGAGCCATCATGCCATAGGCGCCTCCTTTCGTGGGGCGTCCCGCCTCCGATGAGGGCCACGACTCGGGAAGAGCGGCGGCTGCCTCCGTGAAGTCGTCGAGAGCCTGTTTCCAGAGAGCTTCCTGCTCAAGTATTTCGCCGTCGTGGATAGAGGAGGTCTGGCGGGGGAAGCGGCCGTAAGTGCCGGCCATATACCAGAATGCTATGCCTCGGAGGAAGTAGGCCTGACCTAAGATGCCGTCGGCCGTCTCCTTCTCCATTACGTTGTAGCCATGGTCGATCACATTATCGATCACCTGATTCACGTAGTAGATCATCTGGGAGGTTTCCTGCCAGGGGAGATTCACCGATTCGTTGCCTTCGTAAGAATAGCCGCGCATCTTGAAGTTGGCCACGGCCTGGAACTCGGCGTTTGGGGAGTTGCTCCATCCCTCATCGGAGCGGAGAATCATCAGGATATGAAACCAGCGGCTGAAGACGCCCGGACGGCGCAGAGTGGCGTAGCCGGCGTAGAGACCCTGTTGAAACTGCTCTTCGGTCTGCCAGAAGGTGTCGCTTGATTCAAGGTTGGGGTCTGACAGCGAGAGCCAGTTGTCGCTGCAAGATGCGGCGGGAAGCAGCATGAGGGCTGTCAGGAATTTTATGATTGTTTTCTTGGTTTTCATTGTTC
>CAZGJH010000032.1:11680-23704 GCA_964525735.1 uncultured Sangeribacter sp.
AGGCCGGCGCTAAACTGGCGGGCGTTGGGGAAATGGCCGCCGTCGATGCCCTGTGAGAACACGCCTCCCACGATATCAGGGTCGTAGCCTTTGTATTTCGTGATAGTCCAGAGATTCTGTGCGCTCACATACACACGGAGCTTCTCTACGAAGAATTTGCGCGTGAGCTCCACAGGAAGGGTGTAGCCGAGCTGGAGATTCTTGAGGCGGATGAATGAGCCGTTCTCGATGAAGCGGTCGGAAGCCTGGGTGTTGTCGGTTGAGCCTGAATACATACGGGGATACTCGGTAGAGGGGTTATCCCATGTCCAGGGAGTCACGGAAGTGGGGATATTGTCGACCTTGAACTGGAGACAGGATACCCATACCTGATTGTAGATCTTGTTGCCGAAGCGTGAGTTCCAGAACATGTTGAAGTCAAATCCTTTCCACTCGGCTGTGAAATTTAGGCCGGCTTCCACTTTCGGGAGTGGGCTTCCGAGCCAGTCGCGGTCGTTGTTGTCGATCACGCCGTCGCCGTTAAGATCTACATAGCGCACGTCGCCGGGCTGTGCGTTGGGCTGGAGGAGCTTCACGGTGCCATCTTCGAGCACAGTGGTGTGGGCATATACCTCATCCATCGACTGGAAGATGCCATCGGTGCGACGGGCGTAGAAGTCGGATATCGAACGGCCTACTTCTGTGCGGCAGATGCCATCTTCGTAGTAGCTCTCACCCAAAGCGATCACTTTGTTTTTGCCCGTTGAGACGTTGGCTGAAACAGAGTAGGTGAAGTCGCCTGCACGGTCGCGCCAGCCTACCATTATTTCGAAGCCACGGTTGCGCATCTTGCCGTAGTTGGTCCAGAGATAGTCGGTGCCGGTGGCCCAGGCGGTCTTGATATTGTAGAGAAGATCGGAAGATACGGCGTTGTACCAATCGAGCGAACCGAACAGACGGCTGTTGAAGAGGTCGAAGTCGATACCGATATTGGTGGTTGTCTTGGTCTCCCAACCGAGGTCGACGTTTACACGGCTCGTCTGTGTGGCACCCTGATGGAGGGTTTCGTTGCCGCTGGGCCCGAAGATCGCGTTGAAGCCCTCATAGGGGCCGGAGTGATTTATAGAGGAGAGGTAGGAGTAGTTGCCGAGAGCCTGCATATCGCCGATCTTACCCCAGCTGCCGCGAATCTTGAGGTTGTTGACCACCTCGCGGAGAGGCTCCCAGAAATTCTCTTCCGAGGGACGCCAACCGAGCGATAGAGAGGGGAAGTTGCCTCGACGCTTGGCGGGGCCGAACTTGGAGCAGGCATCCGAACGGAAGTTAAACTGGAGATAGTAGCGGCTTGCATAGTTGTAGTCGACACGGGCGAGGATAGAGGTCATGCGGCGTTCTTGCTGCGAGCCATGCATATTGTTTTGTGTCCCCACGAGATCGATCTGGCAAAGGCCGTCGACCTGCTGATCGTAGCCCTCGGCCATAAGATAATGCCAGTTGACATCTTCCATCGTATAGCCCACGAGTGCTGTGATGCTGTTGTTGGCTATTTCCTGATTATAATTGAGGGTATTCTCGATTATGAGTGAGGAGCGGGAGTCGCGAATATCTTCAAGTTTGTTTTCGTAGCGCTGCTCGCCGCTGGCCATACGAAGGGTGTAGGCTTTGTCGAAGTTTTTGGTGCGTCCCCACCATGCGTCGAGACCAACGTTAAACTTATAGGTGAAATATTTGAAGAGATTGAGCTCCGCGTAGATGTTGCCGATGATGCGGTCGTTGACCGACTGATTGTCGTATCTCTCCTGCAGGCCTACGGGGTTGCTGATGTAGGTGGGGAAGTTGGCGCTGCCGTAGCCGAAGCCGCCTTTGCCAGAAGGCTCGTCGGGGTCGCGCACGGGAATCACCGAGGGAGTGGTGAGCGCATCCCAGAAGGGGGAGGCGATATAGTTGTTGCTGTGGGTGTGCTGGTAGGTTACGTTCTCACCGAGGGTGAAAGCCTTGTAGTGGGCGTCGTTGTTGATGCGCACTGTGAAACGGTCGTAGTCAGGACCCTTCACCACGCCAGTCTGGTGCATATAGCCCATGCTGACGGCTGTGTGCATCTTCTCGGAGCCTTGAGTGTAGCTTACGTTATAGTCTTGCGTCAGGCCATTCTGATATACGGCATCCTGCCAATCGGTGTTGGGGAGGATTGTTCCGGCTTCGATGCCGCCTGCCGGCCAGATTTCGCCGCTGTTGATGTAGGCCTGCTCGTTGTAGCGCATAAACTCGGGGCCACTCATCATTTTGATCTTCTTGGGCATCTGGCTCACGGTGAAGTTGGCCGCCACATCGAGCGAGGGTTTGCCGGCTTTACCTTTCTTGGTGGTGATCAGGATTACGCCGTTGGCACCACGCGCACCGTAGATGGCGGCTGCTGAAGCATCTTTGAGCACCTGCATCGATTCGATCTCATTAGGGTTGAGATTGTTTGCATCGTTCACGATCATGCCGTCGATCACGTAGAGAGGACCTACGTTGGAGAATGAGCCTACGCCGCGCACTCTGATAGAGGCCATTGCACCAGGCTGGGAGGAGGTGGCTACCGACACACCGGGCACCTGGCCCTGAAGCATCGAGGCCACGTCGGTGGCGGGGAGCTTTCTGGCCTTATCCATATCCACTACCGACACGGAGCCTGTAAGGTCGGCTTTCTTCTGTGTGCCGTAGCCGATCACCACAAGCTGTTCGAGCTCCTGCATATTCGAGGAGAGAGTAACGTCGATCACAGTGCGTCCTGCTACATTTACATCTTTCGTTTCGCAGCCGATGTAAGAGAAGGTGATGACTCCGTTGGAGGGGGCCGAGATGGTGTAGCCGCCATCGATATCGGTGACAGTGCCGAGTTTGGAGCCCTTGACAATTACGCTTACGCCTATTAGAGGCTCATTGCTGTCGTCGGTGACTGTGCCCTTGACGGTGATGTCGTCTGCGGCCCGGAGACCCAGGCAACACACTGCCAGCATCAGGATTGCCGCGACCAGTCTGTTAGGATGATTACTTTTCACGATGTAGTTATTTAGGGTTTATTAATATCGGTATTGGGTTTGGGAGTTTGGCTTAGACCAGGTCAGAGACAGAGATTGTCGGTGGTATGATTCTAAGTCAGACGATGCAAAATTATCAATTTGAGGCGCGGAGAAATGCTATTTTTGTGCCGAATACATGTAAAAATGGCCCTGACCAGATATTATTGTTCGTGATAAAATGTTGGTAATCAAGCAGTGGTATAAAAGTGGTATTTTATTCGTAGTAATAGATACAAAAATACCTGCCCCGAGGGGCAGGTATTCAGGGTGGGCGGCGTGTATTTAGTCGTCCGTGGCGGGTTTTTTTGTGGTGTGATTGGTGATGTAGTCGCGCGGGGAGAGGCCGAATTGCTTCTGGAAACATTTTGTGAAGTAGCCTGGGGAGGAGAAGCCTACCATGTAGCATACCTCGCTCACGCTCGTATGCCCCTCCTCGAAGAGCTGCGCCGCGCGCTTGAGCCTCTCGATCTTGATATACTCGTTGGGGTTGAGATCGAGCATACCCTTTATCTTGCGATAGAAGGAGGTGCGGCTCATGCCCATGTTGGCTATGACGTCTTCCATCGAGAAGTCGGGGTTGTTGAAATTGGCCTGGATGATATCGTTGATTTTCGTCAGGAATTCCTCATCCACTTTGTTGAGGGTCTTTCCGGCCGCCTTCTTGTAGGGCATGCGTTCGAGGCGCTGACGGATTCGCTCGCGGTTGCGAAGCAGCATCGTGATATTGGCTATGAGATATTCGATGGCGAAGGGTTTCTCGATGTAGGCGTCGGCTCCTGAGTCGAGGCCACTCACCTTATCTTCCATACGGGTCTTGGCCGTGAGGAGAATCACGGGGATGTGGCTGTAGTTGACGTCAGATTTGATGCGTTCGAGCAGCTCTATGCCGTCGATTTCGGGCATCATCACGTCGCTCACCACGATATCTACATATTCCGATTCAAGAAGATCGAGAGCCATGCGGCCGTCGCTCGCCTTGATCACCTTATAGCCCGAAGCTATGAGCCTCCTCTCAAGGAAGGTGAGCATCTCGATATTATCGTCGGCCAAAAGGATAGTGACGGCCTGAGAATTAGCTTTTATCATCTGCTCGAGATTTTGCGGGTTGGCTTCCTCCTCATCTTTACGCCCCTCGGCTGCATGAGCGAGAGGGATAGTGAGCACAAACTCGTTGATTTGCAAGTTGTCGGTCATGGCGAGAGAGCCGCCGTGCATCTGTGCCAGGCTTCGGGCGTAGGCAAGGCCGAGTCCCGTGCCGGGGATGTTCTTATTATTCTCCAGACGCATAAAGAGGGTGAAGATCTCCTCGCGCTTTTCAGGAGCCACCACCTCACCGTCGTTGGCTATCGTGATCGAGAAGGCATCGGGCGCGGCGGTCAAAGAGAGGGTGATGAACGTTTTGCCGTATTTGATGGCGTTGGTAAAGAGGTTGCTGATAATCTTCGTGATAGCCTCGCTATCGGCGTAGGCGATGACGGGCTGCTCGGGGAGCGACACCTCCAAAGTCTTTCCCGACGATTCAATCGTGGGGCGGAAGCGGGTCAGCACGCTGTTGATGATTTCGGTAACGTCTACGGTCTGCTTCTTTATCTGGAATTTGCCATCCTCCATCTTGCGGAAGTCGAGGAGCTGATTGGCGAGCAGGAGCAGGCGGTCGACGTTGAGGTTGATTACGTCGAGGTTCTCCTTCACGTCGGCGTTCTTGTTGATGGATAGCGACTTCGACATACAGTCGAGCGGCACCTTTATCAGCGTGAGCGGGGTGCGGATCTCATGGGCCACGTTTGTGAAGAAATTGATTTTCGAATCGTAGGCCTCGCGCTCTTTCTCGGCTGTATAGTTTTCCAGATATCGCTGGTTGTTGAGCTGCGAGTTGCGGCGATATAGCCAGAAGATCACGCATATTATCCCTATTGTGAGCAAGATATAAATCAATTTTGCCCACCAGGTGAGATAAAAAGGAGCGGAGATTGTGATTTTCAACTCCAGGGGCTCCTCGGCCATAGTGCCGTCTTCGTTGCTGGAGGCCACTTTGAGGATATATTTGCCGTAATCGAGATTGGAGTAGGAGAGGAGTGCTTCAGCAAGAGGCACGTGGTGCCACTCTTTGTCGAATCCCTCCAGTTTATACATTATGCTCTGCTCGCCGAGGGAGGAATAGAGGAGACTTACGATTTTGAAACCGATCGAGTTCTGATGGCTCTTGAGCTTCAATTCTTTAGTCTGAGTGATGCTCTTTTCGAGGGGCGAATCGGCATCTTCGGGCAGAGTGAGGCGTCCATTCAGATAGAGCTCATCGATAATAGGTGAGATGGAACGGGTGTCGAAATTGAACCCGAGAGGCTGGAAGCCCACGAGCCCTTCGATTGTGCCGAAATAGAGCTTTCCGTCGTCGCCTTTCAGCGACGACCGGTAGTTGAACTGGTTGGTCGGCAGGCCCCCCGAGGTGGAGAATCTCCGTAAATTCCCGGTTTTTCTGTCGAGACAGTATAGGCCGTGGTTGGTTGTGAGCCAAAGGCGCCCGTAATCGTCATCTATCACCTGATACACAACCCCTCTTACACGGTCGGAACCTAAGTAATCTTGCCGGAATGAGGAGTCGGCGGGGTTATACGTGCATAGGCCGTCTTGTGTCATTACCCATATCATGCCATCGGAATCCTGATAGAGACCATAGACCTTATCGCTCGGAATACTGTTGACATCGGCGGGATTCCATTGATAACGAATCCAATCGGTGTGAGCGGCCGGTCGCTGGTAGAGGCCATGGTCGTAGGTGGCCACCCAAAGGTTGCCTTTGAGATCTTCCAAGATGTCGTAGATGAAGATATTGGCGAATTCGGGCACAGTCTGGAAAGTCTCCGTAGCGGGATCGAAAATCTGCAGGCCCCCCATTGTGCCTATCACGATCTCGCCGTTCATGGTGCGCTTTATGGAGAATACGAAATCGCTCAGGAGTCCTTGTGCTGTAGTATAGGTCTGTATCGCGCCGGTATTCAAGTTTTTGATTTTCAGTCCTTGGGAGAAGGTACCGATCAGAAGCTTACGGTTGTCGATGCATAGGCCGTGTACGTTGTTGCTGGTGATACCCTCTATGGGGGCGAACTGCCCTGTCTTGGGGTCGAAGGAGTTCAAGCCATGGTCTTCGGTGCCTACGTAGAGCAGACCGGTGACCGTATCCATACAGAGCTCTCTGACACGCTGTCCGGTCAAGGTGTTGAGAGTGTTGGCGGGATAGTATTTGTCAAACTTCATGCGTCCCGTGTCGGCATAGTCGAGCCCTCCGAAATATGAGCCTACCCATATTCCTCCTTCGCGGTCGCAGAGGAGGGCATAGACGGCATTGTCGGAGATGGAATAGCGGTCGAAGATGTTGTGGGTGAGATGGTTGGTGATTTCCCCTTTCAAAAGGTCGTAGACGAATACACCGTTTTCTGAAGCAATATACAGCAGCCCTTGACTGTCGAACATCAGCTGGCGGACGTAGGTGACCTGCCCGTTCTGGTCGTCGATGAAGATACGTTTCTGGCGGTTGTTAGTGATGTCGATAGAGATCACGCCGTAGCGTTCTGTGGCCACGTATAGTTTGTCGCCGTTGATTTTAAGATCGCTGATTATTGCCGAATTGGTGTCGTTGTCAGCTTCGAGGTCGAAGCGTTTCAGCGTCTTGAGTCTGTCGTCGCTATAGAAGAGCCCTTGTCCGAAAGTGCCGATCCAAAGACGCCCGAAAGGATCAAAAACGGCCTGGTTTACCTTTATCGAGTCGGAATGGTAGAGCGTCGAGAGCTTCTGGCTCTCCTTATTGTAGGAGTATACCCCATCGGAATCCACAACCATCAGGATATTCCCCTCTTTGTCGGGGAGGAATTGAATCACCTGCTGCGTGATGACATTGCCGTTGGGGCGCGGCACATTGAATTTCTTGAGATGCTCCGTCACAGGATCGTAGATGAAGACGCCGTTGTGAGCGCCTACCCATATGAGGCCGTCGGCATCTTCATAGAGGGTAGTGACGCTGCTGCACGACTCCCTATCATCCGTATTGATATGGCGGAAGTTGAAGCCGTCGAGGCGATTGAGGCCATCTTTTGTGGCCACCCAGATAAACCCTTGGCTATCTTGGATGATATAACTTACTGAATTGGAGGTGAGTCCGACGCGGTCGTTGTAGTGGTCGAAGTATAGGCGCGAAGGGGAGGCGGCTTGCGAAGGGCCGCTCATCGCCATAACCGCGATCAGCAGCAGGAGGCGCAGGAGAGAGGAGAGACGGGAATGGATGCTCGTCATGGGACTATATTAGTTTTTAAGCTTTGGCTGAATCACAGTCGCGGGGTCGGCCACGATGTGGGTGGGCTCACCGGCTTTGGCCGGCTTCACTTTCTTGAGCGACACTATGCGAGTGCGTCGCGGGGCCACTTGATCGTCGGAGTTGTGGGTGTGGAACACGTAGCGCAGGCCGCCCTCTTTGTCGTAGAAGATATCGCCGTGGCCGCTTCCGGATTCACCCATTATCTCGCGACTGATCACGGGATTGGCCGGGTTTTTCGTCCAGGGGCCGGTCGGCGTGGGGGCTGTGGCGTAACCTACGGCGTAGTCTTTGCTCATGAAATGGTTGGCGGAGTAGAAGAGATAGTAAGTGCCGTCGATTTTTACCATCGTCGGGCCCTCCATGATGGGGGCGCTCTCGTAAGTGAGAGTGTGCTCCCAGGGTTGGTCGACACGGAAAGTTGGCTGGAGAGTACCGTCGACGATTTTACCGGTAACCATGTCGAATTCCCCCACCCAGAGGTAGTTGCCGTTGTCGAAGCGCACGTGGTAGAGATAGCATTTGCCGTCGTCGTCGCGGAAGAGGAAGGGATCGATGTTGCCACATGAGCCATCGATCGGCTGAGGCTCCTGTGCCGGTTGTGTAGGATAGTTTACGGCGTGATAATGGCCGGTTATGGAGTCGGCTACGGCACGGGCCACGCGCTCGTTGGCGGTGTAGAAGAGATAGACTTGGTCGCCTTCCGGGAGGAATTGCGGGGCCCAAAACCATTTCGTGCCAAACGTGTCGGCGCCCGGGCAGAGCTGAGGTGTGCCGTCGGTAGAAGTGACGCGCCATGTCAGCAGATCGTCAGATTCGAGCACATTGAAACCGGGATTCCCCTGTTGGGTCCCGGCCATGTAATATTTGCCATCAAGGAGATAGATGGTGGGGTCGGCGAGCAGGAGATCGCCGTTGTCATGATCTACGATAGTGTGTATGGGAGAGTCCGCGAGGGCTATGCCGGCGGCCAGTGTGAGAGAGCAGGAGATAGTCAGTTTGAAGAGGGTGTTCATAGTGTCTGCGGAAATAGTTGTAGGGGAATCCAGATTGGATATCCGGTAGTTTAGAGGGTTATCCAGATTGGATGTCTGGTAGGACAAAGTTACTTAATACCCTCTACAGACAATAGAAACATTCGTTCAAAAATGAGTTAAATCCGTTCACCGAGACAAAATTGCTATAATTCGGGAAATTCAGCGGGGGGTGATGGTGAAGGTGATGGAGCCGCGCGTGGTGGCCGCGCCTTTCTTGGCCGACCAGCGGGCCTGCTTAGCGGCCGCCTCGCATTTCTTGCGTATGGTGGCGTCGGCGCTGCCCGAAGCGGATGCCTCGATCACTTTCCCTTCGGCGTCGATCACGACGCTGACCGTCACGACGGTCTTATGGCGCAAGGCTACGTCGGGACTCGGGCAACTGATGAAGGTGCGGCCATGAGCGTTGCCGCTCACGCCTACGCCAGTGCCGCCGGCTCCTGACGTGCCTTTGTCGCTACCCTCCGTGGCGCCGTTCTTGGGCGCAAACTTATTGGCCACGCTGCTCGTGGCTTTCTGTCGCTCTTTGTCGGTGGCCGAGGGTTCCTCTTTCTGCACCACGCTCTCCTTCTTTTGCGTGATCTCCTTCACTACAGGTTTCGGCTGGGGCTTCGGCTCAGGCGCGGGCTCGACGATTTCGGCATGGTCGACGGGCGCGGGCTCCGGCTCCCCCTTGAGGGTAGGCGCGGGTGTGGCATTCTTCACCTCCGAGGTCTCCTCGCCGAGATCCACGAGCTCGGGCTCGATAAAGAGCTCCTCCTCTTCGGGCATGAGCTCGGGCACCGACGACTCCGCGAGGAGCTGACGGTCCCACGAGATGCCGCCGAAGAAAAGCACGAGCAGGATCACGAGCGTGACGCCAAACGTGAGCAGGGCGGCTATGGTGCGGTCTTTCTGTTCAGTTTTCATCTTATTACTTCTGGGAGCTGCGGGTGGCGAGCACGAGCTTCAGGTTGTTGCGCGCGGCCAGGTCGAGCACGTCGATCACACGGGCGTAGGCCACGGTGCTGTCGGCGTAGAGGGCAACGGCCCGCAGTGAATCCTGGCGCTGAATTAGCATGAGGCTGGCCAGGAGCTCATCTTTGGTCACGAGACGTGCCGTAGAGTTCTCCTCGATCGAGTCGTTGCGGTCGGCCACAAGATACAGTTTCGACTCGGCGTCGATATACACCTCCGTCACAGGCTTGAGGGAGGTCTGCTCGCTGCTCTGGGGGAGGTTTACGTCGATGGCGGCCGGGAAGATAAGGGTAGAGGTCACCATGAAGAAAATGAGCAGGAGGAATATCACGTCGGTCATCGACGACATAGAGAATGTGTCGAGAGTCTGGAAATTCTTTTTTAGAGCCACGATGTTGGTGGGTTACAAAGTGAATTACTATTGCGCGTTACGCTTTGACGGAAGCGCGGCGGCTTATGCCGGCTCGTTGAGAAGATCCATGAATTCCATTGTCTTGGCCTCCATGGAGTTCATGATACGGTTGACGCGCGACACGAGGAAGTTGTAGGCGAAAAGGGCGGCGATACCCACGATCAATCCGGCTACGGTGGTGACGAGAGCCTGGTAGATGCCCGAAGAGAGCACGGTGATATTGGCCGAAGTGCCGGCGTTGGCCAGGGCGAAGAAGGCCTCGATCATACCTACGACAGTGCCGAGGAAGCCGAGCATCGGCGCGCCGGCAGCCGTGGTGGAGAGCCACGAGAAACCTTTGGCGAGGTTGGACACCTCGATGTTGCCGGTGTTCTCGATAGCCACGAGCACGTCGTTCATGGGTCGGCCGATACGGTTTACGCCCTTGAGGATGAGGCGGGCGTAGGGGGTGTCGGTGCGCTTGCAGAGGTTTACGGCATTCTCGATGTCGCCCTCCATGATATAGTCGCGAATACGCTTCATGAAGGTGTCGTCGCTCTTGGAGGCGCGAGAGAGAGCGATGCAACGCTCAATGAAGATGTAGATGCTCACGAGCAGAAGCACCGCGAGAGGAATCATGATGTAGCCGCCATCCATGACGAGCGACCAAAAGGAAAGTTTTTCCATTTCTATATTTCAAAAATTTTAATTCAGACACTGAAGATAGCGCTTGATGGTTTCGGCAATGCCGAGATAGAGGGCATCGGAGATAAGCGCATGGCCGATGCTCACCTCGTCGAGATTCGGAATCTGCTCCTTGAAATAGGCGAGATTCTGGAGGTTGAGGTCGTGGCCGGCGTTAAGCCCGAGTCCGCAGGCGGCAGCCTCCCGGGCAGCGGCGACGAAGGGGGCTATGGCAGCGGCGCGGTCGGCATGATAATTGTCGGCATAGGGCTTCGTGTAGAGCTCCACACGATCGGCTCCCACTTCGGCGGCTTTGCGCACCTGCTCCGGGTCGGGATCTACGAAGATAGAGGAGCGTATGCCGGCCTGGCGGAGCTGCGCGCAGATGTCGCGCAGAAAATCGGCGTTGTTGATCACGTCCCAGCCGTGATTGGATGTAACCTGTCCGGGAGCGTCGGGCACGAGCGTCACCTGCGCCGGCTTCACGTCGAGCACGAGGCGCATGAAATCTTCGGCGGGGTAGCCCTCGATGTTAAACTCAGTGGCGACTACGGGCCGCAGGTCGTAGACGTCTTTGCGTGTGATATGTCGCTCATCCGGACGTGGATGCACGGTGATGCCTTGTGCGCCAAGCTTCTCACAGTCTCTGGCGAACTTCACTACATCTGGCACATTCTCGCCACGCGCATTGCGGAGAGTGGCCACTTTATTGATATTTACACTTAAACGCGTCATAATTTGCTGATTCTGCGCCTTCTCGCGCCCGAAATCGGCTCTGCGCCTGCTTTCCGGAAAAGCCTCGCATCTAAAATTTTTCAATTTTTTGGGCGATTTTCAGGAAAATCGGCACAAAATTTGTAATTTTGAGCGGTCGAAGGCAGATTTGATTGTTTACCTTATAGAAAACGACGGATCAGGCTTCAGAGTTTGATGCCTGAAAGAACCGTTGGCCCGCTATGAGGCCAATCTGTCTGCAAAAATATAAAAAAACGAGGTGGTATCAAAGAAATTTGCCCACAAAGACGTTTTTTCAATAAAAAGACAAGGAAAAGAAAGGATTTAAATATGACAGCAAGAGAGATATTATCGCCCGGGAAGACAGTAGCCATGCGTCACCCAGAGAGGAGCATAGATGCAGATATGCCCCTGCTCGAGGTGTTGCCCCGTCTGCTCGACTCGCCTCGCCGCGAAGTGGCAGTCAACGACGGCGATGTCTCCCTTGGAGTGATCGACCAGACCTCCATGCTCGAAGGGCTCGGCCGCATGATCGCCGCACGCGACGACTGCAGCATCATAACGCTTGAATGCAAGCCGGAAGAATACAGCGCAAGCCAGATAGCTCGCGCCGTTGAAGATAGCGACGCGCATCTCGTCGACCTGTTCACAGTGCCCGATGCCGACGGCTATCTCAAGGTGACACTGCGTGTGCGCAACACCGACCCTACATCGACAGTGCGTAGCCTCGAACGCTACGAATTTCACGTGATCGAGGCCCGGGGTTCCGACGACAGCCGCTTCGACGCCACTATAGCCGCCGAGCGTCTCATGTCGCTTCAGGCCTTCCTCAACGTTTGATCTCCGCTTATTTTCAATCAGCAAGCGAGTAAG
>CAZGJH010000033.1:0-23424 GCA_964525735.1 uncultured Sangeribacter sp.
GTCTGCACGGCCATGGCGATACGCTTCGCCGTGGTTTCACCTACATTCGGTATCGACAAGGCATAAACCACTCTCTCAAACGGCACACTCTTCGACTTCTCGATTCCGTCGAGAATGCGCTGAGCTGATTTTTCGCCGATACGCTCCAAGTTCATCAGCTGCTCAAGCGTAAGGTCGTAGAGATCGGCAATGCGCTCCACCAAGCCGCAGTCGAAGAGCAACTCGGCGGTCTCCTCACCGATGCCATCGATATTCATCATGCGCCGCGCGCAGAAGTGCTCTATCTTTCCCGTAATCTGAGGGCGGCAACCGTAATGGTTGGGACAGCACCACGCCGCGTCGCCATAAAGCCTCACCAACTTTGTGCCGCAAACAGGGCAGTTGGTCACGAAATGAATCTTCGCGGCTCCAGGTTCTCTTTTCGACACCTCGACCCCCGTGATTTTCGGGATGATTTCGCCACCCTTCTCCACATAGAGATAATCCCCCTCGTGGATATCGAGCTCCTGTATGATGTCGTCATTATGAAGCGACGCGCGCTTCACGATCGTGCCTGAGAGCTGCACAGGCTCAAGGTTGGCCACTGGGGTCACGATACCCATGCGCCCGGTCTCAAACGACACGAATCGCAGAGGCGTGCAGGCTCTTTCCGGATTGAATTTGTAGGCTATTGCCCAACGTGGCGATTTCGCCGTGTAACCCAAATTAAGCTGCTGTCGCAACGAATTCACCTTGAATACGAGGCCATCCGTGGCCACCGGTAGCTCCTTGCGCTCTACGTCCCAACGATTTATGTAATCGTTCACCTCATCGAGCGAGTAAAGAAGCTGCATCGCCTTCGAAACCTTGAATCCCCAACGGGCCGCGGCCTCCATGTTGTCGTAATGGTTGTCGAAAGGAAGATTGTCGCTCAGCAGATAATAGAAGCGGGCGTCGAGATGACGCTTGGCCACTTCTCTCGAATCCTGCATCTTCAGTGTGCCCGAAGCCGCATTGCGCGGATTGGCAAACAGTGGCTCTTCGTTGTACGCCCTTTCGGCATTGAGCTTCTCGAAAACCTCCCAGGGCATCAAGATCTCACCTCTGATTTCAAACTCTTCGGGCCAGTCGCCCGGTTGAAGCTGCAGCGGTATGCTGCGGATTGTCTTCACATTGGCCGTTACGTCGTCGCCCTGGGTGCCGTCGCCTCGGGTCACGGCGCGTTGCAGACGCCCATTCTTGTAAGTGATTGAAATTGAAGTGCCGTCGAATTTCATCTCGCCCACGATAGCAAACTTCTCTCCGTCGAGTGCCTTGCGGATGCGCTCAAACCATTCATCCACCTCCTCGATAGAGTAGGAATTTGAAAGCGACATCATGGGGCGTGCATGAATCACGTGCTCAAAGCCTTTCGTGAGGTCGGAACCCACACGCTGTGTAGGCGAGAGCGGATCGGCCAATTCCGGATGAGCCTTCTCAAGGGCTTCGAGCTCTTTCATCATCATATCAAACTCCTTATCCGAAATCTCAGGAGAATTCAGGATATAGTAGTTGTGGTTATGACGGTGCAGCTCCTGGCGGAGTTGCTCTATTTTCTGCTTTATGTCTTCTGCCATAGTGGTTCTACTGTTTAATGTAAGGATATTTCACTTCCCAAAGAAACAAAGCGTTGCCCGGCATCGACGTGCCGGCCGCGCATCGGTTTTTCTCGGCCACAATTTCCCGGAAACCCTCTATCGAAAGTTTGCCGCGTCCCACGTCGACAAGCGTCCCGACAATCGACCTCACCATGTTGCGCAAGAATCTGTCGGCCGAAATAGCGAATACGATTCCCTCATCGAGCAGCCCCGGATATGCGTTGTCCTTAGGGTCAACCCTTTCCCAGAGGGCTTTCCTGACGTCGCAGATATTTGTCTTCACGTCGGTATGCAGTTTGGCAAACGATGTGAAATCGTCGGTGGTCAGGAGTATTTGGGCCGCGCGGTTCATCTCGTCGATATCAAGCTCAGTGGGAGAGTGCCAACAGAAAGGGTAGAGGAAGGGATTTTTCCGATAGCTTACGAAGTAACGGTAAGCCCTTTCAGTGGCGTCGAAACGGGCATGGGCATCCTCTGCCACTTCTATTATGTCGTATACGGCGATATCTCGTCCGAGCAGCCGATTGAGCGACAAGAGAATCTTCCTCTTGTCCGTGATCGGCATGGGAAGGTCGAAATGGGCATACATTTCGCGTGCATGCACCCCCGCGTCGGTCCGTCCCGCGCCCGTCACGGCTATCGGGAGGCGCATCACTGTCGTAAGCGCCTCCTCCAAAGCCTGTTGCACACTCGAAGCGTTCGGTTGGGATTGCCAACCGTGGTATCGCTCGCCATTATAAGCTAACTTGAGAAAATATCTCATCAGTCGCGTTCGAGATAAGTGATTCCGTAAAGTCCCGACTTGTAGTTGTTCAGGAACTGGCGTCCCTCTTCCGGAGAAATGATGCCCTGCTTCATCTTGGTAGAAACCCACGTCTCAAGATTGCGGGCTAGTTTCTTCGGGCTGTATTCTACATAATCGAGCACATCTGCCACCGGTTCGCCATCTATCACCTGCTCGATCTGGTAGCCCTCTTTATCCACTGAGATATGCACGGCTGCCGTGTCGCCGAAGAGATTGTGAAGGTCGCCGAGAATCTCCTGGTAAGCCCCTACGAGAAACACTCCGATGTAATAATTCTCATTCTGCTTGAAGGTATGCACAGGCAGCGAATAAGACATTCCCTGGGGAGATACGAATCGGTTTATCTTGCCATCGGAGTCGCACGTGATATCCTGGATAGTACACCGCTTCGTGGGCTTCTCATCGAGCCTCTGGATGGGCATGATGGGGAAGAGCTGGTCTATCGCCCACGAATCGGGCAGGCTCTGGAAAAGCGAGAAGTTGCAGAAATATTTCTCGGGGAGCATACGGTCTACCTTCCTCAGCTCTTCCGGCGGATGCTTCATGCTCTTCGTCAAATCGTTTACATCGCGGGCCACCGACCAGAAAAGCTTCTCGATTTGGGCGCGAGTGCGCAGGTCGAGCAGTCCGAGGCTGAACAGCTCCAAAGCCTCTTCGCGTATCTGGAGGGCATCGTGCCAGTCTTCGAAGAGGGTAGAGGCATTGATGCGGTCCCAGATATTGAAAAGCTCTTTCGCGAGCTCGTGGGCATCGTCGCCCACCACCTCGTTGTCGTTCCAGATCGGAAGTCGAGTGGTCTCCAACACCTCGATCACCAGCACAGAATGATGTGCCGTGAGCGAGCGACCGCTTTCGGTGATGATATTCGGTTGCTTCAGATTATTCTTCGTGCAGACATCCACGAGTGCCGACACGGAGTCGTTGACGTATTCCTGTATGGAATAGTTCATCGAATTCTCCCCCATCGAGGAGCGTGTGCCGTCGTAGTCCACTCCTAAGCCGCCGCCGATGTCGACGAATTCGATATCGAAGCCCATCTTGGAGAGCTGCACATAAAATTGCATCGCTTCGCGCAGGGCGTTCTTTATGCGGCGAATCTTCGTGATCTGGCTGCCGATATGGAAATGGATGAGTTTCAGACACCCCGTCATGTTGTTCTTCTCGAGAAACGAGAGGGCATCGAGAAGCTCTGACGAATTAAGACCGAATTTGCTTACGTCGCCTCCCGACTCCTCCCATTTGCCGCTGCCGGATGAGGAGAGTTTGATACGTATACCGATATTGGGGGAGATGCCGAGGCGTTTGGCCACATCGGCGATAAGTTTCAGCTCATTGAGTTTCTCCACCACGAGATAGATGCGGCGTCCCATCTTCTGGGCGAGCAGCGCAAGCTCTACATAATCCTCATCTTTATAGCCGTTGCACACCACGATCGAATTCGATTGAGGGTTTACGGCGAGCACAGCGTGGAGCTCCGGTTTTGAACCGGCTTCCAGACCGATGTTATATTTGTTGCCGTGGCTTACAATCTCCTCCACCACCTGCCTCATCTGATTCACCTTGATGGGGTAGACGATGAAGTTCTGGCCGTTGTAGGAGTAGTCTTCGGCTGCCTTCTTGAAGCAAGCCGATATTTTCTGAATCCTGTTGTCGAGGATATCGGGGAAGCGCAGAAGCACGGGTGCCGATACGTCGCGCAGTCTCAGCTCATCCATCACCTCTTTGAGGTCGACGGCCGCGCACCCCTCACGGGGGGTCACTTGTGTGTGACCCTTATCATTGATCGAAAAATATTTTAATCCCCAGCCGCTGATGTTATAGATCTCGGCCGAGTCTTCAATTCTCCATTTTCTCATAATTTCGGTTGAATATCAAATTTTTGAAGGAGAGAAAAATTATCACTTACGCCCTACAATCTCGAATCTCTCTACGATTATCTCTGTCTTGCGTCGCGTTATTTTAAGCCTATCTTCATATTCACGGGTGCGGAGGTAGCCCTCCACATAGAGTTGCGAGCCTTTCCTCACGTAGCGCTCCACAATCTGGGCGTTCTGCCCCCCGAACACTAATGAATGCCATTCCGTGAGCTCCACCTTTGCCGCTCCTCTCACCTCCGAGGTAGCCAACGAAAGATAAGCGATAGCCCTGTCTTTTTCAGGGTAACGCATCTCCGGATCGTTGCCTACATATCCGAGCAATATCACTTTGTTTACCGACATTTCTTTTCTTCTAAGGGTGAGTCAGTGAGGGTCAGGCAAACCACGACCCTGGATTGTTTGAATGTGCATCTTCGTCGCCAAAGAGGGAGGGCTTCAGATATAGTCCTACTTTCTCGTCGAGAGCGAATAGCAGATTGAGCACGTGTGTTGCATCGCCTGCGCCCCCTCGCATATGGTAGTCGCCAAGGGCCGAAACCTCCAAAAGTCCGGCCGCCGGTTTCTCGAATGTGAGCACACATTTATGCGTGCCCTCCACCTCATTGCGATTCACGCCCGAATGTGAGATGTAGGTGAAATTGTGATCATCGTATACCGATTCATACACTTTATCTACCTCCGCTATGGCCAACGGACATTTCAGCGTACACGTCACACGCATGGAGCGGCCTGAATGGCGAGCCACAAGATTCAACTCCACTTTCGAGGAGTAGCTCTTCTGTGTTCTTGCGAGAAAACCTGTTATCTCGTCGGTCACCTCTCTTTTGTTTACGCTGTCGAGAAATTCCTTCGGAGCCTCTACTGTGATCTCGATATCCGAAGTGAGCAGGATATTCAGAGCCAAGGGGTAGAGCGCGATCAGGGCGAGTGAGGCGATAGGAGTGGGAAGCACTGCAAGGCGGGCACCCCTTACCAAGGGTTTCCTGTTCACCTCCGATAAGCCGTATTCCAGGCCGAAACCCTCCCAACGGGAGAATCTCCCGGGCGACATATCCACGATTCTCAACTCGGGAAGCTCCTCCGAATGGCGCAGCACGAGCACTCCCTTCTCTGAATCATCAGATATGAAGAGGATGTCGATTTTGTTGAGATCGATTTTCTCCGTGAAATTGCCTATCTCTTCACCTATGAAGCCGTGATGACGCGCGCTCACAAGGCGTCCGGCCCACGACGGAGAATAAAGTGTCTTGATCTCTACTTCCGGGTGATGATGAAGAATGCGTAGCAGTTCGCCTGCATCCGGGGTTTCCGCCCCGATTATTCCCACTTTAATCATAAATCCAGTTTTTGTTGTAATGATCAATCATTCTCTCACTCCATCGAAATGTTGGAGCCGAACGAGAAAATCTTTTTGAATATATCTTTGGCTTCTTCCCGTGAAAGGCCTTCCTTCAGCACCACAAGAATGGTGTCCGACCCTGGTATTGTGCCCAAGATGTTCGGGCTCATATACATGTCTATGTCGTAGGCCAGGCCGGAGGCATAGCCGATTCTTGTCTTTATTACGGCAAGGTTGCCAGAAAACTTTATCGAGATCAAACCGCTCTGATAGTTGGCGTTGGCCGGCACAGAGCCTGAGGTGAGCAGTTTATCCTTCAATGTGTCACTTTGGGGCAGCACATACACGTATGTTCCGCGGTCGGTGGGCACTTTCGTGGTGCGCAACATCTTGAGGTCGCGCGAAAGTGTGGCTTGCGTCACCGGGTATCCCTTTTTCGTGAGAGCGGTGGCAAGTTCTTCCTGACTGCCGATACATTGATTGCTGATGATATCGATAATTAGATCTATTCTTTTTCTTCTGTTTTTCATTGTTAGCAAGTTTGTTCGTCGTTCCTTCGGTCGAGTTCCGCCTTGATTTTGGCGGCATATTCATAGTCTTCGTTATCTACGGCTTTCGACATCTCTTCGATAAGCTCGGCTTCGCTTTTGGAGGCGAGCGAATTCTTAGGCGGCTTCATCGTGGTGATGTCTTGCGCGCTCGTGCGCGACGGATGCTCTTTGGCATCAAACCCATCTTCGATAAGAATCTGCTCGGAAGTGTAGATAGGAGCCCCCACTCTGATGGCGAGAGCGATGGCATCTGACGAGCGCGAGTCGATCACGCGCGTAGTTGTGCCGTCGGTAAATATTAGGTCTGCCGCGAATGCTCCAGTCTCCGTCTTGCGGATAAACACCTCTTTCAAATGAATGTTGAACGCAGCCAAAGTGGCCACCATGGTGTCGTGGGTGAGCGGACGCGGTGTGGCCACCTCCTGAAGCTTACATTCTATGGCCTGCGCTTCCGGAAGCCCGATCACGATCGGTATCCTGCGTTGCGAAGCCTCATCTTCAAGAATCAGGGCATAAACCCCCGATTCTATCTGATTATAGGTGATCCCCAACAGTTTTAATCTAATTTTCTCTTCCATCGCTGTTATGTGTTGTTGAATGGTTATGCCTGGGCTTTCTCAGAGAAATCATCGCGGAGCCAAAGCATAGATTCCTATCTTCTGTATATATTATTGCGAATTGCCCGGGAGCAATTCCTTGCACATCCGAATCTGAATGTATCTCCAATCC
Source organism: uncultured Sangeribacter sp. (assembly GCA_964525735.1). Classification (GTDB taxonomy): domain Bacteria; phylum Bacteroidota; class Bacteroidia; order Bacteroidales; family Muribaculaceae; genus Lepagella. Next base: position 6,918 of record CAZGJH010000033.1, read on the forward strand.
GTCGCGCCCCTCCGTGAGCACTCCGGTGTGAAATTCGGGCGAATGTCGCGTCTTGAAGGAGATTCTCACGGAGCCTCCATCTTTTGAGCGGCCATCTTCTGAAGGGCCTGCTTCGAACGGTGAAACGGTGATCCAGTTGGGCTCTTCGAGCGGAATCAACCTCCCATATTGCATCGGAGTGGCATATCCGTTGGCCACATACACCACATTGTCTCTCACATTCTTCTTCACCACAAACCACGGGCCGCCGCTCAATCCCAACCCTTTCCGCTGGCCTATGGTGTAAAACCAATAGCCTCTGTGCGTGCCGATTTTCTTGCCGTCGGCAATATCGATAATCGGCCCCGGTTTCTCCCCGAGATGGCGGGCAATGAAATCGGAATAGTTGATTTTACCCAGGAAGCAGATTCCCTGCGAATCCTTGCGGCGTGCGTTGGGCAGGTTCGCTTCTTTGGCTATCTCCCTCACCTCCGCTTTTGTGAGATTGCCAAGCGGAAACATGATGTGTGAAAGCTGATCGTAGGAGATCTGGGCCAAGAAATCGGTCTGGTCTTTCACCGGATCTTTCGCCGTGCCGAGATAGAGCTTTCCATCTTTCTCCTTCACCGAAGCATAGTGGCCCGTGGCGGTCTTGTCGAATTCGTGCCCCCAGCGCTCCTCGAAAAATCCGAATTTTATCATCTTGTTGCACATCATGTCGGGGTGCGGCGTCAGTCCCCTCTTCACTGTGTCGAGGGTATAGGCCATCACATGATCCCAATATTCGTTGTGCAAGCTCACCACCTTCAGCGGTAACCCGTATTTCCTGGCTATCAGCTCACACATCTCTATATCTTCATCGGCCGAGCAATCGCCTTCGCCATTGTCCATTCCGATGCGGATATAGAAAAGGTGAAGGTCGTGACCCTCCTGATAAAGCTTATGCACTACCACGGCGCTGTCGACGCCTCCTGAAATGAGCACTGCAATTTTCATACCTCTTCAAGTTCGTCCTCACTCTTGTTTTCCGTATGGATGATGTGAAGGGAGAGGAAGTAGTCTACAGAAATTTTCCCGGGGCCCACGAGGGCCAAGAAGAAGTAGATGCCGAGAAACATGATCGGAAGATAACCCTCTTGTTGCCAGTCGAGAAGATAGGAGGCCTCCACACTGCTGTTGTGCAGAAGATGATACTCCGCCAGGATCATCGAAATGAAGGGGGGCAGTATCATCAGACGCGTAAGAAACCCAAACATGATGAACACCGAGCAAATGATCTCGATGCAGATCATCACTATGAGCGATGCCTCCGAACCCATTCCCAACACCGAAGGAAACACTTCGTTCACTTGGTAGAAGTGGGCCAGTTGGCGCACGCCAAACTGCAGCAGCATTATTCCTACGAAAAGACGCAGAAAGAGCCGCCCCAAGTTGGTGTATGAATAACCTGTGGTGCGGAAATAGATGCGTTTGAACAGTCGCGATAGACTGAATTTTCTGATTAATATTTTCATATGTGTCAGAATGAAGGGGTTACGTTTTGAAGTTTACTTAAACTGCGTCATGCCTTTTTTACGGCTTGTTGATCTGTTCGAACACCGTTCTCAGAGCATTGTCGAGCGTCACGTTTTTGGCCACAATCTTGCCGTCGCTTCCTATCACGTAGATAGCGGGAGCCACTCGCAGGTCGAGCTGTTCGCCCACGTTGGGGGCCATGCCGGTAGTCCATTTGGCCGGATAATTGGCCACGCTTGCCTCCCAGTTGGGATCGTCGTAGGGGAGTATGTAGAGTATGTTCAGCTTACCCTGGTCTACAGCCTGTGTGAGCTGAACATTCGTCTCAAGTTTCAATCTTGCCAAGCGCCAATCTGCCTGGTTGGGATTGCCGAAGATAATCATCGTCGGGGTCGACATCGGCGCATAAGTCTCTGTCTTGTTGCCGCGCCCCGTGAAGGTGAATGTGGGCGCCGTGTTGCCTACCAAAGTGTTCGAAAGGCGGGTGAGCTGCTCCTGGTAGTGTTTCCGGCGTGCCTCCGACATCTTCTTGTTTTTTAGGAAGGCATTCAGAAATTTGATATAAAGCGCGTCGATCCATACCTCGGCCCGTGGGCTATACATGGTCTCTTCAGCTGCTTTTGTAAACTGTACGAGGAGCGTGGGGTTTTTCGAAACTTTATCAAGCAGGCGGTCTACCGCCACATCGGCTTTCGCTTTATCGGCCCATCTCAGAGGAGCCGTGTATACGTTCATCGCATCGTTGAGAGCGTTCTGGTCGATCGCTGTCTTGGTCTTGAAGTCCATCGGATCCCAAAAATGCTCTACGAGGTAGTTCGACTTCGCATTCAGTCCGTCAAGTTCCTCAGGAGCCATCGGATATTCAAACAGTGGGTCGATCTCTATGACGTTCTGATTCTCTTGCGCATAAATGGGAATAGGAGATGCCGTCAGCAACATCCCCGATATAAGCATATATCGTATTGTTCTTTTCAGTTTCATTTCAAGTTAAGGTTTTGTTGATCCTGTTCGTCTACGTATTGACGTATGGCGTCGGTCCAGGCTTTATACCCCTTTCCGAGCAGGTGAAGGCCGTCGTTGGTGAATTCTTTACGGAGTTTGCCCGTTTTCTTATCCGCCAAGCTATCCCAAAGATCTATATATACGGCTCCATTCTCCTGTGCTATCACCTCAAGACGCTTGTTGAGATCTGTCACCACACGTTCTTTGCCGATGAGATTCTTGTAACGTTTGAAGTCGTTGTTGATCGGCATGATCGATTGGATATAGAGTTTCGAGCCGGGTGCCTTCTCCCTTATCTCCTTTACGAGTGCCTCATATTGATTGGCTAAATTGTCTACGGTGAGGCCGTGCGAAACGTCGTTGATTCCGATGAGCAGGAATATTTTTGATGGATCGTGCTCCACCACCTGATAGAGCCTCTCTCTTACGCCTGATATGACGTCCGAAGAGATACCTCGGTTCTTGATGGCCGGATTGTCGAAAATTTCGGCAAATTCCCCGCCGTCGGTTATTGAATTGCCTAAGAATACAATGTCGCCGGGTTCTATCGGGAGAAGATTGAAGAGCGTTACTCTCTGTTCCCAATATTCGCTTCTTGCCTGTGCCGAAAGCGCCGACGCGCCCAAAGCTGCCAAGACAAGTAGAATGTGGCTCGATATTTTCAATCTGGTGGTCATGATCTGTTATGCTTTTTCAACATGATCTGTTATCAACACATCTGTTATGCTTTGTGAAATTGAATCAGCCCCTCCATGGGAGTTTCTGAAATGGCTGTCACCCGATAGCCCTGCGATTCGGCCGCCTCTCGCAGAATCTTTGCAAAATGATATGCTATCGATCCTGTGAAGCTGACGTCGAGCGAGTGGGCCCCCTTATACATCGCTACGTTGCGCTGCACGAATATCGTCAACTCCTTAAGCACGAGCGAATAGATATAGGGGTTCCAGAGGTTGTCGGTGAGGAAGGGCACGAGCGACGCCAAAAATTTGTTGGGGGAGGGGGTGCGGTAGATTTTCTCAAGTATGCCGGAGAGCGACATGCCATAGTCTTTAAGAAATTTATCACGGATTGATTCGGGCAACTGGTTTTTGAACGCGTCGCTCACGAGACGCTTCCCGAGGGCCGCCCCGCTTCCTTCGTCGCCCAACACATATCCCAATGAGGGAATCTGCTCCACGATCGTGGTGCCATCGTAGAGGCATGAGTTGGAACCTGTGCCCAAGATGCAGGCAATACCTTTTTTGTTTCCAAACAAAGAGCGCGCAGCCCCTAAGAGATCTGAACTGACGAAAATTTCTGCATTAGGAAAGGTCTTGGCGAGTGCGGCCTGGATAATACCGCAAATTTGAGGAGTGGCACAGCCCGCGCCGTAATAATGCACCTCGTCGATACTGACATCGTGGGGCAAGCGAGCCTCGACATCAGTGAAAGCCTTGTCTATCACCTCCTCGGAGGCGAGCATGGCATTGATTCCATCAGTGGTAAAAGATGATGCTATGGCTCCGTCGTTTTTGAGGAGCGCCCATTCTACTTTTGTTGAGCCGGCATCAGCTATCAGTTTATTTTTCATCAAAAAGAAGATTAAAAAATGGAGAAAGGTGTGCCCTGGCAAAGCCGGGCGAAGTAATATTATTATCTGAGATTACAAAATTAATAAAAAATTTATAATTATGGCAAGTTTGAGGGTTAAAAAACGAAAAGACGCCCTTTTTAGGGGGCGCCTTCACATTGTTTTCTCTAATCTATCCACCTTTCCGGCTCGGTGGATTTGCTTTCATCACTGCCTTGGAGAATTCAAGCAGGATTATATCTTAGAATGATTCAGGATCGTTGAAGTTCGACCATTCGCCTACTACCTGACGGAGCTGAGTGTCGGCCATTGTGCGGAGGTCGGTCAGATTGACGTTGTAGCTGATGTTGAGGTAAGTCAGCATCGGGTCGAAGCTTACGTCGAGAGTCTGGAGCTGGTTGTTGCTGATGTTGACGCGCTGCAGGAAGTTGAGGTTGCTCAGGTCAACATAAGTAAGGTCGTTCCACTCAAGGTTTACGAACGCAAGTGTAGGCACGTTAGCTACAGTGAAAGTGGTGAGGTCGTTGTAAGCGGCGAAGATGTCGTTGAGGGCCTTGCAACCATTCACAGAGAGCTGAGCCATGTGGTTGTCGTTCACAGCGAGAGTAGCCAGAGAGGGGAGATCCTGGATATAGAGCTTCTGGATCTTGTTGCCCTGAAGGTTGAGGTTCTGAAGATTAGTCAGACCGGCGAGTGTGATCGCAGAGAGATCGTTGTAGCCGGCGTAGAGAGTCTTAAGAGCCTGGCAGTTGGTCACTGAAAGATCCTCGAGCTTGTTGCTCATTGCGTTCAGGTAGGTGAGGTTCACTGCGTTTGAAACATCGAGGTCAACGAGGTGGTTGGAAGCGATGTTAAACTTCTTCAGGAACGGAGTGCCTGTGAGGTCGATATCAGTGATACGGTTGCGGTTGAGCTTGAGCACCTGAAGCTGCTGAGCGTCAAACTGTGCGGAGGTAAGACGGTTCTTGGAAGCGTTAACCTCAACTACTGTCGGAGATACTACTGTGAGTGAGGTGAGCTTATTGTTGCTGACGTCAACTTTCTCAAGTGATGAGAAGTTGTTGAGGTCGAGTGAACCAGCAAGATCCTTGCCGTTCCATTTGATTTCTGTTACGTGACCGTTCGATACGGTGATGCCGGGAAGAGAAGCTACGTTACCGCCGGAGAAACCGAGAGCCTGACCGTTTGTGCCACCATTGGCTGCGGGCTGGCTGATGAACGCCTGCAGGGCTTTTGCTTCGTTCTTAGCGAGATTCTGGGCCCATCCGCAAGACACGGTTGCAAGGGCTGCCATGAATAATACTGTTTTTTTCATAACTCGATTGATTTAAGATTTAGAGAAATTGTTTTGTGTTTGTTTATCTTATTAACGCTCGGGGAGAAATATAGTTTTGAAAAATTGAAAAAATTTTAAAATTATTTTTAATCCCCCCTCACTCCTTATTTATATAGAAAAAAGCTTTATATAGAAAAAAGCCCCCCTTTGCCTCGCCAAATAAGCAGCCTCTATCGCCAAATCAGCAGCCCTCAAAAAATTTCAAAAACCCCACAAACCTTTTCCCGAATATCTTTGTTGAAAAGACAAGAAATCATTTTATCAGTAATCCCGAAGCAACCCCCCGCTTCACAACTTATAAAGAATTATGACCTTAGTGTTACAAACCATATTAGTATTCGTCATTCTTGCCGCCATGGTGATGATTCTTCTCTCCATAGGGCGTCTCGCTAAAGGCGAAGGATTTGAAAACCCCAATAAGACTCACCAGCTCAAAAAAGAGGTGGAAGAGGATAGCAAGGTTGTCACCGACAATAGTGTCTTCGATTATCTCTTTGCAAGAGGTTCTTCATCTTCAAAGGATAGTTTCAACGGCCCGTCTTCACGTAAACTGTGAATATTCGTAAGCCCCATTTCTTCGGCTTCTTTTATCAATTGCGCCTCCATTTTTCTACGTATAGAAGAATGGAGTATTATTTTGTCAAATTCTCTGATGCCGGGTATCTCCCCCAACGTCAGTCCGTAGGATCCTCCGCTAATTATCAGATGCCGGGTTATAATACCCGAGCCCTTATCAACTCCCTTCTCCGAGCCCTTATCTGCTCCCTTCTCCATTGCCTCTTTCAATGCCGCCGAATCGGCCAAGCAATCGATAGATATCAATTCTATTTCTCCCCTTTGAATCCTTCCGATGCTTCTCAACGGCAACTCAAGTTCGTATTCCCGTCCCTTCTCATATATCACCACAGAAATCTGCCTGAAGTTGTTTTGCACAATCAATTCATCTCTCTCTTCCTCCCCTGTAGTGAAAATCAATACTATGCTCAATCCGAATAATACGCCGCCTGCGGTGTAAGCCCACTGCCTCGCTTTCTTTTCCCTCTTTATCCCGTATCCTACGGCTATTACTCCGGCCAACCAGCACACCGCCACTTGCAATCCCGTTTGATATTCCACGGCTGTTTCTCCCGCAAATTGAAGCAACTGCGCGGCGTATTGAAACATCGCGTAAATTGAATCGAGGCAATACGCGAGCCATGAAAGGTCGATTCCCAACGTTATCAGGATGATGTAGCTCAAGGCGAGAGCCATGAAGAGCGGTAGCACCGGCAGGAGTATGAAATTGGCCGGGATAAACAGCAAAGGCACCGTGCCGAAGTAATAAGACACCACGACCCATGAACTCAATGTGGCAGCCATTGATACTGCCACGGCATTTACGAGCGAATGAATACGCGGATGATGGTGATGGTCTACGGGATTCAACGCCTCGGCGAAAACCAATATGCTCGCCACACACACCACGCTCAGCTGAAGCCCTACGTCGTAGAGCGAAGCAGGGGAGAGGAGCAGTATTATGAACGTGGCGGCTACAAGCGAATTGATCGCTGGAGCCTGTCGTTGCAGTGAGAAGGCTATAAGACCCAATGTAAGCATCAGGCATGATCTCACTGTGGAGGGCGACAGACCCGTCAACACTGCAAAACCCCAGATAATCAAAATCGAGATGTAAAGTGCAATCCTGTGCCAGCCGAGAAATCTCAGAGGGTAGAGCAAGAAGCCGATGATTATCATCAGGATGCCAACGTGCAGGCCGCTCAAGGCGAGGATATGCGACACTCCGATATTACTGAAATTTTGGCGGGTCTCTTCTGAAATGAAGGACCGGTCGCCGAATATGAGGGCCACTGTGAAGTTGACAGTCTCGCGTGAGAGCGACGATTTTTCAATCTTGGCGATGAGATTGTTGCGCAGTTCCCATGCTTTGCTCGATAGGGACGCGTGATTGCCTACGATTTTGATTTCACCCTCTTTCAACGCCACCCGATAGAGGATGCCTTGACGCTTCATTCTCTCCGGATACCCGTTGGGGCGGTAGTTGGGATTGTCGGTGATCTCTTGGAGCCTTGCCGGGAAAATGATGATGTCGCCAGGATCGGTCGAAAAACCCTGTGTGGCGATGAGCACTGTCATCGAATTTATTTCATGAAGGGCTCCGAGCGAATCTGTGAGATGTGTCACTTTGGCGAGTATCCTGTCGCCGTTGGCCCGTGATTCCGTTCTCACCACTACACCCTGCGCCATATGTAATTTTGAGATTTCTCCGTCGGAAAGTGTCGCGGGCCGCTGAAGCGAATAGGCTATAAAGCCGATTCCCGAGAAGATCAGAAACACCCATAAATTATGCAGGGGATTGATCCGTATCGCTTTGAGTGGGTCGGCCATCTGCCTCAAAAGGTAGAGGTAGAGGGCCGCGCCGGCTGCAATCGGTATCAATCCCCACATAATTTGGTGAAACTGATTTGCCATCAGTATCCCCAAAATTAATCCGCATAGGGGTGTGAGAAAGGGCATAAGTTCTAATTTGTTTGCCAGATATCCCAAGCCGCCAAAGCCTGGAGATGGAGCATTTCAAGTCCGTTTTTGGTCACGGCTCCATATTTGGCGGCTCTGCGCATGAATTCGGTTGTCTCGGGGTTGTAGACCAAGTCGTAGCAAACGTGGTGAGGTGTGAGCAGGTGATAGGGAATATCGGGAGCCTCATCGGTCTTTGGCCACATTCCCAGGGGAGTGGTGTTTACAATGAGCCGATGGCCGGCTATCAATTCCGGGGTTATTTCGGCATACGAAATCTCCCCCTCCGAGGGGTGACGCGACACTTTCAAGGGGGATATGCCGAGCTGCTCAAGCACATGCGCCACGGCTTTCGAAGCTCCTCCCGTGCCCAACACCAACGCCTCGCGTATGTTGGGATGTAGCAACGGACGCAATGATTGGCGAAATCCTACGGCATCTGTATTGTAGCCTTTCAGACTCCCTGAAGGGTCGATCTTTATCACGTTCACAGCCCCGATCTTCTCTGCATCCTCATCGAGTGAGTTCAGGTAGGGAATCACTTTACTCTTGTAGGGAATCGTCACGTTGAGTCCTTTCAAATCGGGGTGCTCCGATAGCAAACCTGTCAGCTCCCCGATATTTTCGAGGGGAAACAGCCGATATTCTTCGTCGATATCTTCATCCGCGAATTTCTTGTTGAAGAAATTCGCGGAGAAGGAATGTCCGAGCGGGTAACCGATTAATCCGTACATACCGCTTACCAGATTACGACACGCTCGTTTTCGGGACGGAACATCTTGTCGCCCTCTTTGATATCGAATGCCTCGAAGAAGGGCTCGATGTTACGTAGGGTTACGTTCACACGGTTCTCGCCGAGCGAGTGGGGGTCGGTTTTTGTGCGCGAAAGCACCTCCTCGGGTCGGATGTTTCCTGCCCATACGTTGGCATACGCAAGGTAGAATCGCTGAAGCGGAGTGAGCCCGTCGATATCTTCCATCTTCTTGTCGGCCATCGAGTCGAGATAAGCCGTGAGAGCCACGCGCAGACCACCCTGGTCGGCTATGTTTTCGCCGAGTGTGAAGCGACCGTTGGCAAACACGCCGGGGGCCACCTCTACCTTGTCGAATTGGTCGGCCAAGGCATCGGCGAGCACTGTGAAGCGTTCCGCATCCTCGTCGAGCCACCAGTTGCTCAGATTGCCATCCTTGTCATACTGGCGCCCGGAGTCGTCGAAGCCGTGGGTCATCTCGTGACCGATCACCACGCCGATCGCGCCATAGTTTTGCGCATCGTCGGCTGTCAAGTCGAAGTAGGGCGCTTGGAGTATGCCGGCCGGGAAGCAGATCTCGTTGGTGGTGGGGTTGTAGTAGGCGTTCACGGTCTGCGGGGTCATGTGCCATTCGGTGCGGTCTACGGGTTTGCCGAGTTTCTTGTAATTGTCTTGTGTAAACCATACGGAGGCGTTGTATACGTTCTCCATATAGCTCTTTGCGGGGTCTATCTCGATTTCGGAGTAATCTTTCCATTTGTCGGGATAGCCGATCTTCACGGTGAATGTGGCAAGTTTATCGAGTGCCTTCTTCTTGGTCTCGTCGCTCATCCAGGAGAGGTTTTCGATATGTTTCCCAAGTGCCTTGCGGAGATTCTCTACCAATGTCACCATATAGGTCTTGTTCTCGTTGGGGAAGTATTTCTCCACGTAGAGCTCACCCACAGCCTCGCCGAGCATGGAGTTGGGCATGGCCATGGCTCTCTTCCAGCGCGGTTCCTGCTCCTCTTTGCCGCTCATCACTTTGCCGAACATTTCGAAATTCGCATCCTGGAAATCGTCGCTGAGCAAGCCTGATGAATCTGAGACTGCGTCATACACAAGGTAATCCTTGATCTGCTGCTGCGAGAGCGTGGGGAGATAGGCATTGATAAACTCCAGAAACGCCGGGTTAGACACGTTAGCTTCGGTGAGATTCTCTATGTCGAGCTTTGAGAAATAGGTATCCCAATCGAAGTTGGGATAATCTTTCTTGATCTGGTCGTAGCTTCTGATGTTGTAGCGGAGCTGAGGATTGCGGCGCTGCTCGCGCGTCATCTTGTTTTTGGCGAATTCGGTCTCCAGTGTGATCACGTTGTCCCAAACTCGCTGCTGAGCGGCTTCGTCGTAACCGATGAGCTCCATCAGGCGCTTCACGTATTTCTCGTAAGCGGCCAAGATCTTCTCGTTGGTTTCGTTCTTCTCAAGATAGTAATCGCGGTCGCCCAATCCGAGTCCCACTTCCCCGATGTGCATGATATTGCGGTCGGAGTTTTTCGCGTCGGTGCCCACGCCGGTTGAGAAGAATGAGCTTGTGATGCCATTGTGCATCCATGAGATCAGTGAAGCGAACTCCTCGGGAGAATACGAATTGATCTTCTCTACCATGGGCATAAGCGGTGCGGCCCCCTCTTTATTGAGGCGCACGCTGTCCATTCCCAAGGCGTAAAGGTCGCTCACTTTCTGAGCGTTCGTGCCCTTTACTTTTGAATCGGGATTGGCCGAAAGACCGGTGATAAGGTCTTGAAGCTGCAGGCGAGCGTTCTCGCGCAACTGGTCGAAAGTACCGAATCGCGAGTATTCGGGTGTGAGCGGGTTGTTCTTCATCCAGCCTCCGCAGGCGTAGAGGTAGAAATTTTCGCCTGGGTCTACGGAGGTGTCAAGATTTGCCTGGTTGATGCCATGGGGAGTCATCGCCATGGCAAAGAGCGGAATACCCGCTGCTCCTAATAATAATCTCTTTAATGTCATATTGTCTATTGTTGTTTTCTTCTAATTTGCACTCTTGGTTATAAGATGCTTGTCTGGGTTTTTGTTGCCGGCTTGGGCGTGGCGCATCATTTCTCTGCGCTGAGGCTGTCGTATTCCTCCTGCGCCGATTCCCATTCTTCCATCGCCTTTTCGAGCTCTTCGCTTACGGCCGCATAGGCATCGAGTGTTTCCTGAGAGGCGTCGCCCGCAGAAAGCTTCTCTTCAAGCTGCTTCTGTTTCGCCTCAAGTTCCGACACTCTCTCTTCAGCTTTTGATATGGCCTTCAAGGCTCGTTTCACCACCTTCTCGCGCTCTTTCTGCTCCTCATACGAAAGGCGTCCCTCGCTTTTCGATTCCGCTTCGGTGCCCGAGGCAGCGTCCGCCTGACTGGTAGAGGGCGAACCGGCAGATGAGAGCCGTGATGGTGAACCGGCCGATGAGAGTTTGGTCTGGTCGAGCTGGTTGAGGTTTTCGAGATTCTTCTTGCGTAAGAAGTCGTAGATGCCGCCGAGATTCTCGGTCACTTTCCCGCCGCCGAATTCGTAGACTTTCTCCACGAGTCCGTCGAGAAATTCACGGTCGTGACTCACCACGATCACTGTGCCGTCGAAATCTTTTATGGCCTCTTTCAGGATGTCTTTCGTGCGCATGTCGAGGTGGTTGGTGGGCTCGTCGAGAATAAGGAAGTTCACCGGCTCCAGCAGTAGCTTGATCATCGCGAGGCGCGTTTTCTCACCTCCCGATAGCACTTTCACTTTCTTATCCGAAGCCTCGCCGCCAAACATGAAGGCTCCCAAGATATCTCTCACTTTCGTGCGCATGTCGCCGGTGGCCACGTTGTCGATTGTGTCAAACACCGTGATATCCTCGTCGAGCAGCTGCGCTTGATTCTGCGCGAAATAACCGATTTTTACGTTGTGGCCGAGTTTCAGATGGCCGTCAAATGGTATTTCTCCCATTATGCACTTCACCATCGTAGATTTTCCCTCGCCGTTCTTCCCTACGAATGCGATCTTCTCGCCGCGCCTTATCGTAAACTCGGCATTGGAGAACACCGTATGGTCGCCGTAGCTTTTGCTGAGGTCTTCCACTATGAGCGGGAAATCTCCCGAACGAGGGGAGGGTGGGAACTTCAGTCGCAGACGGGAGGTGTCTACCTCATCCACTTCTATCGGCACGATCTTTTCGAGTTGCTTGATTCGGCTTTGCACCTGCACAGCCTTCGTGGCTTGATATCGGAAGCGTTCTATGAAAGCTTTTGTGTCGGCGATCAACTTCTGCTGATTTTCATAAGCGCGTCGCTGCTGCTCAAGTCGCTCGTCGCGCAGAGCCACGAATGGGGTATAGCTCACCTTGTAATCGTAGATGTGGCCGCAGTTTATCTCGATTGTCCTCTTCGTTACGTTGTCGAGGAAGGCACGGTCGTGACTTACGAGCACCACCGCTTTCGCTTTCGACACCATAAACTGTTCGAGCCATTGTATCGACTCGATATCGAGATGGTTGGTGGGCTCGTCGAGCAGTAGCACGTCGGGACGCTGCAGCAGTATCTTGGCCAATTCCACTCGCATACGCCATCCACCCGAAAATTCGCTTGTCGGGCGGTTGAAGTCGTCGCGCGAAAAGCCGAGGCCGATAAGGGTCTTCTCTATCTCGGCCTCTATGTTCTGCGTTGCGTCGAAAGATATCTTGTCGGAGAGGCGCTCTATCTGGTCGAGGAGTTTCTGATAGGCTTCGCTCTCATAGTCGGTGGCTTCTGCCAAGCGATTGTTCAGTTGTTCCAACTCCTTCTCCATGGCCAACCTCTCTCTGAAGGCTTTCTGTGTCTCCTCGAAAACGGTGGTTTCATCAGCAAGCTTCATCTGCTGAGGCAGATACCCTACTGTCACGCCGTTGGGCTTGCTCACCGACCCGGATGTGGGAGCCTGCAAACCTGCCAGGATTTTGAGCATAGTCGATTTCCCAGCTCCGTTTTTACCCACCAAGGCGATCTTATCGTTGGGATTGATCACGAATGATATGTCGGTAAAGAGTGGTTTAGCTGAAAATTCTACTGAAAGATTGTTAATTGAAAGCATTTTCTCTTATTTTGCTCAAAATTACTAAAATTCTCTGATATGCACAAAAAAAGCCCATCCTTTTGGATGAGCTTTCTTTTGATAGCATATTATTAAGGTGTAGATTGGGGCAAATTACATCATGCCGCCCATACCGCCCATGCCGGGAGCTGCCATCGGTGCGGCAGGGGTGTCATCTTTCTTCTCGGCGATCACACACTCTGTGGTGAGGAACATACCTGCGATGCTGGCTGCGTTCTCAAGTGCTACACGTGTCACCTTGGCTGGGTCGATCACACCTGTCTGGAAGAAGTTCTCGAATGTGTCGGTGCGGGCATTGTAACCGTAGTCGCCGGTGCCCTCTTTCACTTTCTGAACGATAACGGCACCCTCTACGCCTGCATTAGCTACAATCTGACGGAGAGGCTCCTCGATTGCGCGACGAATGATGGCGATACCGGTGTTCTCATCGTCGTTGTCACCCTTGAGCTCGTCGAGAGCGGGGAGACAGCGGATGTAAGCTACGCCGCCACCAGGCACGATACCTTCGGCGATAGCTGCACGTGTGGCTGAAAGGGCATCATCTACACGGTCTTTCTTCTCTTTCATCTCTACCTCAGAAGGTGCTCCGATGTAGAGCACTGCCACGCCACCGGCGAGTTTTGCAAGACGCTCGTGGAGTTTCTCCTTGTCGTAGTTGGAAGTTGTGGTCTCGATCTGGGCTTTGATCTGGTTGATACGATCCTGGATAGCCTCTTTCGAACCGGCGCCATTCACGATAATGGTGTTGTCTTTGTTTACAGTCACCTTCTCTGCTGTGCCGAGATCCTGGAGGTTGGCCTGTGCAAGCTGCATACCCTTCAGTTCGCTGATCACTGTGCCGCCGGTGAGGATAGCGATATCCTCGAGCATCTCTTTACGGCGATCGCCGAAACCAGGAGCCTTCACGGCGCAGATCTTGAGTGAGCCACGGAGACGGTTCACTACGAGTGTGGCAAGTGCCTCGTTGTCGACATCCTCAGCGATGATCAACATGGGGCGGCCGCTCTGTGCCACAGCCTCAAGCACGGGGAGAAGATCTTTGAGGTTGGAGATCTTCTTGTCGTAAAGAAGGATGAATGGTGAATCCATCTCACACTCCATCTTCTCGCTGTTGGTCACGAAGTAGGGGGAGATGTAACCACGGTCGAACTGCATACCCTCTACGATGTCTACAGTAGTCTCGGTGCCTTTGGCCTCCTCAACTGTGATCACACCCTCTTTCTTCACTTTCTGCATGGCCTCTGCGATAAGGCGGCCGATCTCTTCGTCGTTGTTGGCTGATACGCGGGCCACGTTCTCAATCTTGTTGATATCGTCGTCCACTTCCTCGCTCATCGAAGCGATCTGTTCTACTACCTTGCTCACGGCTTTGTCGATGCCGCGCTTAAGATCCATAGGATTTGCACCAGCAGCCACATTCTTGAGTCCTACGTTTACGATTGCTTGCGCAAGAACGGTGGCGGTAGTTGTGCCGTCGCCGGCCTGATCACCAGTCTTCGAAGCTACCTCCTTCACGAGCTGTGCGCCCATGTTCTGGAAGGGATCTTCGAGCTCAACTTCGCGTGCCACGCTCACACCATCTTTCGTGATGTGAGGCGCACCGAATTTCTTCTCGATAATTACGTTGCGGCCCTTAGGACCAAGTGTCACTTTCACTGCGTCGGCAAGTGCGTCGACGCCTTTCTTAAGCTCTTCACGAGCTTTGATATTGAATTTAATTTCTTTTGCCATTTTCTTAGAAGCTTTTCTTGATAATTGATCGGTTTGCAGTGGCAAACCTGACGAATCATTCCACTACTGCGAGAACATCGCTCTGACGCATCATGAGATATTTGGTGCCTTCGAATTCGATTTCGCTGCCGGCATATTTGCCGTAGAGCACCGTATCACCCTCTTTGAGCACCATCGGCTCATCTTTTGTGCCGTTGCCTATGGCTACGACTTTGCCTTTGAGGGGCTTCTCTTTCGCGGAGTCAGGTATGATAATGCCACTCATTGTGACTTCTTCTGCTGCTGTCGGTTCGATAAGAACGCGATCTGCTAATGGTTTGATTTTCATATTTTGATTTCTTTTATAAGGTTTTCCAACATTAGTATTTCCCTCCGAGAAGGGCGTTTCCGCTGCATTTGTCATGCAAATTGCGTGCCAATTAAATTTTGATGCGGCAAGAAGGCTCGCGCCTCCGGTTGGGTTATACTAAATCCGTTTGGGTTATACTAAAAAAGAAACACTTCTGAAAGCAGAAATGTTTCTCTTTTTAAGTATTTTTATTTCTGAAGTATGTAGGTCTTATAGGGAGCTACGATTCCGGTGAGCTTCCCTTTCTTTACCTTGAATTCTTTGCCATACACTACATCGCGGTAAGTGCCGTCGGGCAATCCTGTCGGGACATTGACAGAATTGGCAATTCCGGCAATATTGACTATCGCAGCCCCTTTCTTGCCACGGTTCACTACAAGCACTTTCCCGTCGGGCGAGAACTGAAGATCCTCCTTCTGGCCGTTCATGGCTGTGCGGAATTTATTCACGGCCACAACTTCCGGATGGAAGAATTCGTCGTTGCCGCGAGCTCCGAGCACATTGTCGCCCCAGTAAGCCTGGCGCGTGGAGCCCATCGGGCGACTGAAGAATAGGGGAGTGCCGTTCTGACGTGCCGTGAGGAACACCCAGCCGGTGCGTATCTGGTCGTCGGTGAGATGGGCCGACTCGTGGGCGTTGGCGTAGGTGTCGTGGCTCTCGACCCAGGTGGTGAGGTATTCGGGAGCCGAAGTGTGGTGCCAGTTCACGAGATCAAGACCGTTGACGGTGCCCTTCTCAAGAGCCTCTCTCAGCACATGGCCGTAGCCGGAGGCCGTCTGTCCGAAATATTCGGCATACTCTGCTTCTGGCACGTTTCTATCCTGAAGCACCTCCCCATATACAAATAAGGAGTCATAGGGCACAGCGAGCTTAACACCCTTAACCGCCTTTCTGCCGGTGGCTACATCCCAGAAATCATTCTCCTTCACACCTGCGGCGGTGTCGACGGGGTCGGAATGAACGCCTATATGCTTGGCGGTGTCATAACGGAAACCTCTCACGCCGAGCGAGAGCAGGTCGTTGACAAATTCCATGTAATATTTCTGGAAATCGGGATTCTCTGTATTCACGTCAGGCAGCGCACCGGAACCCCAGAGCGTGCACTGAAGGCGATCGTTGTAGTCTTCCACCGGGAGAAGACCCTGTGTGTGATACATCTTGTCGCGACCGCCTACGGCTTTGTAGAAATCGTCGGAAACGGCATCCACATCGAAAGCGGTATGATTGGGAAGCACGTCTACGATTACCTTGATATCGTACTTGGCTGCCGAATCCATCATGGCCTTCATCTGGTTGCGGTCGCCGAGGATGTAATTGCCGATTTTCCAATCGGTAGGCTGGTAATAGTAATACCACTGACCCTCAGTGATATTGTCGTCGAAAATCTTCTTTCCGCTCCCTTCCGGTTGGAAGCAATTCTGCACAGGTGAGGTCTGAATCATAGTGAAGCCAGCATCCTTGATTTGCTTCATATTCTCAGCGATGGTAGGGAAATTCCAACTCCAAGCATGCAGAATCGACTCGGTGTTGGTAGCAGAAGGGTCGTGAGTGACGCGATCCTTGGCAACAGAAGGCACTACGGCAGCTGCCAAAAGTGAAAATGTAAGAATTTTACGCATGAAAGTTAAGCATTTGGGTTAACAGATCATAT
>CAZGJH010000034.1:0-22722 GCA_964525735.1 uncultured Sangeribacter sp.
ACTGGTGTCCTGCTGGTGTCCTGCTGGTGTCCTACTGGTGTCCTGCTGGTGTCCTACTGGTGTCCTACTTTCAATTGTAGGACGCGCAATAACCACTTTAACCATAAATCCATTGTCAATTATCTGTGGCTTTGGAAGACCGGCTTTCTGACACTCCTTGCTCATCATTGATAAACCGCGTCCCCAATGTTCTATTAGTCCTCCAATAAACATAACATTGGCAATATCTGGATTTGGTGGTAAAGACGTATTCATTTGCCCTGTCGTTTCCTCTGCTGTTAAAAGTTGAGGTGACAAAGTGGCCGGGAAGCGCCCTGCATTTTCAATCTCTACTCGGTTATCGTAGATGGCAATACCAATTGAACTCGCCTCCTGCTGCCATGCTCTATGACAAAGGCTGTTGACGGTACTTTCGCGTAGAACATCGTATGGAATTTCCAGATCATCTTTTCGTTCTATCCGTTTGTGGGTTGTGCCTGATAAAGATAGATGCTTGAAAAAGAAGTCCATAGCACGCGAAGACAACTCAAAAATGTTGCCGTAGACCTGCTTATTGTCAATAAATACTTTCTTATCGGTGCCTTTAAACCGTGCAAGCCTCAAAAGTGCTTGCGGGTAATCTGTCAAATCCTTACCGAATAAGATGGCAGCTGAATTTCGTACTAAACCATTTTGTAGAAGATTCAGACGATTAAGGATTGTTGGGATATTGTTGATCTTGGCTTCGTCACTTAATCTACCGCGTCGTATGCCACCTTCAACTACTCTTTGAATTAAATCATTGTCAAGAGAGTCGATAGTAAGATTTGTATTAACTTTGCGCTCCCACTTATATGTTAATCCTGTTTGTTCTTCATGAAGGCGTAGAAAACGCTCTCGCGGCATTATAGTGGTTACGCTGTCATGCCGCTGATATGGTTTACCATCCCACATATATGGTTTGTCACTCTCCATACCGTTTGAGCAAAAGACAATCAGATACTTATTGGAATCTCCCAATGGGATATATTGGGGTTGGAGGGCTATGGCCGGGTCAAACCGACCGAGGGCATCCCCAATCTCACGTGTAGTTTTATCTGAAATTTCCTGTCCGATTATCTTTCCTTTGTTATTGACTCCAAATACCACTATGCCCCCACGTCCATTTACCATACCGCACAAAGTCTCCATACCGCGGTTTAATTGCCCGGTGGTTTCTTTGAACTCGACATCCACACCCTCATTGTATGAAGCAAGATTTCTTATGTAGTCAATATCAATGTTCATTTTCTTACCTTTTGGCTAATATATTTCTGAAGTCTGTTACGCAGAATATCAAAGGAATCCACATGCTCATAACGTACATTGGCATCCGAGCATTCGTTGAACAGAGTCTCTGCACATTTAATTTTCGCCAATTCTACTTGCTTGAGTTGCATTGAATCCAGTGTGCCTTTGGTCTCAGCAACAAAATAAATGTGCTTCAGTCCATCAGCTTCGAAAGCTATCGCCCAGTCGGGAGCATAGGCACCAACAGGAGTTGGAATCTGGAAAGTTCGTGGTAGCTTAGCATAGACCACTACCTCTGATGCTGTTTCCAGATTCTCGGCAAATTTTTTCTCTCCATCGCTATCAAAGAACACATAGTCAGAGATATGCTTGTTAGTTTTGATAGCTTTTTTTACATCGCCTTTAGTTTTCAATGTAAAAATTTTGGAGTCATAAGTTCTGTCGGTCGGATCATATTGGATATGGTCTACAATCATGGTAGCTTTCTCTACACGTATAAATTGGGCAACTTGGGCGATAAATTGCTCTGGATTCCAGCCAAGCATATCCAATTTCTCTTGAGATAATCCTTTGAGTATGTTCACAACAGTCTGACGAGTAAGGCGAGCTTCAGCCGCTACTCTTCCGACAATATCTGCTGAACTTACACGGTAAGTCATATCGGAATTGCCATAATCTTTTCCGACCTCAGATACTGTTCTTATCAAACCCAGATTTTCTGTTTGGCTTCCTTTTTCTCTTATTATCAGAGGCTTCTGAATATTAAGCTTCTCATTAATGCTTTTAATTGAGTTGGAAACCAATTGCTTGCTGTCGTAATGGACAGTGTAGACATACTTATGGTTGATTTCCTTCCAAAGTGACTTGAACTCTTCTTTTATAAAGTTGTCGTTAAGATGATTTACCTCTGTAGATTCTTTATCGGTAATATCTTTCAACAACTCTTTCAATGCATCTTTATCAAGGACTGCGTCTACAATCCTTTTGAATGATTTAGAAAAATGCTCTATTTTTTTATCAAAAGGAGCAAGCGAATTATTTGCAGAAGCCTTACGATATTCTGCAGTGGGTTCACCGACAGAATTTATGTAGTCATTATCTTCCAAATAAAGTGAAAATCTTTTCATATCATTTGGTGTAACTTCCCTTTTCCCCCCATCATCTGTGGGGAGCTTCATACCAATAAATCGATTTAAGTAATCGTCATTAATCTTCTGAGGACGTTCACGAAGAGTCTTTTCGATTTCATCTTGCAGACCCTTGCTGAAATCGGCGAAAGATTCATTGGCAATGACAGTCAATTCGTTCACTTCATAGAAATCCGCACCTAAGAGTTCAGCGTCCTGTCTTACTCCATCTTTGTCAACACAGACACGCAAACCACGGCCCACTTCTTGCCTACGTGACATGTCATTCGACGAATTTCTCAGCATACAAATCTGGAATACATTCGGATTGTCCCAACCTTCACGTAGTGCAGAGTGGGAGAATATGAAGCGTGGAGAATCCCTTTCCATACTTAGAAGCCATGTCTTGTCTTTTAGAATACGATCGTAGGCCTCCTTATCGTCGCTGTCTCCCTCCTTGTCGCTTTCTGTATTGACAAACCGCTTGTTTTTGTCAATTGAGAAGTAACCACTATGGGTCTGATATGGCCGCTGCTGACGAAGATATTCATTGTATTCCTCGTCCCAAGCATGATATTCCTTTTCCACAAGACGTGAGTATTCTTCTTCAAATATCTTTTGAAGTTCTCCTTTTACAGCATTTCCGTTTTCATCATACTTCCTGTAATTGCTTACGTAGTCTACGAAGATAAGAGAAAGGCACTTTATGCCACGTTTGAACAAATCCCTTTCCTTATCAAAATGCGCCTTGATAGTGCTGCGGATTTGTTCGCGTTGAAGATCTGATCTATAGGAATCATCACCCCGGACATCTCCCACTTTCATGACAACTCCATTTGTAAACGAAACGGTCTGCCTCTCAGGATTAATCTCAGATATTGTGTAGCCATCATAGACTTCCAGTTTAGCAGGCTTAATTAGAGCGTCTCCTATTGAGAACTCAACAGTGGAGAATGTCACTTTTCCGGCTGCGAGCTTCTTTAGAATCTCGATCTTGGCTTTAATCGCATTCTTTTTTGAGGACACTTCCTTTATGGCCATATACGCTGTAGGTGTCGGATTGGCAACATGATGACCAATGGCGCTGATTCGTTTTACCAAACGCTGACGGTAGGCGTCAAGTGCATCAAGTGCATACACCGTGTCATGCTTGACTTTGTGAGTTGCGGAATAGTTGAGCGTGAACAAAGGGTTAAAACGCTTGATACCTTTCTGCGTAGCTTCTCCACCAAGACGCTGGGGTTCGTCAAGAATCACAATAGGGTGATTGGCTGCGATTACATCTATCGGTTTTCTTGAAGCAAAGTTATCCTGTTCGGAGTAGATCTTAAGAGCAGCCTTATTAGCCGCCCCCTCCTTCATAGATGAAGCAAAAGCCTGATTATTGATAATCATGACATTGATATTTCCATCCTGAGAGTAGGATTCTATGTCTGTAAGTTTATCGCTGTTGTAGATAAACCAGCGGATTTTCTTACCATACTGATCAAAGAAATGATCTTCCATTATGGCAAAGCTTTCGGCTACACCTTCACGAATTGCAATGCTCGGCACGACAATAATAAACTTCGACCATCCGTATCGGCGGTTGAGTTCAAAAATTGTCTTGATATATACATAAGTCTTTCCCGTGCCGGTTTCCATCTCGATATCTAAATTGATAGGAGCCGCACCAGGAGAGGCTTTACCCCCAGACCAAGGGATTCCATTTTCCTGTTGGATACCATGAATGTTCGTCCTAATTGAGTCTGAATCAAGAATTATATCAGCATTGCGGAAGCCTGTATATTCAAAATCAATAGATTTACCCGGGTCTATACGATACGAAGCACCGTCGTTGAAGGGTTGGCCGTCGAAAACAGCCACTGTAGATTCAACGGCATCAGTCTGATACTGTTGAACCTTAAACTTGAGCTTCATTTTTTTCTTCTTCTCTTGGCTCATAAGTGTGTCAGATTATAGTTCTCACCGTAGAGGGAGAATAGAGATCAAACTTCTGCTCAAAATTGTCGATTATGTTGTCGGGATTCGTTGATGATCCATCGGCCTTCGGCTCACGCATGACGAATTTTACTGGTTCACGCTTGGCAATTTCAATGATTGTGTCATCATCGATTGACTGGTCGAAAGTGGCGATCATGAAACCATCATTTACGTTGAAGATGTCATGTCCGTTTATCTTCTCTTTTTCGATGCTCGAAGAAAGTGGAATGTTGTTCTGGAGCATCACTTGGAAGAGAAGATCCTCATCATTTCTTCCGTCTTTTACGTTATCGGCCATATCATCAAAGAGAGATGTAGTTATCTTTGATGGATCGTAGAAGAAATCCTTCATATTTGACGTGTCGAGTTTGAGCACACGGAATCCATAGTCTATATCACACCCCTGCGAACCAGCTTCCTCCTTAATTTTTTTGCCGGCACGACGAATACGCTCCTCTGCAAATTCGGGTATTGTGTCAAATGTAAGAGTGACATTAGCCGGATTTTCCATTTTTTCAGGAGCCTGAATTAAAATATATTTCCGGTCACTTCCGTCCTCCAAATTGAGTTCCATAACGGCCTGAGCAAATGTACCACTTCCGCTAAAAAAGTCCATGACGATACAATCCCCAACAGTATAGAGTGCAAGGCAGCGTTTCAATAAATCAACCGGTTTGGGATAATCAAAGTATTTTTTGCCTTCAAAAAGATTGGCCAACTTTTGAGTAGCACCTTGAGAGTGGTCAACTTCAGTATACTTCCAAATTGTCATTGGTGTTATCCCTGTTTTTCGTAACTCAGAGCGGAAACGCTTTATTCTAGGAACGCCGTCACCATTTGGGCCGAACCAAATTCGATTATCGGCGAGTCTCTCGCGGAATGCATTCCGCGAGAGACTCCAGCTGCGAGCAGCTGGAGGCTCTACCACTCGGCCAGAAGGAGTAGTAATTGGATAGATATTCGCCTCAATAGCAGGTCCGACTGATATGTCACTTGACATCCAAGGACCGCGAGGATCGTTATCTGGATTAGAGTATCGATTATCGGCCTCTTCAGAGCGTGGTATACCGAAACATTGTGCCAGTTCTTGATTTTTGGCATATACCAAAATATAGTCGTGAGATGGTGAAAAGTGTTTCATTAGGTTTATAGGTGAGAATGAGCGTTCCCACACAACTTGTGCGAGGAAATTTTGAGAGCCAAATATTTCATCACATATCGCCTTCAAATTTTTGATCTCGTTATCGTCCATTGATATGAATATAACACCATCCTCGGAAAGCAGGTCGCGAGCTACTTTCAGACGTGGATATATCATATTGAGCCAGTCTGTGTGGAATCTACCATTGGAATCTGTATTAGCTACAAGTGCATTTCCGTATTCATCAAACTTACCCTCGAGTTTATTCATCTCTTCTTGGGAAAGATACCGTCGGTCTTTATACACAAAGTCTTTTCCTGTATTATAGGGTGGATCAATATAAATCATCTTCACCTTACCAAGATAGGTCTCCCGGAGTACTTTTAAAACTTCGAGGTTGTCTCCCTCTATGTAAAGATTTTCAGAATCGAATTTTCCTGAAGTCCCATCCTTTCCTACACTTTCATTCGCGTATGGACGTAGGGTCATTCGCGTGGGGGTATTGGCAAGATTGGCTGCCTCACGCTTCTGAGGCCATGTAAACTGATAGCGTTCACGCGGACCCTCGATGGCATCTCCTCCCAACTCGGCTTTGAGTTTGTCGAAGTCTATAGCTTTTCTGACAGTGCCGTCATTATCTTTGACTTCAACCACACAATGAGGGAAAAGCAGACCAATCTTCTCGACATTCATGCCGATTGGACTTTTGGTTTCCATTGATAATTTCTCCATTATGTATGTAGCTTTTATTTGTTAAATTTTTGTAACTCAGCCTTTACTTTCTTTATTTCAGAAAAGATTTCAAGTTGCTGGTGGTTTTGGCTTGTGTTTCTGAGTTTCCTATTCAATTGCTCTAACAGAGAAGTCAACTTTTGGCGCTTCTCAACAATTTCAATAGCTTCAGATAGTTTTTGACCTTCTAACACTTCCAGTTGACCGATTTTTGCAACCACTGAATCCCAAATATGGTCAAGAGTGGAATTGGTCTCTAATAATTTGGGAATGGCACTTTCACTTGTATACCAGGGAGACAAGAACAACTTGGTATTATAGACTGCCAATTGGAACTTATCCTCAAAGCAGAGCATGAAGACTATTTTTTGAGGAATTAGTTTTGCTATCAAAGTGATGTTCTTTGTATCAAAATCCCGTCTCTTTAACTCCACTTTGACTACAAATATTCCTTTAACTTCGTTTCCAACGGCTATAGCCGGAAGAGTTTGGGGAATAATAGCATTTACAATCTCCATCTTTGCTACATCAGTGTCAAAAGCTTCACGCTGCGAAGCCTTAAGCTCAAATTTCTTGAAGATTTGAGCTTTCGGAAGTGGCTGGCTTACCTCAGTGGAATGTGGTAGATTTAACATTATGATGTAATTATTTAAGTCAAAAAATAAAGTTAACGTACTACTAAGAAACAGATTAGTTCAAAATCATCCAAGCCTCGGATTCGATTGCCGAAGAGGGCATTAGCGTCACCTTCCAAGAATGAAAATAGATCTGTTTGCTCCTTTGTCTTGACAAGGGTGGAGATCGCATCTCCAAGCAATTTAGAATAGGTTCCCATTCTTTGGCCATCCCGTGTCTCTCCGTTGAATCTTCGGCAAAGGTCAAGAATTGGCTCATTCTTTCCTCGACACAAATGTCGCATGGTATCAAGCAAACTCTTAGGGTCAAGATGGTTTACAATGACTTCCGATTCCTTTGAGATGTAGACCATATAGAAAGGATGCAGCCTATTCTTCTTGTCGATGTTAACAGAATTATTTCGATTTTTAAGTACAAAAATTACTCCGGGAGGGGTATCTTTCTTAGCCGCAGTCACAGCATGGAGACCCATGGGCGTGTGTTCAATGTCTTCCCCTTGTTTGATATATTCAAGCAAATCAAGACGAAATTCATTAAGACCTAAATCCATAATAGAGACTCCTGTATTCATGTCCTCAATATCCACGACCTCTTCCTTCAGACGTTCCAATTGGTCGCGTCGGTATTTCAGGTCGCCGTTTTCCTCTGCACTCAATGGATTTCCATCTCCAGTTGAGGTCAATACCGATACTTTCATACGAGCCTCTACACGTCCTTTGAGGTCAATGTATTCATCCAGGTCCATGTCGGGCCAATAATTGACAAGCTGGATTACAGAATTTTTTGAACCGATTCGGTCGATACGTCCAAAACGCTGTATAATGCGAACCGGGTTCCAGTGGATATCATAATTTATAAGATAATCGCAGTCTTGTAAATTTTGACCTTCGGATATGCAGTCAGTGGCGATAAGTATATCAATATCCTCTTTTATGTTTGGATAAGCCTTACCTTTTTCCTTCGCTAATGGAGAAAACAAAGTCAGAATCTTATTGAAGTCCAACTTTTCACGAGTCTTAATCGTGCATCGTCCTTCCACATCACCTGAAATCAAGGCAGTGTTTAATCCTGTCTTGTCTTTGATTTGTTGAGCGATATTGTCATAAAGATATTGAGCGGTATCTGAAAAGGCAGTGAAAATTATAATCTTTCTGTTGCCTTCATTGATCGGATTGGAGAGTTTTGATTTTATGTCCCCAATAAGCATCTGCAATTTGGTGTCATGCTCTGGATTGATGTCTTCCAGCATATATAGCAGTGTGGTGAGGGTATCAAGATCTGCTGCAAGATAAGAACGCCAACTTATGTAGTCCAGATCTTCCAGTGGTACAGCAGTTTTCTTCCCACCTACCATTGCCAGTTCTTCCTGTTCGTCATAGTCGAAACCATAATGAACTCCCGGTTCATATACTTCACTTGAATTGTGGGCGCAATCGAAATCATCGATTTTGGAAATTGTATCTTCGAGTAGAGCCTTTATGCGTGTAAGGGTAAGACGAAATGAATTGACAGAGCTTTCCAATCTTTTGAGGAGATTGATACTCATAAGTCGTCTTATACCTCTTTCACGTCCGGATCTTGAGAGATTTCCCCAAGAACCTCTCTTCCCTGAGTCGTTATATTTACTGAGCTTGCTTGGCAAGATAAAATCGGAAGGGGTATATATTGCCAGGTTTAAATCAGAAACACTGACAAATATATCATTGAAATTAACGGCTTTCGGAAGATCGGTCAGTTTTGGCATACGGGAAATTGGCTTTAATTTCTGAGGGAACTTACCAATGTCTGTTGTATCGTAATATTGCTCGATATGTTTGCGGCTTCTCGCGATAGTGACGCTATCGAGAAGTTCAAAGAAGTCAAAGCTGAGGTTAGCCAAGAGAGATTTGGTAGTTCTCTCCTCAGCAGGAAGCTTCGACCACTTATTGAAGGCATATTGAGCCTCGCGAAAAATCTGATCTATAGAAGTAGAAGTATTGAGAAGGGCATCCATCTTTTCTGAATCTCCTTCGTAAGCAAGTTGTAACTGATTCCTAAGATCATTAAACCGGTTATTGACAGGGGTGGCGGAGAGCATAAGGACCTTAGTCTTTACTCCTGCCCGAATCACCTTGTTCATAAGTTGCAGATAACGGTTCTCCCTAGGATTCTCATCATTCTCATCGGTGCTGATTTTCCCTCCATTACGGAAATTATGACTTTCATCAATAACTACAAGATCGAAATTACCCCAATTAATTAGCTCAAGGTCAATCCCGTTGGTTGTGCCTTTTGAACGCGAAAGGTCGCTATGATACAGCACATCATATCTAAGCCTGTCGGCTTGCAACGGGTTAGTGTTGTAGTTATACTTGTATGTATCCCAATTTTGGTGCAATTTTTTAGGACACAATACCAACACAGACTTATTCCGGTTCTCGTAATACTTAATTACAGCCAATGCCGTATAGGTTTTACCAAGACCTACACTGTCTGCAAGTATGCAGCCGTTATACTTTTCCAATTTATTTATGATGGCAAGCACGGCGTCTTTCTGGAAATTGTAGAGTTTATTCCAAACGATACTTGACTTGAAACCAGTAGCTTCATTTGGAAGAAGGTCTTCGGATATATCCTCCAAAAATTCGTTGAAGATATTGTAAAGCGTAACAAAGTAGATGAATTCTGGAGAATTTTCCTTATAGGCATTTGTAATGTTGTCAAGCACTTGCTCAGTTACCTCTTGAAGCTGTTCGCTGTCAGTCCATATTTGATTAAATATCTGAAGGTATTGAGCAGAGAAGGGCGCATCGAATTTAGATATTGCGGTAACGAGGTTGTTTCCTTTCTCACATCCTAAATCTACCGAAGTAAACCCTTGGAGTGGCAGATAAGTTGTGGAATCAACAGTAGCAAATGCTGGCATCCCTGCGTGAGTCTTGTTTGATTTGAAACAAGCTTTCTGACGAATCCACTCTGCACATTCTTTTGCTACAGATTTTAGAGACAATTCGTTTCTCAGCTTGATTTCAAATTCAGAGCCATACAAGTCGCGTTCTCGATTTAGACGCGGAATGTAGAACTCTCGTTTCTGCCGGTCAGCTTTCTCTGTGATAAAGGACGGGGATGTGAAAATGAATCTGAAGTCATCAATATCCATTAACTGTTCACGAAGCTCCTGAAAGGCGTATATGGAGAAGCATGATGCAGCAATTGATAATCTCGAACCTTTTCTCAAGGTCGAGACCAAATCGTCTTTCAGTGTCTTATGTACATTGTCAATGATTTCCATTGTCTTCTGAGATCATCATATCGTTATTCAGGGTGGCAAACCTGCCGGGTGGTTAGATGTAGAGCCCCTAAAGCTGCAAATTTAGTAATAATTTTTGGATTCGGGCCTATTTACGGGAAGCATTTTTGGGGTATCAAGGGGGATTAGGTAATGCTTTTCTTAAGGAATGTCTTCTTATAAAAGTGTTGTGATTGGTTAACCCGATTTTTCTAAATTTGTTATACCTTTCCTCTAAAGGAAAAATTTCTTTATGCTTCAGGCGAAAAAATCTCAGAATTTTTATCTAAATTTGCATCAAGTGATCAAATATGGCAAAGAAATCTTTAAAAATAGAATCTGGAAAGGCTATGTCGACGGCTGAATTATTTGAGGAATGTCTGGCTCAAGTGAGTAATGAAGTGAAGTTGGAGCTGGATATGTCGTTTGCTTTAGCTGATAAGATTGACGGTATTCTTAGAGAAAAGAATATGAGTCATAAGCAACTGGCAAAGAGAATGGGGAAAACTGAAGCTGAGGTTTCCCGTTGGTTCGGTGGCACCCATAATTTCACTTTGCGTACAATCGCTAAACTCTCCGATGCGCTCGGAGTCAAGCTACTGACGATCTAGACTGAGAGGCCGCTCGTTTATCTTTGAATGGATTCATTTGACTCTCCCAGAATAAGATTTCTGAAGAAGAGCACAAGAAGTACAGAGTATTTATACCTAAATATATTTTAGTATTTTATCTGATAATTTCCCACCAGCCGTCGCGGCGTCCATTACGGCGGATGATGATCCCTTTCTCTACGAGAGTAGAAGTAATTGTCTTTACAGTGCGCTCTGATTTACGTATGATTGATGCCATTTCTTTCTGAGTCATCTTTGGATTGTCTTCAATGCAGCGAAGAACAGCGGTTTCTTCCAAAGTGCAATTCAAAGTGCAAATTTTGCTCTTTGAGTTATCCTGTGTTGCACTTTGGGTATTTGTCTTAGGAAGGGTCGAACCTACAAGCATATCTCGATTGCGGAGTTCATTCTTTTCGCCAAGTATAACGTTGCGTAGGAATTTTTCGACAAATTCAGTTGTAGGGGAGACATTCAATCCTTTGTAGGAAGCTCTGACAAGAGCATTTCGGAAGTACCACGAATGTTCTTTGAACATATCGTTGGTAGCCGGAATACCCATTGAACGGAGATATTTTATAAGGAATACCGCAGTTGTGCGAGTGTTTCCCTCACGGAAAGGGTGAATTTGCCATAAGTCGGCAATAAACTGAGATAAATGTTGGATGACTTCTGTTATAGGGCGATTTGAATAGTTGAACCCCTTCTCTCGTGAGAGGTCATATTCAATGGCTTCGCGTAAGTCAATAGCAGGTTGGTAGCTTACAGAGGCAGTCCCTCCAAGCACCCATTCCTTCTTACTGAGTTCGACCTTGCGTAACTGACCGGCAAACTTGAATACACCGTCAAAGATACGTCGATGAATAGAAGTTAAGCCAACTAATGAGAATGCAAACGATGGTTCACTGAGTATTTTTGCGATATTGGCGGCAGCCTTGTCGCCCTCTTCATCCGCCTCATCATGGCTGAACCTCGTCTCATAATAAACCTTGATACGATCACGAGCCTCATCTATGGTGATTTCACCCTCGATATGCTGACGTGCGGTGTCGAGCAGATAGGGTGAAACCTTCAACCCATCCACATCCTGAAGCCCGATAGCCGTTTGCCAAGCATCAGCCTTCTCTCTCTGTCCCGGTTCCCCGTGAACAATATATTCTTCAAATTCGCTCATATCAATTTGTTAGGGTGTTCACTCATCAATAATTCCGGTAAGTTTGGTTGGGTTAAATAGATTCATTACTTTTGCAGCATTGAGTCCCGGTAGCCCCTGATTTTTCAAGCTATCGGGTTTAGTTTTATATAGCTACAAAGATAATAAATTTTCCTGATATGACCAACTGTTCGAAAATTCCGAACAGTTCGAATTGAAGGTGGACGTTCAGTAAATCGCAATTTGGAGTTTCTAATCTCTATCACTATATCAATGGAAAATAGCTTAAAGGATGGGGCGATTGAAGTGAATTCAGTATGTAAGGAAGCCTTACATACTGCAGCGATCCCAGTGTCGCGGTGGACGCGAAAAATCGCGTCCCTACAGGGGCTGGTTAAGCTCGGTAGGGACGCGATTTTTTTGTGGGGTGCGGATCCGCGGGGTTAGAGGGGGGTGATGCGGAAGTGGCAGCGGGCGAGGGAGTCGCCGTTGATGATGAATTCGGGGCGCGGACCGGGGCCGCAGCTCGCACTGCCGAGTCCCCTCGTGGCACAGTCGATGCTGAGGACTGTCTCGGGACGCTGAACGCGGTCGAGCTCGTGGCCGTATTTCGCATCCCAAAGGTCTTCGTCGGTGAAATGAAGGGCTGTGAAGTCGAAATTGTCGTCTAAGGCGGTCACTTTCAGGCCATGGCCGTGGCCGTCGCTGAGCGTGAGCCAACGAGTGTCGGTACGTGTGCCCATGCTCTGGGAGCGGACGTAATGCTCGCGCATATCGGTCACGGTGGAGGCGTAACGGCCCACGTGAGCGGCAGCCTTGCGGTCGGGGTAGTTTTCGATTGGTCCGCGACCGAACCATTCGATATTCTCAAGGGCCTTGTTGAACAATCCCTGCAAGCCTATGCGCGGAAATTGCGAATCTGCCGATGTAAGGAATTTGCCACTCACTTCGACACTGCCGTCGGGATAGATCAGATATTCGAGAGTATGGGTCACTTCATCCTTACCGATGGCGGTGGCAAACTCCGCTGTGACCAAAGCACTCGAATTGTCGTCGGCCAACTGGTAATCAAGTGATTTCAAGACACTCTCGTGCGAATGCCACCCGCGCGGCTCGTTGCTGATAGAGCGATTGGTGTTGAGGAGCGGGCCTTCGGCGTTGTGAATCATCTCCATGTCGCCGTAGCGCAGATGAGCCATGCGGCCGGTAGACTTATCGAAGCTGACGTTCCAACCATCGCCGGCAAAAGAGAGGCTCTGAGGAGCTTCAGTCAGCGATATCGTGCCTTCCGGAGAGTAGGAGACTGCGCAAGAATTGTTGCGGAGCGGAATCTGAGCCGTGGCCACGACGTGCCCTGCCGGAGCCCATACGGAGGGACGCTTGGTAAGCACTTCAAGATTAATGAAATACTCGCCAGGAGCCGAGAGGTAACGCTCCATCGGAATAAGGATTGTGCGGTTTTCCGTCGGTTTGCAATCTGGCAGACCGAATTCTTCGGTGCGGATAGTTTCGCCATCTTTCTGGATAGCGTAGCGGAGATTGAAATCGGTGAGATTATGCACAGTGTAGTCGTTCTGAAGCGAGACGCTGTTGGGATCGTTGAGGCGGAAACGGATATACTGATAGACGCTCTTCACCTCTTCGAGTTTCGGAGTGACGCGGCGGTCGGGGGTGATGATACCGTTGCAGCAGAAATCACAATCGTTGGGAGCATCGCCGAAGCTGCCTCCGAAGTAGTAGTGATTGTCGGGCTCATCCACCTTGTTGAGGCCTTGATCTACCCAATCCCAGATGCATCCGCCAATCATACGGTCGGAATGATTCTGGATGTAATCCCAATACTGGTCGAGATTGCCGATAGAGTTGCCCATGGCATGATCGTATTCGCAGAGGAAGAAGGGCTTCTGATTGCCGTTGCGATCTGTGGCGATCATGCTTTCGATAGAGGGATACATGCGCGAATCCATGTCGGCTATCGAGTTCATCCCCTCATAGTGGATAGGACGCGAGGTATCAATCGCCTTGACGGCCGCATATTCAGCCTCGGCATTGCAGCCACCGCCGCTCTCATTGCCGAGACTCCAGAATATGATGGAGGGATGATTCTTATCGCGCTCCACCATTCGCACGGCCCGATCTACGAAAGCAGCCTTCCAGGAGGGATTGTCGGTGAGCGAAGAGTTGCCGTGACACTCCTGATCGGCCTCATCCATCACGTATAGCCCGTAATAGTCGAAGAGGGCATACATTTTCGGGTCTTTGGGATAATGGCTCGTGCGGATAGTGTTGAGGTTGTAGCGTTTGAAGAGCTCAACGTCTTGAATCATCGTCTCTACGGGCACAGCCTTTCCGAAGCGGGGGTGAGTGTCGTGGTGGTTGGCACCCTTGAAGAAAGTCAGCATCCCGTTGATATACACCTTGTTGCCTTTGATTTCGATATTGCGGAAACCATACTTCTGGGCTGTGGCCTCCAAGAGATTGCCGTCGGCATCGAGGAGTTCGATCTCTACGGTGTAGAGATTGGGCATCTCCGCGCTCCAGAGCTTCGGATCGCGCAGCGAGCAGCGGCATTTCGCGCACACCTCGCCATTCTTACCTACAGCGACCGGCGTGGAGGTGACGCGGCGCAGCACGCGCCCTTCGTTGTCGATCACCGACGTGCGCACTTTCACGATGCCGGAAATATTATCGTGGTTGCGCACGGCGGCGTCGACGTTAAGGATGGCACGGTCGTAGCGAGGGCTCAGTTCGGAGGTAAGATGGAGGTCGCGAAGATGGGTCTTTGGGGTAGCCGTGAGATACACGTCGCGGTGGATGCCGCTGAGGCGGAACATATCCTGATCTTCGAGATAGCTGCCGTCGCTCCAGCGATACACCTCCACAGCGAGAGTGTTCTGCCCCGGTTTCACATAGCGGGTTATGTCGAAGCGGGCATCGTTGGTTGAACCTTGGCTGTAACCTACCTTCTTGCCGTTGACCCACACATACATCGCGCTGTAGCAGCCTTCGAAGGTGATAAACACCTCCTTGTCGGCCCAATCGGCAGGCAGGGTGAAGTCGCGGCGATAGGAGCCCACGGCATTCGGCTCATTCTCTACGGTGTAGCCCTTCTGCCCCTGGATGAAGGGGGGATTATTGCGGAAGGGATAGGTGATGTTGGTGTAGATGGGAGTGCCGTAGCCGAGCATCTCCCAATTTGAGGGCACGGGAATCTCTGCCCAGCCGCTCACATTATAGGATGGTTTGTAGAAATCTTTCGGACGCTCTTCGGGAGCCTTGACCCAATTGAACTTCCAGAGCCCGTTGAGCAGCATCTGGCGGCTCGAAGCTGTGCGCTGCCAGGGATGCTCATACCAAGCATCGGCGCGCATCTCGGCCACGGATGCAAAGGGAACGTAGGTGGCGAAACCGTCCTCCTTGTTTATGGCGAAGACGTGCTGGTTTTCCCAATCGTTCTTGCTCTTGGTTTTCGGCGGCTCCACAATCACTTTAAGGCCCGACTTTATAAGTTTCCATTTCTGAGGCACCGCTCCCTCTTTCCCATTGGCCTGGATGAGGGGCTCACCGAATTGAGGGGCATCGGAGGTGGAGAGAGCGAGTCCGTTGTCGGCACCTACGATCGACACCGTGCCATCTTCATTTTCAGTGATTTTCCAGAGCTGATTGCGGTTTGATTTATCGAGCGACCATTGTATGGCCACTGAACCCTGGCGGGGATTGCCGCCGTTGTCGATGGCAAACTCCGTGAGCGGGCTGAAGATGCAATATATATCGCCGTCGACTTTCACGAATTGCCACACCTGCGACTCCTTGTCGCTTTGAGGGCGCGACAGACAGAGTTTCGACCCAGGTGAGAAACTCTCCTGATTGTCGATCACCAGCCCGGCAGCGGAGTGGAGTTGATAGTTCTGTCCCGGGGTGAGGTTGAGGGCCAGGAGCGGCAACTGCGATGCGAGGGCTGAGGCAAGAAGAAATGATCTGATTGCTTTCATACTTCTGTCGGGATTACTTCAGGATTTCAGATTGACGGTAGACGCCGAATGTGTGCAGGGCAGGGGTGGCGTTGCCATCCTGAATGCGCAGGCGCACGTATTTGGCTGTCACGGGGTCGAAGCGGATAATCCACTTATGGCCGATCGACTGGCGATCTGTGGCACCGGGCACAGGGAGCCACGTCTTGCCGTTGTCGGAATATTCAACGCTCCAGCGGGTGGTGCGATGGCCGAGGCTGATCACTTCCTGAAGCATCAGGCAGTCGAACGTCTCAGCTTTAGGGAGGGAGAATGTGATGTCGCCCGTCACTACACCGTCGCGTCCGGCATAATAGGTAGAAGGGTCGTTGTCGATAAGATAGCGTGCGTCATACTTCGAGCCGCGCACATTTGTGGCCTTCACTTTCGAGCCCTTCAGGAGATTGCGGGAGAATGTCTCGTCGATACCCTTGCGAAGCGTCACGGCGTTGAGCGAATCGAGCGGATGGAGCAGGCCGCGGCGGTCGGGCGGGAAATTGAGCAGGAGCACGCTGTTGCGCCCCACGGAGTTGCAGTAGATGTCCCAAAGTTCGCTCACAGGCTTCACGCGCGAGTCCTCTTCGGGGTGATAGAACCAGCTGGGACGTATGGAGACGTCGGTTTCGGCAGGGATGTAGGCGTTGCCGTTGAGCACGCCGTTGTTGAGCCCCTCATAGTGGGCGGCTTCGTCGCGGATGGCGATAGAATCGGTGGTTGACCAGCAAGGGTCGCCGCAATGTCCGGCCTCGTTGCCCATCCAGCGCACATCGGCGAAGGGGTAGGAATTTTTGGTGCCGAAAATCACGCAGTCGGGTTGCGCCTCGCGCACTATGCCATACCATTCGGTGTAGAGGGGCGTGGTGAGCTCGTCGGCACCTGCGCCATCCCACCATGTCTCCCAGATTTTGCCGTAGCCGGTCATGAGTTCGCGAAGCTGATTGGAGTAGTATTGGCGATACTTGTCGGTGGAGTAGTCGGGGTGGAGGTGTTCGTGGCGGTCGTGAGGGCCGAGGTAGATGCCGGCCTTGATACCGTTTTCTTCGCAGGCGTCGACAAATTCACGCACCACGTCGCCCTTGCCATTCTTCCAGGCGGAGTTTTTCACGCCATAGTCGGTGTAGGCGCTTGGCCATAGACAGAAGCCATCGGCATGTTTTGCGGTGATGATGGCGGCCGGGATGCCGGCGTTGGTGAGAGTCTCCATCCATTGATTGCAATCGAGGGCCGTGGGGTTGAATATGGCGGCGGGGGCACGGCCGTCGCCTTCGTTGACAAAATCTTCAAACGTATTTATACCGAAGTGGAAGAAAGCGATTATTTCGCGGTCGTACCATTCCTTCTGTCGCTCGTTGGGGAGGGGGCCGTAAGGGGCGGGAGCGGGCTGGGCAGCCGAAGAGAAGGAGGAGGCTGCTGCGGCGAGAAGGCTGGCCAGTGTGAGGGTGTGGAGTTTCATGTGAGTTAAAGTTGGAGTTTTTTTGAAGGTGTAATAATAAAGAGGAGTGAGGTGTGGAAGGAGAGAGGGTGTGAGGGGAGGGGGGAGAAGAGGGAAAGTGAGGGGAGGAGAGAGGAGCGAGTAGTTTCAGAACTCGGTGCAAAGTTACTACATCGGGGGTTATTTAGGGTATTAATGAAGGGTTATCGGAGTGGAAAAGCTCCAAAAAATTTGTTAATTTTGCGGGTTAATAAAAAAATCAGGGGGTTAACGAGGAAATTAACCCTTGCTTAACCACTTGAATAATACCCTGCGACATAACTTTGCACCAGTTTCAGAACCGCTCGGGCTCCCCGGCCCACAACTCAATCTCAAACCAACGCAATCATGAAAATTTGACAGATCATGAAAAAACTTGAAGCAGTAAAATTAATGAGAGTGCCTCTTGCTCTCGCAATTTGCGGCAGCTTTTTCCCGGCGAGCGCCCTGGCATTGCCGACAAGCGAAGCCAATGGAAACGTGGCCGATTCGAAGGCTGCGGCAGCCTTGACCACCTTCACCGGAAAGGTGACGGAGGCCGACGGTGAAGGCTTACCCGGCGTAACAATTATTCTCGAAGGTAAAAATAAGGCCACAGTGTCTGACATCAACGGCGGTTTCAACATTCAGGCAAAGAAGGGCGACAAGCTCACCTTCTCCATGGTGGGTTTCGCTCCCGTCACGATCACATTGGGCAATAACACCGACCTCTCCGTAAAGATGAAAGAGTCGAGCCTCGCGCTTGATGAAGTGGTAGTGGTGGGCTACGGCACACAGAAAAAGGAGAATCTTACGGGAGCCGTCTCAGGCGTGACAGCGCAGGAGCTGGAAGACCGTCCGATCACCAACCTGAGCCAGGGCCTCCAGGGCCTTATCGGCAACCTCAATATATCGGCCAGCGACGGCACTCCGGGACGCGGCTTCGGATTTAACGTGCGAGGCACAACGTCGGTGAATTCATCCGGCCCGCTCGTGCTCGTAGATGGAGTGCAGATGGATCCCAACATGATCAACCCGGCCGACGTGGAGAGCGTATCCGTGCTCAAGGATGCGGCTTCGGCCTCTATCTATGGCACCCAGGCGGCTTACGGCGTGGTGCTCATCACCACCAAGAAGGGCAGGGAGCAGAAGCCGAAGCTCACCTTCTCGGCCAATTTGGCTTGGAACCGACCTACAAGAATTCCGGAGTATATGGACTCCTGGACATTCGCCAATTTCCACAACCTGACCAACCGCAACTCCGGAGGCGGCAACTATTACGACCAGACCCAGATGGATCATATCTACGCATACTATACCGATCCGCTGCACAATCTGCCCGTATATATCGACCCCTCGAATCCCGACAAATATCTCTACTGCGGAAACACCGACTGGATCGCCGAGACCCGCAAGACCACCACACTCACTCAACAATATAACGTCTCTATCTCGGGAGGCACAGGCAAGACCACCTACTACGGATCGGCCGGTTTCATGAATCAGGAGGGCCAGCTGAAGCATTACGACGACAAGTATCAGCGCTTCAACGCCACGATGAATATCAATTCGCAGGTGCTCTCATGGCTCAATATCGGAATGAAGGCCAACTACAACTACACCAACCGCGACACCCCATTCGGCTCGAACAACAACGACATGGGCTCGGCCTACTATGGAGCCGACCTGCGTCCCTTCATGCCGGTGTATCACCCCGACGGCAATTATTCCGGCCAGGGAAGCTGGACCAACATGGTGGCCACACAGGCTCTCTCCGGCAGCCGCGTGCACAAGGAGAATGATCTCTGGTTGACAGGCATCCTGAGAATCGTGCCCCTCGCAGGATGGAACATCAACCTCGACTATACGCGCAACATCTACTCTATCAATAAGAAATATCACGGCAAGGAGATCATAGAGCATTATGCCAATCCGGAAGTGACCACCATCTTCCCCCACATCACTCCGAGCTCGGTGAAATTTACCAACGACAACAACTATTATGATGCTCTCAACATCTACACCGACTACACGCGCGACTTCGGCCTGCACAATCTGAAAGTGCTGCTCGGCTACAACTACGAGCATCATTCGTGGATGTGGTTTGACGCCGAGCGTCAGAACCTGATCAGCCCCGACATAGCGTCGTTGGGCATGGCCTACGGCGAGAAGTATAACGGCAGCGGCAGCCACGCCAGCGCCACCGAGGGCTACTTCGGCCGAATCAACTATAATTACGATGGCCGCTACCTCCTGGAGCTCAACGGCCGCTACGATGGCTCTTCAAAATTCCCCAAGAAGAAACGTTACGCCTTCTTCCCCTCATTCTCGGCAGGCTGGAGAATTTCGGGCGAGCACTTCTGGGAGCCGGTGGTGGAATATGTGAATGAACTCAAATTCCGTGGTTCTTACGGCAAGCTCGGCAACCAATCGGTAGGCGGCGATTATCCTTATATCGCCACGATGGGCGCCAACGGCGAGATGGGTTATCTGATCGATGGCAAAAAGATAGCCTGTGTGGGCACTCCAGGTCTCGTGAGCCCCTTCCTGACCTGGGAGACTGTGAAGCAGATGGACTTCGGCGTAGATTTCGGCGCGCTCAACAACCGCCTCTTCGGTAGCTTCGACTGGTATCGCCGAATCACGAAAGATATGGTGACGAGCGGCACGCCGCTCCCCGCAGTGCTCGGCACAGGCGCGCCACAGGCCAACACGGCCGACCTCCGCACCGACGGCTGGGAGCTCAACATCGGCTGGCGCGACCGCCTGCCCTTCGGCCTCTCGTATGACGTATCGCTCGTGCTCTCCGACTACAAAGCCACCATCACCAAATTCAATAATCCTCAGAACATCATCTCGGGCCATTACGTAGGTAAAGTATGGGGCGAGATCTGGGGCTTCGAGACAGAGGGTCTCTTCCAGACTGAAGAGGAGGTGGCCGCTCATGCCGACCAGAGCGAGATCTGGGGTGGCGGCTGGTATCCGGGCGACGTAAAGCTCCGCGACCTTGACGGCGACAACAAGATCACCTACGGCAAGGGCACTCTCGACGATCCGGGCGACCGCAAGATAATCGGCAACAGCGAGCCCCGCTACGCTTACGGCATCAAGATAAACGCCGCTTACAGGGATTTCGACCTCAACATCTTCTTCCAGGGTATCGGAAAGAGGGATGTGGAGCTTGGCGGCAACCAGTTCTGGGGCTTCGGCAACGAATGGCACGTGCCCTTCAAGCATGCTCTCGACTCCTGGACAGAGGATAACCGCGACGCTTACTTCCCGAGATCTACCTACGACAATGTGACAGGCAACCGAGTGACGCAGAGCCGCTATCTTCAGGATGCCTCCTACTTCCGCCTGAAGAATCTCACGATCGGCTACACGCTGCCCAAGAAATGGATGACGGCCATCGGTTTCGACACCGTGCGCTTCTATTTCAGCGGCCAGAACCTCTTCACCATAGATCATCTCTTCGATATCTACGACCCCGAGACGCTCGGATTGAATTCTTATCCGCTTCAGAAGTCTTTCTCTCTTGGTGTCACCGTAACTCTTTGATAGCAAAATCTTTGATAAAGTAACAACCGACATGAAACTCCATATAAAACTCGCAGCCATCTGCTGCCTCTCGCTCTTCGCAAGCTGTGAAGACAAGCTTGACCTCTATCCGGAAGACTCTATCTCCGAGGATACCTTCTTCAACAATCCTACAGATCTTGAGCTCTTCGCCAACGGTTTCTACGGGCTCCTCCCTGGAGCGCAAGGACCGGGAGCCGACGATCAGAGCGACTGCTTCGTGAATGAGAAACCCAACACCTGGATTTTCAATCTGGAGACTATCCCGACGTCGGGGGGCGGCTGGGGCTCCGGCGACTGGGGCAACATACGCTCGCTCAACTTCTTCATGCAGCGTTATCAGAAGGCCAAAGGAAGTGAAGAGGAGATTAATCGCCAGGTGGCTGTGATCAGATTCTTCCGCGCCTGGGAATACTTCTACAAGGTGCGCCGTTTCGGCGATGTGCCCTGGTATGAAACCGATCTGAACATCGACTCCGAAGAGCTCTACAAGGGGCGCGACAGCCGCAAGGAGGTGTTCAAGCATATCTTGGAGGATATCGATTTCGCCATAGAGAATCTGCCTACGTCGCCGGCTGTGGGAAGGCTTCACAAGTATGCGGCTTTGGCCTATAAGTCGAGAATGTGTCTCTATGAGGCCTCCTTCCGCAAATATCACGGCTTGGGCGATTACGAGGAGCTCTACAAGGAATGTGCCGACGCTGCGTTCGAAATCATCGACAGCGACAGATATGAGATCTACTCTACGGGACACCCTGAGAAAGACTACTACAATCTCTTCATCCAGGAGGATCTTTCTACCAACAGCGAGTGCATCATGCCGAGAGTGTATGAGGCGAAGTTGCTCACCCACAACAATACACGCCAGCTTGAGGAGTCGTATACGGGTATGAGCCGCTCGATGTTTGAGCAGTATCTTTGCGCCGACGGCTTCCCCACGGGCGTGAGCGCCACCTACGGCTCGGAGGCGGCTATGCCGGCCGATGAATTGGCCAAGCGCGACCCGCGTCTTGCCCAGAGCATCGACAATCCCTCTTTGGCATTCAAGCTTCAGGGCGATGGCACACCTTCGTATAACGATGTGCCCTCGATCGATACGAAGTATTGCACCACGGGCTATCATGTGATGAAGTATCATTCGCCCGACCCTGTGCAGTGGAACATCGGTCTTTCTACGCTCGACGTGTTTATCTTCCGCTATGCCGAGGTGCTTCTCAACTATGCCGAGGCGAAGGCTGAACTCGGCCAATGCGACGACGAGGTGCTCGATATGACAATCAATGAGTTGCGCGACCGTGTGGATATGCCTCACCTGACGGCTGCCGTAGGTTTCACCGACCCTAACTGGCCCAATTATGGCTACGAGCTTTCGCCGCTTCTTCAGGAGATAAGACGCGAGCGCGCTGTGGAGCTTCTCGGCGAGGGTTTCCGTTGGGATGACATCGTGCGCTGGAAAGCGGGCAAACTTCTGGAGAATCCGCAATCGATGCTCGGCATGAAGGTGAGCGATACGCTCCGCGAGCAGTATGACGACTTCAACCGCACGGTGAACGGCGACGGCTACTTGGTAGTGTATCCCGACAGGAATTCGCGCAAGTGGGACGACAAGCTCTATCTGCATCCGCTTCCGATCGAGGAAACAACTCTCAACCCGAATCTGCTTCCCAACAATCCCGGCTGGGAGTGAGGCGAGCTTATTAATCAATTGGGAATTAATTGATTGGGAACTAACCTTTTAATAATTTTAAAATCATGGCAATATCAAAATT
>CAZGJH010000035.1:0-22366 GCA_964525735.1 uncultured Sangeribacter sp.
GAATGATGCTCACGGACGCCAATACCCTCATTCTCGACTCGCCGACCAACCACCTCGACCTTGAGTCGATCCAGGCATTCAATAATACCCTTCAGGCGTTCAAAGGTGTGATTTTGATGGCGAGCCACGACCACGAGTTTATCCAGACGGTCTGCAACCGCATCATAGAGCTCACTCCTAACGGTATCATTGATAAGCGTATGGACTACGACGACTATATCACCGACGATAAAGTGGCAGCGGCTCGTGAGCGTCTCTATCCGAAAGCATAACCCTCTACAACAATAAGAATTATGGTAAAACATATTGTAACTTTCAAGTTTAAGGGCACAGATGCCGAAAGAAAAGAGGTGGCGAAAAAATTCGCTGAGGCTCTCCTTGCTCTCCCTGCTCAGATCGATGAGTTGAAAGGGATGGAAGTAGGCATCAACGAGAATCCGGCGGAAACTTGGGATCTCGTATTGACTGCCACGGCCGACACTCTCGAAGATGTAGCGAATTATTCCGCTCATCCAGCCCATGTAGCAGCTGTGCAGATCATTGCTCCCTATAAAGATTCACGTGCGTGTGTAGATTACACCGTCTGAAAACGCTTCAAGAAATCTTTAGCGTTGACAATTAGATAAAGTTAGCGGTGACAATTAGATACAAAAAGAGGGCGCATCAAAAGCGATGCGCCCTCTTTTTGTATCATGCTTTATCAATATTTTGATTTTGACTCTTCGAGCATCTCCTCAACCGCTTTGGCGATTGCTTCATCACAGCTGTCGACATCCTTTTCATGGATATCTACTGCCGGCATAATCCACACTTTGTGGAGGAAGTTGCGAAGCTCAGGAACGATGTTCTTCGAACCGTCGCCTGCTGAAACCACTACCGGAACGAAACGCTTCTCAGCGAAGTCGTAAGTGTCGAGGAATGTGAAGACGCCCTGCGGAAGTGAATCATACCAATTGGGCACTACCAGGAAGATATCTTTCACATCTTTCATGCCGCTGTATTTGCCAACGAGCTCCGGACGTGAATGAGCGTCGCGCTCTGTGCGTGTGGCCAGCTCGAAGTTGGCGGGATCAGTAGGATATTCCTCAGTAGGAACGATGGCAAACTGATCGAACTTGATACCCTTTTCGGTGAGCACCTTGCCAAGTTTGGCAGCTACCTTTGCAGTAGCTGCGGTTTCTTCTTTACCTTTGATAGCAAAATATGCAACGAGTGTTGCTTCTCTTTCTTTTTCCATAATTGTTGAAGTTTTTCTTTGTTTCTGCTTTAATAACAATTTGGAATAAGAGAGGGTTTTGCAGAGGCTTATTTTTTATCGGCGTGTCGGCGCGGGACATTGACGTTATGCTGGTCGAAAATCTTCTGCGCTCCACGGTCGAAAAGCTGCCAATGCGCTTTTTGAGCAGCGGGAATCTTCTCGGGCATCCAAGAGGGTATCACCTGGAAATTTGTGCGCCCGCCGGCTGGTTTTGCAGAGAAGAATGTGTCGTAATCGGCACTCTCGAATTTCGCCTTGCCATTTTCATCGCGGGTTATCGTGGCGCGCACGAGGGCTCCGCCGCGAGTATCGGCCGTCTTCATATTGGAGATGAAATTGCCGAGTGAATACAC
This sequence comes from uncultured Sangeribacter sp., assembly GCA_964525735.1. Lineage (GTDB taxonomy): Bacteria > Bacteroidota > Bacteroidia > Bacteroidales > Muribaculaceae > Lepagella. Next base: position 1,612 of record CAZGJH010000035.1, read on the forward strand.
CACCAATACATCCTTATTCTCCTTCTCATTGCGCACCACCTTCATCGGCTGAATCACATGAGGATGACCGCCTATAATCAAGTCGGCTCCGTTGTCAATCAGGAAATCGGCGAGCGAACGTTGCACTCCGTTTTCGAGCAACACGTATTCGATACCCCAATGCATCGTCACCACCATAATCTCAGCTCCGGCATCGCGGGTTGCCTTCATCTCCTTGGCGATTTTGTCGCGGTCGATGAGCGCAACTTCCATACCCTGGGTGGGTTGGATGCCGTTGGTGCCATACGTATAATTCAGGAATCCAATTTTGAAGCCGTTGATGTCGCGAATGAATGGCACAAGTGTGTCGCGCTGAAGGGCGTCGTGGTATGTGCCGATATGGTCAACACCGATACGGTCGAGCGCGGCGAGTGTGCGACGCGCGGCCTTATCGCGGCGGTCGAGACAGTGATTGTTGGCTGTGAGCATCATGTCGAATCCGGCATCGCGCAAAGCTTCGGCGTAAGAGTCGGGAGCCGAGAAACATGGGTAGCCCGTATAATCGGGTCCGCCACCGAGAGGCACTTCAAGATTGCAGACGGCATAATCGGCTTCGCTGATCGTGGGAGCGATGAGCGTGAAGCAATCTGAATAATCGTAGCCGTTGGCCCCGCCCAATTCCTTCGCCCGGTCGAGCTGAGCTTGGTGTTGCATGGCGTCGCCTACAAAAAGAAGCTCCGCCTTTGGGGCGGAGCCAATACTGTCGGCCCCTGTGATAAAAGAGATGAGGCTGAAAAGCAGTGAATGAATTATCATCAGAGTAATAAGGTTATCAATCCAGATTCTGAGAAGAGAAGGTGAATACGATGCGGGCCTTATCAGTGTCGAGACGCGTCATAGTGGGGCGTCCGAGATAGGGTACACACTTCGTAGTGTAAGTGGCTCCAGAGCTGTAATAGCTGCTTGAGTTGGTCTCCGTAGAGATCTGCACCGGGATGAGGGAGAAGTCCTCGTCGTCGGGCGTTACCTCATCTTTATCGATCAAAGAGAGAATGTATTCGCGCAGCCCGGCAAAGCGGTAGCCACCAATATCGGCGTTGTAAGTTGCCGAGAAAGAGGTCTTATTGTCGGGAACTGAATTCTTGGCGAAGAATTTATCGACTTCCGAAGTCTTTATCAGCAGGAGATAGGGCACAGTGGAGATTCCGAAATTATTGCCGACAGTGTCGGCAGGAATCGTCATCGAGAGCGAGCTTACGATTGAGAGATTGTGAGCAGTGTCTTCATACTTGCGGATAATCTCTTTCGCCGGGAAGGTGATCTGAGTGGTGTAGCCGCCAGGAGTAGTGATGATGGTTTCTCCACTTTCAATCTTTTTCTTTATATATTCAGAAGGAGCGTAGGCGATATTATTGCTGCTGAGCACCTCGGGGGCTGTGGTGCAAAGCACAAGAGAATCCTTTCGCATGTAAGACTCATAAACGATATTGTCGTTTTCATCTTTTACAGTCTTTCCGTCTGAATCGGTCTTGGGACGCACGGCCTTCGTGTGAAAGTAGGAATTCACCGTAAGCTGCGAATAGCAAGCCACGCTTCCCTTGCCGAAAGTATTGGTGACATAGAACCCGGGAATGAACTTGGCAAACTCCTGAGGCCATGTGAATATCTGAGGGTCAGACTGATACTTTCGATAGATAGAAGCGGCGAATTCCTTACCTACGTTGACAGAGATCTGAAATTGCTTATCGCCATAGAAAGAATCGTCGGTTCCGCCCGCTCCTGAGAGAGTATAGTTCTTTTTACCTAACGGACGGGAGGGATCGTAATAGCCCGTGGGATCGAAGTCGTTGTCGATATTGTTTGGCAATTGGCGATCGAGCTGATATATGGTGGCCTGAAGCGGAGTGAAGCCATCGCCGATGAAATTATCGCGAATAAGATAAAGCTGCACGGAGCAGCTATCGATACGATCGATAAACTCGTTGAATTTCTCCTTAGAGACAGTCATCGAGTCGGGAAATTGCGAGATCGACATCAGGCGAGTGACGAAAGAGCAGTTGAGGCTACCATATTCCGGCACATTGAGATTGCCCATCAGCAGAGAGCCGGAACGGGAGTCAAACTTCTTGTCGGGAATATTCACCGCGTGCAGATCATATTCGATAGAGTCAATTCTGATATTGACTTCGCCCGTGGCGAGAGAGCCGCCGATTTGGCTGACGTTGTCTTCGCAGGCCATATAGAGGCCGGCGAAGAGAGAAGCTGCCACAGGGAGGAATAAGCGAGAAGACTTCATATTTATAACTGCTTGAAGAATTCATTATAGGCATCTATGCCGCTTTCCAAAGCTTCGGAAGTGATGAAGGGTTTGCCAGATTCCTGGATATACTCCATCAATTCAGGAGAGACATCAGGATCTTGCACAATCACGGCGTGCGAGAAATCGATTGCCATGCGATGCAGAAGATCGGTGTCGGGGGTGAATTCGGTATACTTTTTGAGGTCGCGCGAGCTGATGCCGTCGGCTTTCAGTTTTGTGAGGAAACGCTCGTCGAGGGGAGTCTCAAGCTTGCTTGGGGTGATTGTATACACCACTTTTGCCCCCTTGAAAGAGGGGTCGTCGGCGTAGATGCGTTTCAGATAAAGCGGAACAAGGGCAGAAAACCATCCCGCAACATTTATAACCTTTGGTTCCCAGCGAAGTTTCTTAGCAGTTTCGAGAGTGCCACGGCCAAAGAAAATGATTCTCTCGTCGTTGTCGGCACGGTTTCGGCCCGCAGCGTCGGTGTCGGTGTCCTCTTTAAGGAAGAAATCGTCGTTATCAATAAAATAGACCTGAATACGCGACGGTTGCAGGGAAGCGACTTTGATAATCAGAGGGTGATCATTGTCGTCGATAATGATATTGACGCCGCTGAGACGGATCACTTCATGCAACTGGTTTCGACGCTCGTTGACGGAGCCGAATTTAGGCATGAAAGTGCGCACCTCGAAGCCTCTTTGCTGGAGGCCCTGGGCGAGTTGTTTTCCGAAATCGGCCTCCGGTCCGGAGAGATATGGAGCGATTTCCTGGTTGATGAGTAGTATACGGTTGTTGTTTGCCATGCTTTTTGATTTCTCTCTCGCCGCAGCCTTCATCGGCATTGGCGTCAAGTGAAAATATTTGCAAAGTTAATAATTTTTTCGCTAATAATATAGGTATAGGCGCGGGGCGACCACTATTTTTAAATACTTTTAATAAATAGAGAAAATGGAAAACCTCTTTTTTGGCGTAATTTACACAATTTTACTTCAACAGTAATGAAGTTAGAGAAGTTTTGATTAATTTTGCAGTTCAGAAAGAAACAACCGAACCAAATGATAATACTAAGAACAGTCGACGAAGTACGCGATTTTGTAGCGCGCGAGAGGGGGCGAAACGCCTCTGTCGGCCTCGTGCCCACTATGGGTGCTCTTCACGAAGGGCATCTTTCTCTTGTCGAGAAGGCTGTCGAGGGCAACGATGTCGCCATTGTGAGCGTATTCGTTAATCCCACGCAATTCAATAATCCCAACGATCTGGCCACATATCCCCGTCAGGAGGAGGCCGATTTCAAGCTGCTTGCCCAGGCGGGTGTGGCTGCCGTGTTTGCTCCCTCGGTAGAGGAGATGTATCCCGGAGGCCCCGCAGCTCAGCCGGAGCATAAATTTGAGTTGGGAGAGGCCGCCGAAGTGATGGAGGGTAAATATCGTCCAGGTCATTTCCAGGGTGTGGCGCAAGTGGTGAGCCTTCTTTTCCGTATCGTAGAGCCCGACCGTGCATATTTCGGAGAGAAAGATTTCCAGCAGATAGCCGTGATCAGAAACATGGTGAAAAGCGAGGGAATAAAAGTTGATATCATAGCTTGCCCGATCAAGCGTGCCGACGACGGCCTTGCGCTTTCGAGCCGCAATGCGCTTCTCACGCCCGAGCAGCGCAAGATAGCTCCCGAGATACATACCGCGCTCAAAGAGAGCGTAGACTACAGCAAGACACATTCTGTGAAGGCCACTCACGACACCGTCGTGGAGCGTCTTAACGCTGTGCCCGGTCTGGAAGTGGAATATTTCGAGATTGTCGACGCACGCTCGCTCGCCGCTATCGACGAATGGGAGGAGAGTCCCTGGGTAGTGGGCTGCATTACAGTGTATTGCGGCAAAGTGCGCCTCATCGACAATATCGCCTATCGCTTGCCCAACTGACAGGCCAGCCAATTGTAAGCTAAATATTTTCGATATGCTAATAGAGATGATGAAGTCGAAGATTCACCGTGTGCACGTCACAGAGGCGAATCTGAATTATATCGGAAGCATCACTATCGACAATGCTTTGCTCAAAGCCGCCAATATCATGGAGGGGGAGAGAGTATATATCGTCAACAATAACAATGGCGAGCGCTTCGACACTTATGTCATCAAAGGAGAAGAGGGGAGCGGCGTGATCTGCCTCAACGGTGCAGCTGCCCGCAAAGCCCAGCCCGGCGATGTAGTGATCATAATCGCCTACGCCATGATGACCCCGGAGGAGGCCCGGGAATTCAAACCTTCAGTCATTTTCCCCGATACGGCTACAAATCTTCTCAGCTGAACGCCACGCAAACCGTTCTGCTCAGATCATGCAACCGCAGGCCATTCAGGGAGCCAAACAGATTAAATTTTTATGTTTAAGAACTTATCAGATAGATTAGAAAGGTCGTTTAAGATCCTCAAGGGTGAGGGCAGAATCACCGAAATCAACATTGCCGAAACCCTCAAGGATGTGCGCAGGGCTTTGCTCGACGCCGACGTCAACTATAAGGTGGCCAAGAGTTTCACCGACACCGTAAAGCAGAAAGCCCTCGGCCAGAACGTGATCAATGCCCTTAAGCCGAAGGAGCTGATGATCAAGATCGTGCACGACGAGCTCACAGCCCTCATGGGTGGAGTGGAGGCTCCTCTGAATCTTTCAGGCAACCCGACGGTGATTCTCATGTCGGGTCTGCAGGGCTCAGGTAAGACCACCTTCTCCGGAAAGCTCGCCCGCAAACTTAAATCGGCCAAAGGGAAGCGTCCCTTGCTCGTGGCAGCCGACGTTTACCGTCCGGCGGCTATCGAGCAGTTGAAAGTGCTCGGCGAGAGCATCGGAGTGCCTGTATATACAGAGGAGGGCAACAAGAATCCGGTAGAGATCGCACTCAACGGTATTGCCGAGGCAAAACGCAACCATCAGGATCTTGTAGTGATCGATACCGCTGGTCGTCTTGCCGTCGACGAGGAGATGATGCAGGAGATCGAGGCTATCAAGAAGGCCGTCAAGCCTCAGGAGACTCTCTTCGTGGTCGACTCAATGACGGGTCAGGATGCCGTAAACACGGCTCGCGAGTTTAACCAGCGTCTCGACTTCGACGGTGTTGTGCTCACGAAGCTCGATGGCGACACACGTGGCGGTGCGGCCCTTTCGATACGTTCGGTTGTAGAGAAACCGATCAAATATATCGGTACGGGTGAGAAACTGGAGGATATCCAGGAATTCAATCCCGAAGGTATGGCCAGCCGTATTCTCGGCATGGGCGATATCGTGGAGCTCGCAAAACGTGCCCAGGAACTTTACGACCAGAAAGAGGCCGAGCGTCTTCAGGAGAAGATCAAGAAGAATAAATTCGACTTCGAAGACTTCCTCAACCAGATACACCAGATCAAGAAGATGGGTAATATCAAGGAGCTCGCTTCGATGATTCCGGGCGTGGGAAAGGTGATCAAGGATATCGATATCGACGACAGCGCTTTCAATTCGATCGAGGCTATCATCAATTCGATGACACCCTACGAGCGTCACAACCCAGACATTCTCAATTCGAGCCGTCGCCAGCGTATCGCTAAGGGCTCAGGCACCAACATTCAGGCTGTGAATAAATTCATCAAGCAGTTTGAGGATACGCGCAAGATGATGCGCGCCGCTTCAAATATGAAGAATCCTATGAAGATGATGAATCAGCTCAAGCAGGCCCAGGCAAAGATGGGTGCCGGCAAGAGATTCAGATAATCCTCAATAGCTACAAATTCAGATAAATATCAACAAAAATAAGCGGGCAATTCACTCAAGAGTTGCCCGCTTATTTTGTTGATATTCCCTTTTTTACTTCTCAGTTACTTTGCACTGCCAAGCCCAGGCGTTGCGCATAGTATCCTTGATATCAGCCTCAGCCTTCCAGCCGAGCACTTCGTTGGCCTTCTTCGGGTCGGCCCAGATCTTTTCGATATCGCCTGCGCGACGCTCGCCGATCTTGTGAGGCACGGGCACACCGGTGGCCTCTTCGAAAGCCTGAATGAGCTCAAGCACCGAAAGACCGTTGCCTGTGCCGAGGTTGAACACCTCTACAGCGTCGGTATCCTGGCCATCGAGCATACGCTTCATAGCGATCACGTGAGCCTTGGCAAGGTCGTTGACGTCGATATAGTCGCGAATGCAAGAGCCATCAGGGGTGTTGTAGTCGTTGCCGAATACAGTGAGTTCCTTACGTATCCCGGCAGCGGTCTGGGTGAGGTAGGGCACAAGGTTCTGCGGCACGCCGAGAGGAAGCTCGCCGATAAGGGCAGAGGGATGAGCGCCGATAGGATTGAAATAGCGGAGAAGGATGCTCTTGATAGGAGCGCCGCTCTTCACATAATCAACGATAATCTCCTCAGAGATCTGCTTGGTGTTGCCATAGGGTGAAGTGGCAGGTTTGATGGGAGCAGTCTCATCGATCGGGTTCATATCAGGCTCGCCGTAAACGGTGCATGAAGATGAGAACACGATACCTTTGACTCCGAATTCGGGCATAAGCTCGAGAAGATTGATCAGAGTGTTGAGGTTGTTGCGATAATAGAGGAGTGGTTTCTGCACGCTCTCGCCTACAGCTTTCGAGGCAGCGAAATTGATGATGCCCTTAATGCCGGGATTCTCCTTGAAAAGTTTGCGGAGAGTCTCGATATCAGTGCAATCGCCCTTTACAAACACGGGGCGGATGCCGGTGATAGCCTCGATGCCGTCGATCACAGCCTCGTTGCTGTTTGAGAGGTTATCGATTATCACCACGTCATAACCGGCCTGCTGAAGCTGCACGGTGGTGTGCGAACCGATGTAACCGGTGCCACCGGTCACGAGAATTTTCTCTTTCATATCTACTGAAAAAATGATCTGAGATTAGAAAAGTTTGGCAGGATAAACACCCTCGTCGACGAGTTTCTGGAACTGAGCCACAGTAGCAGGACGGTCGGCTGCATAAGTCACACCAAACCATTTTGAGGGAGTGGAGAGCACCTTGAGCTCGATTGTGCCATCTTCGATGAGCTCGTTGACAACGGTCGGGATATAGAACTCGGCCTTGAGCTCGTCGTGATTCTTGGCGAGGAAGTTGAGGAAGCTCTTCTCTGAATAGTCGAAATAGTCGGGTGTGAAGCCCCACATATTCATAGAAACGGGAGCTCCTTCGGGGAAGGGCACCTCCTTATCGTCGACCACCTGGATGAGCTTACCATCCTTGCGCTCGATGCCGTGGCACTCCGTCACGCCAGTGAGGTTGCCCTCGCCGCTCACCTCGCAGAGGCCGCGAGAAACGCCACCATTCTCAGAGAGAGTGTTCTCCACGTTAAAACCGATCATGCAGTAGCGATTCTTCTTTCCCTCTACAGAGCGGAGGAAATCGGCGAGAATCTGGAAGCTCTCGGCTCCGTAATAGTCGTCGGCATTGATCACGGCGAAGGGCTCTTTGATCACGTCTTTGCCCATGAGCACAGCGTGGTTAGTGCCCCATGGTTTTTTGCGCTCCGGATTGGGTTTGTAGCCGCCCGGGATATCGTTGATGTCTTGGAAAACAACCTCAACGGGCACGTGGCCTTCATATTTAGAGATAACCTTATCGCGGAAATCCTGTTCGAAGTCGTGGCGGATGACGAACACGATCTTGCCGAAACCGGCACGAAGAGCGTCATACACCGAGTAGTCCATGATAGTTTCGCCACTTGGGCCGAGGCCGTCGAGCTGCTTGAGGCCTCCGTAACGGCTGCCCATTCCGGCAGCGAGAATGAAAAGTGTAGGTTTCATAAATATTTTATTTACAGGTTGAACTGTTGGTTTTAGGGTTTCTTTTTTGTAGGTTTATTGGGTTATGTTTCCGTGAGAGTTCGGTCAGAGGGGGAGCACCGAGGGTTTCGGCATCCTCACCCACTGCGAAATGAGCAGCATGAGGTCGAACATCACGATTTTGGCATTTGCGTTGCGTTCTATGTCGGCCGCCGCGCGAGAGATCTCGTTTGAGAGCCCCTCTACGTTGGCCGAATGTATGAAAGGAGCGAAGCGTTGGCTGAATTGCTCCTCGTCGGGGGTGAGCAGAGAGATTTCAGGCATCGAGAGATTGTAAATGAAATTCTCCCTTACCATTCGGCCGCAATAATCGAGAAAGCGACCGAGCTTTTCGCGTCCCATTGCCGCCGCCGTCTCCGAGAGGCGTTTCAGAGCCGAGGCTCGCAAGCCGTAGGCCATACGCATCATCTCCTTAAATATAGAGGAGAATTCCATAATCTCTTCAGGATGGCAAGCGAGCTCTTCCGCCTTGGCCATGCTCCCTTCGGCTATACGCGAGGCGGCCGCGGCCAGATCTGTGCTCACGCGCGCCTTCTGCGCGAGGTGGCGCTCTATCTCGTTGCCCGAGAGAGGACGCATGTTGAAACGCTGGGTGCGCGAGAAGATGGTGGGGAGGAGCCGCGAATCGTCGTTGCTAACGAGGATGAAGATTGTGTCTTCAAAAGGTTCCTCTATCACCTTCAGCAGTTTGTTGGCCGCTTCCGGACGAAGCTTCTCAGGCTGCCATATCAAGAAGATCTTGTAGTTTTCTTGAAAAGCCGAGAGAGAGGCGCGTGAGATTATCTGCTCGCTCTCCGTGACATAAATCGCCGGCTGGGAATTTCCGGCATTTATGATGTCGTTCCATCGCTCCACAGGCATGTAGCTCCAATCGTTGAGCATCTCCTTCCATTCGTCGATAAAATCGGTAGAGATCTGCTTACCCTCCTTTTTCACTACGGGGTAGACGAAGTGAAGGTCGGGATTATTGTGCTTGCGATGCTGCAGGCAGGAGGGGCACACTCCGCAGGAGTCGCCGTCGTGACGATGGGTGCAGTGTATGTATTGGGAGAGGGCACGGGCAAGACGGAATTTACCGATTCCCGAGATGCCCGAAAGAAGAATGGCATGCGGAATGCGACCGCCGTCGACTATTGAACGGAGGGAATCGATAGTTTCTGAATGTCCTGCTATGTCTGAAAATCTCATTTCGTCGCCTTTTTCTTGTGCAAAAATACCTAATAATGCTGAAACTGGCAAATGAAAACTGAAGTTTGACGCTATTCTACTAATAAATGAGCCGAAAATACCAATGCTCAGAGCGGAAACTACAAAATATTGAATCGAAATTACCAACTATTTCGTAAATTTGCCTGAAAATTCAGTAAATCGACAATGATTCCTTTTCTTCACTCTGTGGCGAAGGCCTATGCCTCCCGCTATCCCGACCTCTCGGAGGTGCTCTTCCTCTTCCCCAACAAGCGAAGCGGCACCTTCTTCCTGAAATATCTCAAAGAGGAGCTCAAAAGCCATGCTTCGATCGCTCCCGAGGTGAAGACCATCTCCGAATTCGTGGGAGAGCTGTCGCAAAGAGTGGCCGCATCCAGAATCGACCTCCTCTTTATGCTCTATCGTTGCTATCGGCGCCTGCTTGGACTTCCGGAGCAGGAGGAGGGTAGCGAGGAGACGGTAAACTTTGATTCTTTCCTCGGTTGGGGAGAAGCAGTGCTCGGCGACTTCAATGAGGTAGATCTCTATCTGGCCGATCCGCAGGAGGTGTTCAAAAATGTGAAAGATTACCGCGAGATATCATCTACCTTCCTCACCGAAGAGCAGCGTAGAGTGATGCAGGAATATTTTGGTCGCACAGATCCGGGCGATCCCACTCGGTTCTGGAATAATTTCGAAGATGAGGAACATCTTTCGGAGGCTAAAAAGCGATTCCTGCACCTCTGGCGAGCCATGGCGCCTCTCTACAACGACCTCAACGCAGAGCTTAAGGAGGCCGGTTTGGCTTACACAGGCGTGATGTATCGCGAGGCAGCACGTCGCTTGTCGGAAGAGGATATAAAGGAGCTTCTTCCGTATAAGAAAGTTGTGGCCGTCGGCTTCAACGCACTCAGCACCTCCGAGCAATCGATATTTGCCTCCCTCCGCGATGAGGAGGGCTACGAGGGCTTCGACTCTTTTGCCGATTTCTTCTGGGATGCCACAGGCCCTGTGCTCTCACACGACGTGAACTCCGCTTCAAAATTTGTGGAGTCAAACATCAGGGCTTTCCCATGTCCCGACTGGGCATTGCCCACACTGAAGCTCAGCGATAAAGAGACACTTCCCGACGTGATGCGCGTGGTGGCCTCTCCTTCAAACGCAGCCCAGGTGAAGATAGCCGGCGAGATCCTGGCCGAGTTGCGTGGTAAACTCTCAGGCGAGGAATTTCGCGATGCGAAGGTGGCCGTGGTTTTGCCCGACGAGAATCTTCTCCTCCCTATGCTTTATTCACTGCCAGGTGGTATGGGCGACGTCAACCTTACGATGGGCTATCCGCTGCGACTGACTTCGGTGGTGCCCTTCGTCAACCTCTTCCGTCGCCTCTTCAACACAATGCGAACGGCAGATGGTGAGAAAGCATTCTTTCACCGCGATCTCAGGCTGTTTCTCTCGCATCCCTTCTCACACGCCTGCTTCTCTACAGACGCCATCAACTACATCAACGGCTTCATCTCCAGCAGCCATAGAATGATGGTGAAGATGAGTGAGATAGGGTCGTTCTCGCCGAAATTAGCTGCTATACTCGACGGCCTCAATCCCAACTTCAAGCCTCATGAAACCCTCCAATATCTCGATATGATACTCGCTGAGGTGGCCGAGGCTCTGCCAGGGCGTGAGGGGACGATGGTGAAATCGCGCCTCGAGATCTCGCATATCTCCGTTTATCGCGACGCTCTCCGCCGGCTGGGCGATATCTTGGATGAATACGAGATGAAGATGAAACCGATGACCGTTTTCCGATTGGCCGACCGACTGCTTGCCGGCGAATCGGTTGGTTTCGAAGGTGAACCGCTCACCGGATTGCAGGTGATGGGTATGCTTGAGACTCGTTCTATCGACTTTGATCATATCCTCATACTCTCGGCCAACGAGAAGGTGCTTCCGCGAAGAGCACGTACACGAAGTTTCATTCCCGATTCTTTGCGCCACGCCTACGGAATGCCGCCGGCTAATTATGCCGAGGGAATCTTCGCCTATTATTTCTATCGCATGATAAGCCGCGCGAAAGGTGTGGCCATGATCTACGATGCCCGCTCCGGTGGAGGAATGCGCAGCGGCGATGTGTCGCGCTATATCCTCCAGCTGCGGCATCTGTTTGCGAAAGGAAAGCTCAGAGAGGAGGATTGGAAATTCATTCTCTCAGGCAAGGAACCTTACGACCCCTCGGTAGAGAAAATCGATAGCGAGGGGCATCCCATCAAAGAGATACAGGAGCAGCTTCAACTTTTCTGCGACAAAGGAAGCCGTAAAAATCTCTCCGCTTCCGCTCTGCAAGCTTACCGTGAATGTCAGGTGAAATTCTACTATCAGACAGTGCTCGGAATCTCTACCGACAGCGAGCCTTCGGAATTTATCGATGCAATCGCCGCCGGCAATATACTGCACGATGTGATGCTGCGGATATATCTCCCTGATGCAGAGATGCAACGGAAAGTGCTTGAGAGGCCGCTGATGGTGCAGCGCGAGACGATCGACCGTCTTCTTGCCGACAAAGAGGGGCTGGAGCAGTTGGTGAGACGCTGCGTAAACGCCGAACACTACGGCTTCAAGGATGAGAAGGTAGACACGCCGCTTACAGGCACCACGGAGATGGTCGCGCGTCATATCGTGGAGCAGGTGAGAGGTATATTGCTTCACGACCGTGAATTGACACCCTTCAAATTCTACGGAGGCGAGATACAAGACCGCCTCGATGTCAAGCTTCGCTCTGGGCGCCATGTGAATTTCAAATTCGCAATCGACCGTCTCGACGAGATAAACGTCGACGGCAAGCCGACGCTGCGAATCGTAGACTACAAGACCGGTAGCCTCAAACTGGAAGCTGCCTCGATGGAGGAGCTCTTCAAGGGCGACTGGCGTAGCGAGCAGGTGTTTCAGCTTTTCACATACGCATGGCTTTTGGAGAAGGTGAAATTGCCGTTCCCGACGCAGAATGTGCGCATGGAGATCTACGATGTGCCCGGTATGCAAAAAGGGGAGGAGAATTTGCCGATGGTTGGCACCACCGACGAAGAGGGCAATACCATAACGGCTCCTCAGCCCATCGAAAGCTATGGCATAGTGGCCGAGGAGTTTTCGGAGGGTATGGAGAAGATGATCGATAGCATTTTCGATAGTCCCCGTTTCGAAGCGTGTGATGAAACAGAGTGTAGCCTTTGTGAGCTTCGCACTCTTTGCCGACGATGAAAAAATTATTTGCACTGTCAATATAAATTAGATTTTCGTTGTTGTAAAGATATGAAGCCCCTATGGAAACAACTTCATTGCGAATCTTTAGGGGGCTTCTTACAACCCAAAATACAATAGTTTAGATTTCATCGTTATATCAGGTTATGGAGAAAATAGTAATAATCGGTGGCGGATTCGCCGGACTGAATCTCGTAAAGCATCTCGATAAGGATAAATTCAGAGTAATGGTGGTAGATAGAAACAACTTCCATTGTTTCCCGCCCTTGTTTTATCAGATTGCGTCGTCGAGTCTCGCCTCAGCCAATATTTGCTTCCCGTTCCGTAGGGAATTTATCAAACATAAGAATGTGACGTATCATATGGGCCACGTCAAGAATATCGACCTCGCAGCGAAGACCGTGACCACCAGCTACGAAACCCTTCAGTATGATAAACTGATATTGGCAGCCGGTTCTACAAGCAACTATTTCGGCATGAACGAATTGGCCGATACCACTTTCGGCATCAAGACAGTGGGGCAGGCGGCGCATACACGCGATGAAATCATCGACCGCCTTGAGAGAGGTTCGATTGAAAGAGATCCGAAACGCCGCAGGGAGCTGCTAAGTTTCCTCGTCGTAGGAGGTGGCCCATCGGGAGTTGAGATGGCCGGAGCTTTGGGCGAGATGAAGAAGTATATCTTGCCGAAAGAATATCCAGAGCTCTCGCCCGACGACGTTAGAATCACACTTGTGGAGGGCACGGGCAAACTGCTCGGAGCCATGAAGGAGAAATCGTCGGCAAAAGCATTGGAGTATCTTAAAGACCTGTTGGTAGACGTGCGACTCAACACCACCATGAAAGCCTATAAAGACAAGGTGGTGACATTCGGCGACGGAACAGAAGAATATTGGGAGACAGTGATCTGGACAGCAGGTGTAAAAGGCGAACCGATGCCTGGCATTCCGGCCGAGTGTTTAGGTAGGGGAGGCCGAGTGGTAGTAGACGATTACAACCGTGTCAAAGGTCTCGACGATGTGATGGCTGTGGGCGATATCGCTCTCATTCAATCAGAAAACAGCCCTAACGGCCACCCGCAGATGGCGCAACCCGCCATTCAGCAGGCACGCAACCTTGCCAAGAACTTGAACGAGGGCACCTTCAGCCATATCTTCAAGTATCACGACAAGGGATCGATGGCAACAATCGGTAAGAACCGTGCAGTGGCTGATCTGCCGGGTCGCTCTTATTCAGGCATTATAGCCTGGTTGATGTGGATGCTGATTCACCTGATGTCGATTCTCGGCATGAGAAACAAGGCTACCGTGATGCTCAACTGGACGTGGAACTATTTCAACTATTCAACCTCGTTGAGATTGCTTTTGCGCCCCACGAAGTTCCCTCTGAGAAATCACTGGGGAGATTAACTTATTAACCGGCAATGTGAAGCGATTAATTCGTTAACCTGTAAAAATTTGAATGTTATGACAAAGAAGATATGCGCCATAGCTCTTCTGATAGGAGGCTTGGCATCGCTGGGGTCTTGTTCCAGCCTGAAAAAGATAGGAGGAGGCGGATCCGATGATCCCGATGTGAAGAAAGAGGCTGTTCTGCCCACCGACCGCGAGAAGATTGTGCAGCCGGTGTCGTCGGTATATACCTCCGAAGACCTTGCGAAAGGTATAATCAAGGGGGATTGGGCCATAGAGAAGGTAAATGGCCAACCGGCCGTGGGTGAAACCGCTCCCTTCCTTAAGTTTGATCCAGCCGGCAAGCGAGTATATGGCAACAACGGATGCAATATCATCAATGCCTCCTATAAATATAATCCGGCCGATTCCACTCTCTCATTCTCCGATTTGGTGTCTACCATGATGGCCTGCGGAATGGAGGGCGTCACCGACTATGCCGTGAATGCCGCTTTGGGAGCCGCACAGTATTATTCCTGGAAACTTAATGGCGACGATTATCTTATCACCGTCTACGACGCCGACAGGAATCCGGTGTTGGAAATGATGCATCAGAACTTTCAGTTTCTCAACGGCACATGGGCTGTGAAGGCTATCGATGGCGAGGCCGTGAATGTGCCCGATATGAAACTGGTGATCGATGTCGACGAGGGTAAAGTGCACGGCAACACGGGTTGCAACATCCTCAACGGCACTCTTGAGACAGATATGGATGCAGCCAACTCCATCTCCTTCCAGAAGATAGGAATCACACGGAAAATGTGTCCGTTGCCCAATTATGAGACTCAGCTTCTCGTGGCTCTTGAGGATGCTTCAAAAGCGAAACCTCTGCAGCAAGGGGAGGTGGAGCTTCTCAACAATCTCGGGAAAGTGGTGTTGCTCCTTGAGCGCACCTCCGATCAGTGATCTTAACGTAGCGGCCGAGCATAGGGAGAGATTCCCGGTTCCCATAAATGATATTCGGCTCCAGTAAGAATGATTTATGAAAACAGAAGAAAGAGTAGATAAGTGGCTGTGGTGTATGCGCGTTTTCAAGACGCGCACCATAGCCACCGACGCATGTAAAAAAGGAAGAGTAATGATGAAGGGGACAGTGTTGAAACCTTCACGGCTCATTAAGATCGGCGACGTCATCGACGTGAAGAAACCGCCGATCACATATACGTTTAAGGTGCTGGGCATAGCCCCCAACCGTCTTGGGGCGAAGCTCGTGCCAGAATATCTTGAGAATCTCACCTCACCTTCGCAGTATGAACTTCTTGAGATGACCAAAATCTCAGGCTTTGTAGATCGCCAGAAGGGTCTTGGCCGACCCACGAAGCGCGACAGCCGAGAGATGGCTCGTTTCAAAGAGGAGAGCTATGCCGACTCCTTTTTCCTCGACTGGGAAGATGAGGATGATATGGAAGATGAAGATTAATTATGAAAAGATATCTTATTTTATGTCTCGGCAATATCGGGCCTGAATATGTGGGCACCCGACACAATGTCGGGTTTATGGTGGGCGATACGATAGCCGAAGAGGCCGGAGTGCCGTTTAAATCTTGTCGCTACGGCGATATGGCGATAGTGAAGGTGAAAAATGCGGAGCTGATGCTTCTTAAACCCTCCACTTTCATGAATCTGAGTGGCGTGGCCGCACGCTTCTGGATGAATAAGGAGAAACTCCCTTTGGAGAATCTCTTGGTGATAGTAGATGATATTTCACTCCCTTTCGGCGCCATACGTATACGCGAGCGAGGTTCGGATGCAGGCCATAACGGCCTGAAAAACATTGCCGAACAATTAGGCACACAGAATTATGCCCGATTGAAGTTTGGTGTAGGCAACGATTTCCCGAAAGGATGCCAGATCGACTTCGTGCTGGGCACATTCCCACCTGAAGAGGCGAAGGAATTGCCCGAGAAGTTGAAACGCGCCGCCGAGGCTGTGAAAGCATTCTGCCTTTCGGGGGCGGCTTTCGCGATGAACCACTTCAATAAGTGACGTCCCGGTTTTGAGAAGCCTGCCTGCCGCCCGCGACAAGCGAGGGTGAAGTAATGGAGGTTGATATTCAAACCTTTTGATTCACCCGTTGTTATAAGTATGTAGTATAAGTAACAATAGTAATTATTTTAAAACGAGAAAGAAAATGAAAAAGGCAATTTATATGGTAGCCGCCGGCCTTTCACTTATGTCGATGGCTGCTTGCTCAGGCAACAAGACTTGCAACGGCGACAAATCATGCGGCAGCGGTGCCGATGGCGACAAGAAGGAGCTCTACACAGGCGTTCTGCCTGCAGCCGACACTGACGGCGTGCGCTATACGTTGAGCCTCGAATACGATGATGATAAGAACTACACCGATGGTGATTATGATCTGATCGAGACCTATCTGAAAGCCGACACTACTGCCACCACCGGTTACACCGATGGCAAGAGCTTCAAGAGTGAGGGCGACTTCACTGTAGAGAAGAAGGACGGCAAATCGTATCTTAAGCTCGTTCAGGATGTAAAAGATTCTGACGCAGGTTCGAATGTAGGCCCGATGTATTTCCTTGTAGAGTCTGATTCTACCCTGGTAATGGTAAATTCCGACCTTCAGGTATCGGAGACTCCGGGTCTCAACTACACTCTTAAGCTTTCGAAATAAGCTTTTTGAAACAGGCTGAAGAATTCCAAGAAATTCCGATTATATAGAAACAATCGTAATTGAATAATAGAATTGAGAGATGCGCTTTGAGGCGTGTCTCTCAATTTTTTTGCATCAAAAGCGCTCGGAGGTTTTCGTATGTCGGAAAAAATTTGTAACTTTGCAGTCGCTTTTGAGCAAATAACGTGTGATGGGAAATCTGTTGCCTATGGTTTATAGTGCTAATCATGGGCCCGCTCCCGAAGGCGAATCTGCCGGAGCAAAAAAACTTATTTTGAGTAACACAACAAATTAAACAATGAAGAAATTCGAACTTAACGCTGAGCCCCGTACAGTGCTCGGCAAGAAGTCTGTAAAGGCTTTGCGTGCAGAGGGTAAGATCCCCGCAGTTCTCAATGGTGGCAAACATGTCGATCTTCCCTATGATGGTCCTCTCAAAGAGGGTGAGAAGGTAGTAGATGTAGACGGCAAGCGTGGCCTCATCACAACCGATATCGTAGTAAAGAACGAGGATGTTCGCAAGCTCATCTATTCACCCGATATCTTCGAGATCGACCTCAACATCAACGGTGATGTTCGTAAGGCTGTGCTCAAAGAGATCCAGTTCCAGCCGGTAAAAGATTCTATCCTTCACCTCGACTTCCTCGAGGTAGGCAAGGAGAAGCCCATCGTAATGGAGGTGCCCGTTCAGATCGAGGGTCACGCCGAGGGTGTAAAAGCCGGTGGTAAGCTCACTCTCTCTATGCGTAAGCTTAAAGTGAAAGCTCTCTACGATGCAATTCCCGAGCGTCTTATCGTGAATGTCGACAACCTCGGCCTCGGCAAGAGCCTCGCAGTAGGTGATCTTCACTATGAGGGTCTTGAGCTGATGAATGCCAAGAACGCTGTGGTTTGCGCCGTTCAGCTCACTCGTGCCGCTCGTGGTGCCGCTGCAAAAGAGGGCAAGTAATTCGGATAATCCGTTTCAAAACAGCCATAAAGAAAAAGGGATGCTCAATCGGGCATCCCTTTTTCTTTATGGCTGTTTTCTTCATTTCATTCTTTTGAGGATATTATAGGAGGGGAGCACACCCAACTCGCCTGCTTTCGAGAGATCGGAGAAGGCCTGGGTTTTATTGCCGGCCTGCAGATAGGCCAAACCTCGGTTGAAGTAAGCCTGCCCGAAGTCGGGGTCGATCTTGAGGGCTTCGCCGTAGCAGTGCAGGGCCGACGTGAAATCGCCTACCGAATAATAGATGTTTCCCTTGTTAAACCAGGCGAACACCAGACGCGGATTTAGCGACAGGGCCATGTCGTAGTCGGAAATCACCTTCTGGAGCGAATTCATGGCCGCCCTGCGGTCGAAGCTGTCGGGGGTCTTCTGATTCTGAGTATTTTGAGCTGAGCCGTGGTTGAGTTCTGAAAGATAGCTCATGTAGCGGGCGTAGGCTCGGGTCATGTAGGCTACGGTGAATTTATTGTCGAAAGCTATTACCTCGTCGAGATAGGGGAGGGCTGCTTCGAAATTCTTCAACATTGTGAGTGTAACGCCTAAAGCCAATTTATCTACGGGGCGCGCTTTGCCATCTTTCACCATTTGCGTAAGCTCTTCGGCATATTCGAAAAGTTTTGTGGCAGTGGCTTCGTCGCTGCCGCCTCGCTCGGCCGGAGTGAGATAGAATTGACGCGATATGTAGCGTTGGCGATTGAGGTCGTCGAGCTCACGGAAATAATTGGATACGGATCGGAGGGTGAGCGGCGCGGGAGTGAACGTAACCACATACATCGGTTCGGTTTCAATCTGCACGTTGCGGTCTTGCACACGTCCCTTGATTTTCTCATTATAAGATAGCTCGGTCTCCACAGCTTCAGAAACTGTTACGAGGCGGTTAAAACGGTTCATCACTTCGATTTCCGATTCATTGTCGTCGTCGCCGCCACGGGCATCCTTTGTTTCGGCCGCAGCGATCGTGGGGCGGTCGAGAGGACTCTTCTCGGGATTCTTGACGTAGTTTTTCACCATCTCGTCGGCATTATGAGCCAATTGCACGGCTCCGCGCATATCGCCGAGATTGCGTTTGGCCTCCGCCATGGCGTAATAAACGGGGTAGAAGCGTGGATAACGGTTGGCAATCACTTCAAAGTCGGCCAAAGCCTCCTTGTAGGCCCCCTTTTCAAGCTTCATGAGGCCTCGGTTGTAGTGGGCGTGGAAGTTGGCCGGGTCGAGGCGTATCACCTCCGATAGGTCGGCGATGGCCCGGTCGAGGTCGTTTACCTCGTAGCGCAGCAGCGCACGGTTGAAGAGAGCGGAAGTGTTCTGCGGATCGAGCTCGAGGGTATAGTTGTAGTCGCTCATGGCTCCGAAAAAGTCGTCGGAGTTGTAGCGGATGAATGCGCGGTTCACGTAGAGGTCGGGAATCTCGGGGCGCAGACGAATGGCAGCGTCGAGGTCGTCGCCTGCCTTTTGCCATTCGCGCCGGTTCCATTCAATCTGCGCGCGCAGCAGGAAGGGGCTGATGAGGCTCTTCGTCATCGATATCGTCTTGTCGAGGTCGCTCAGGGCAGCCACCGTGTCGCCACGCAATATGTTGAGGCGTCCGCGGGCCGCATAGCCCTCCTCGAAATTAGGATATTGGCGCAGCAGGGTAGAGAAAGTAGAGTCGGCTTCAGGGAATTTTTCCAATTCGGTCTGGGCCACGGCCTTGTAGAAGAGGAAATATTTGTCGAGCGGGTTATGGCTCAGACCGATGTCATAGTCGGCTATGGCGAGCGAGTCGCGACCAAGGTTTTGACGCGCGAAACCTCTCACCTTGTAGGCCTCCGTCTTAAACTTGTTTCTCTCGATTGCGAGTGTGCAGTCGGTTTCGGCCCCCTGGTAATCGTCGAGGCTGAGTTTGGCTATCGCGCGATAGAAATAGGGGTCGCTGAGGTAGGGCTTAGCCTTTATCGCCTGGTTGAAGTATTGAATGGCGAGCATGTAATCCTCCATCGAGAGCACGTTTCTTCCGATGGCGAGCACCTGTTCTGCATTCACCTGCGCCGAAGCGGCTGCAGGGGCGCAGAGGCAGGCAGCTGCGAGAGCGAGCGTGGCGAAATGGCGCCTCGCGATGCGAGCCGACAGGTGGCTTATTTTTATGAAAGGAAATTTCGATGGTTTCATGATGATGCAAAATTACGAAAAATACTGAAAACTTCGGCAGAAACGAGAGGTATAAGCGTGAAATCTTTGGCTTTTTTAAGATATGCGGAGCGGGATATTGCTAAAAGTTATTAAAAAGGTGGAGGGGAGATTGAATTTTGGGAAGAAGATAGGTGCTATGTGAGAAATTTTTTGTAATTTTGCATGCTAATCCGGGTGTTGTAGGCTCGGATGCTCAAAATAAAACAATCAACATCAGATGATCAACATAACATTTCCCGACGGTAGTGTGAAGCAGTTTGAGGCCGGAATCACTCCGTATCAGATTGCTGAAAGCATCAGTCCGCGCTTCGCGGCCGATGTACTTGCCGCAAAAATCAATGGCCAGGAATGGGATATATCCCGTCCTGTAAATGAGGATGCAACGATAGAGCTCTTTAAGTGGGATGATCCGGAAGGCAAACATGCATTCTGGCATTCTTCGGCGCATCTTCTTGCAGAGGCGCTTCAGGAGTTGTACCCTGGCGTCAAATTCGGTATTGGCCCTGCGATCGAAAACGGTTTCTATTACGATATCGATCCGGGAGAACACAAGATCACTTCTGAAGATTTCCCCAAGATCGAGAAGAAGATGATGGAGCTCGTGGCTAAGAAAGAGGATATCGTGCGCGCCGATATTTCAAAGGCAGATGCCTTGAAGCTGTTCGGCGACCGTGGCGAGACCTACAAGTGCGAGCTTATCAGCGAGTTGGAAGATGGCCACATCACCACTTATACCCAGGGTGCGTTTACCGACCTCTGCCGTGGCCCGCATATCCCCAACACGGCTCCTATCAAGGCTGCCAAGATTCTTTCGCTTGCCGGTGCCTACTGGCGCGGCGATGAGAAACGCAATCAGCTCGTGCGCGTCTACGGCATCACTTTCCCCAAGAAGAAGATGCTCGACGAATATCTGGCTCTCCTTGAGGAGGCCAAGAAGCGCGACCACCGCAAGCTGGGCAAGGAGATGGAGCTCT
>CAZGJH010000036.1:0-22360 GCA_964525735.1 uncultured Sangeribacter sp.
GCGTCAATATTTCAAGTAACTTTGTTTAAAATTCAAATTTACAAAAATAAAATGAGATCGTGATCATTTTAATATTCTTTAATCTTCAAGTGAAAGAAACATGCATTTATTGTGACAATATTCCGTCCTTCCCCGGAAAAGTATCGGCCGTTTCGGGCAGGCGATTAGCTGATGCGAAATTTTTGTCGGGGGTGAGGTAAGTAGTTTGAAAGGCTCGGGTGTTTGTTGGATATAGCTTCCGATTTGGGAGCTATAGCATTAATCAGAATCTATATCATCAATAAAACACTGTGTCTATATCATGAGAGTAATCATTAAACCTGACTATGAGGAGATGTCGCGATTCGCGGCAGAATATATCATCCGCAAAATCAACGAGCATACGAAAACCGAGGAATCAGCAAAGAGCGATGAAGCGCAGAAGCGTCCCTTCGTCTTAGGCCTCCCTACAGGCTCGACGCCGATCGGAGTATACCGCGACCTCGTCAAGGCCTACCAGGAAGGGAGAGTGTCGTTTAAAAACGTAGTCACCTTCAACATGGATGAATACGTCGGTCTGCCGGAAGACCATCCCGAAAGCTACCATTCCTTCATGGCCACCCATCTCTTCAACCACGTAGATTGCCCCGCCGAGAATATCCATATCCTCAACGGCAACGCCCCCGACCTTGACGCCGAATGTCGCAATTACGAGGAGGCGATCAAAGCCTACGGTGGCATCGACCTCTTCTTGGGCGGCATCGGTCCGGACGGACACATCGCCTTCAACGAGCCCTTTTCGGCGTTCGACTCTCGAACACGCATAAAGACCCTCACTCCCGACACCCGCATGGCCAACTCCCGCTTCTTCGGCGGCGACCCCGAGCAAGTGCCCGCGCAAGCTCTCACGGTGGGAATCGCCACAGTGATGTCGGCCCGGGAGGTAGTGATCCTTTGCAACGGCCACGCCAAAGCCATGGCATTGCAGGCAGCCATCGAAGGCCCCGTTTCACAGATGTGGCCCATTTCGGCCTTGCAAAACCATTCGCGAGGCATGATAGTATGCGACGACGCATGCGCTTTCGAACTAAAAGTGGCCACATATCGCTATTTCAAACAACTCGAAAACGCGTGACACCCAATGAATCTACATCTCACCGACAATATAAAGACAGCCACCCAATTTGATGGCACTCTCCACGAAGACCAGTCGCAGTGGACCGACAAACTCGTGCTCTCGGCCGTGATCTGGCTCTCGCGCAAACTCGGCAAACCGATCCTGAAGCTCACGAGCCGCGACTACAAAGAGGCCGGCCTCCAGCGCCTTGTCGACTTCAACGGCTCGGCCTACGAATTAAACATCAAGGTATTCGACGCCCTGCAGCACACCATCACCGGCTGGCCAGGCGGCAAACCCGGCACAGGCAATTTCGCCCGCCCCGCACGCGAGTTGCCCTACCCGAAGCGTATCCTGGTATTCTCGCCGCATCCCGACGACGACGTGATTTCGATGGGCGGCACGATAGCCCGTCTGGTGAAACAAGGCCACGAGGTGTACGTAGCCTACGAAACCTCCGGCAACATCGCCGTGGGCGACGAAGAAGTGACCCGCTTCATGCACTTCGTCAACGGTTTCAACCAGATCTTCGGTGAGGAGCAAGATCTACGACCCGAGGCGTTGATACCCTCGAAATATGCCGAAGTAAAAGCCTTCCTGAAAAACAAAACCGAAGGCGCTCCCGAGCCGAAAGATATCCTGAAGATCAAGGGTTTGATACGCCGAGGCGAAGCACGCACGGCCTGCACCTACAACGGCATCCCGCTCAATCGCGTCTTCTTCCTCGATCTCCCTTTCTACGAGAGCGGAAGAGTGGAGAAGCTCCCGATGACCGAAGAGGATGTCCAGATCGTGATCGACCTGCTCCGCAAAGTGAAGCCTCACCAGATCTACGTGGCGGCCGACCTGGCCGATCCGCACGGCACACATAAGAAATGCACCGACGCCGTGCTCGCGGCCGTCGACGAAATACGCTCCGCCGGCGAGCCTTGGCTCGACGACTGCCGAATATGGATGTATCGCGGAGCCTGGGCCGAATGGAATATCGAGGATATCGAGATGTGTGTGCCGATGAGTCCCGAAGAATTGCTCCAGAAGCGCATGGCCATCCTGAAACACTCCTCGCAGATGGAATCGGCTCCCTACTTGGGCGACGACGAACGCCTCTTCTGGCAGCGGGCCGAAGACCGCAACAAATCTACAGCCGCGCTTTACGACGCCTTGGGCCTCACCTCCTACGAGGCCATGGAAGCCTTCGTGCGTTACCGGCCATAATCCTTCTCCCACGGCCACGGAGAGAATTTTGAAGTAGGTTTTGACGTGTGCGAAAAAAGTTGTAATTTTGCACGCAGACTTTTAAACCAACCCCATGCAGACCGCTGAGATATTCAATCAGTTATATCAAAATTATTTTGACAGGCTCCTGTTTCATGCACTCCGTTTTGTCGACGATAAAGCGGAGGCGGAAGACATTGTGGCCGACGTATTTGCTGATCTGTGGTATCGCCTGCCTTCGCTCGACCCCGACAGCGGCATCGCATCCTATCTCTATCGCGCCGTTTCTACACGTGCTCTTAACCTTCTTCGCCATAAGAATATCGCGGCTGTGAGAATCGAAACCCTGGAGGCCATCAACGAGAGGCGTATGGAGTTTATCGACAAGACAAATCTCGACGACACCCTCAACGCGAGCGAGATCGAGTCGGGCATCAAGAGCGCGTTGGCCGAATTGCCCGAGAAATGTCGGGAGGTGTTTATCCTCAGCTATATCAACGGATTGAAAAGTAAGGAGATAGCCGAAGCCATGGATATCTCCGTGCGCACAGTTGAGGCGCATATATACAAGGCTCTGCGCATCCTGCGTGAGCGCCTCAAATATTTGCTTGTCTTGATGCTCGTTTTTTTTGAGTTGTGAAGTAAGTAGTTACGAAATAAGAAGTGTTATAAAGAGCGTATTATGGTAGAAATGTCGAATGAAATATTGATGAAGTTCATAGCCGGCACATGCTCCGACGAAGAGTTGCAGAGCGTGCAGCGCTGGCTTGATGAGTCGGATGCTCACGCCGAAGAGCTCTTCGGCCTCGAGCAGACGGCCATGCTTGCCGGCAGCCTTGGCAAAGACTCCGAGGCTCGGCGCCACGTGTCGGCTGAGATACGCCGTAAGATAGCCGAGCGGCAAGGGGAAATCCAGGAGCGCAAGAGCAAGCGGAGCCCCTGGCGAGCCGTCCTGGGCTGGGGAGCCGCAGCCGCAGCCGTGGCGATAATCGCCATGGTGTGTGTGGCCGTATTCAAAGAGCCCGATGTGAGAATGCTCAAAGTGGTCGCCCTCAACGAAAGCCGTGAGTTTTCGTTGCCCGACGGCTCACGCGTCTATCTCAACGCCGGTTCCGAATTGGAGTATCCCGAAAAATTCGCATCTACCAGAAAAGTGTCGCTCCAGGGAGAAGGGTTTTTCATGGTGTCGCGCGACACAGTGCATCCTTTTATCGTGCAAGGTAAGTATATAGATGTGGAGGTGCTCGGCACACAATTCAACGTAAAGAGCAATCTCGACGGAGAGAACAATGTAAGCCTTGTCGACGGTTCGGTAGAGGTGACGATCCCCGGCAGCCACGAGGCCATAGTGCTGGCTCCCGGGCAGCGCGCGAGCTACGATGTGGCTTCGGGCAGCATACAGGTGGCCGATACGAACGCAGCCGTCGATGCCGCTTGGCACGACAAGATAATACCCTTCGAAAACGCTTCGATAAAGGAGATTGCCGAAATCCTCAACCAGCTCTATCACATCGATATAAAGGTGGTGGATACGGCCGCCGAAAAACGCACCTATTCAGGCGTCACAGTGTTCTATAGCGATATAGATTCCACGCTCAAGCAGCTTTCTCACACTTTGCCCATCGAATATTCTATCAAGGATGGCAGCGTGGTGATCACAGCCCGGTAAGCATCGCGGCATGTTTCGGCGCCTGCCGAGTCGTGGTTCGGTGAGGCGTCTTCAGGCGCCTCCGAAAGCACGGATAAATTTTTTTGAAATTTTTTTCGATTCGGGTAAGTAGTAGATAGGGGAGGGGTGTTTATAGAATAACATTTGAGAGATGATAACTAAAAACTAATCATATCACAGAATCGATGTTTATTAATACCTTAAAGCAAAAGCCACGTCCGCTACTGTGCGGAGCTTTGATCGCCATGTCGCTCATGGCAAACGCCGGGGTTACATTCTCCACCGGGGCCAACACAAAGCTTAGTGATGTAATCAGCACTATCCAAAAGCAGTCTGATTACAAGTTCTTCTATGACGACGAGCTTTCAGCCCTCCCCGTAAAGAAAGTGACGCTCAAGGATGATGATATCAAAGATGCCCTGAAGAAACTCTTTGACGGCACGTCTATTTCCTACGTCATCAAGGACAATGTGATCTATCTGAAGAAGGCTAATCAGCCTAATGCCGAAAAAACACCAGCTACCACCGGAGAGAAACGCACAATCAGCGGCGTCATTCTCGACGAATCGGGCGAGCCCCTTATCGGCGCCACTGTGCGCATCAAGGGCACAAACACAGCTGTCGTCACCGATCTCGAAGGCAACTACAAGATCGAGACCGATGTCGCCAACCCTGTGCTCGAATGTAGCTACGTAGGTTACAAATCTACACAGATCAATGCCGACGGCAAGGCGAAAGTGAATTTCGACCTTATGCCCGACACACAGGTGCTCGACGAAGTCGTGATCACCGCCCTCGGCATCAAGCGTGAAAAGAAATCTCTCTCTTACAATGTGCAGGAGCTCAACGGCGACGTGCTCACCACCAACAAAGACGCCAACTTCGTCAACTCCCTGGCCGGCAAGGTGGCAGGTGTGAATATCAACGCATCTTCCTCTGGCACAGGCGGTATCTCGAAAGTTGTGATGCGCGGTACGAAGTCGATCATGCAATCTTCTAACGCTCTCTATGTGGTCGACGGTATGCCGATGCGCGCTCCCCGTTCGGAGGGTGCCTCCGACGCCTTCGGATCGGCCGGTGCCACAGAGCCTATCGCCGATATCAACCCCGACGACATCGAGACAATGTCGGTGCTCACCGGTGCGGCCGCAGCCGCCCTCTACGGTAGCGACGCTGCAAACGGCGCCATCGTGATCACCACCAAGAAGGGTGCGGCCGGCAAGACGAAAGTCACCGTCGGCTCAAACGTAGAATGGAATCGCGCATGGATCCTTCCCCGCTTCCAGAACCATTACGGTGTAGGCCAGAACGGCGTGCTCGATCCCAACTCATCCTACAGCTGGGGCCAGCGTCTCACTGCCTACAACGACTACGGCTACGACATCTCAAGCGACTATCTCCGCACAGGTTTCGTGGCCACAAACTCGGTGACACTCTCCACCGGCAACCAGAACAATCAGACCTACGCTTCGGCTGCCGCAGTCAATTCGAAGGGTATTGTGCCTAACGACCGTTACAACCGTTACAACTTCACCGTCCGCAACACGGCCAAGTTTCTCCACGACAAGATGACGCTCGACCTCAACGTGAGCTACATCAATCAGAACGACCGTAACATGGTAAACCAGGGCACATATATGAACCCCATCGTGGGCGCATATCTCTTCCCCCGTGGCAACGACTGGAACGAAGTGCGCGCCTATGAGCTCTACAACCCCGGGCGTAAGATCTCTACCCAGAACTGGCGCTACGGCGACTACGGCCTCACCGTGCAGAACCCCTATTGGGTCAACTATCGCAACGTGCGCGAAACTTCGAAAGACCGCTACATGCTCGGCGCCCAGCTCTCTTATCAGATCCTGCCCGAACTCTCCGTGAGCGGCCGCGTGCGCATCGACAACTCTTACACAAAGGCCACCGACAAACGCTACGCCAGCACAATAGGCACGCTCACCGACAACTCCGAGCGCGGCTACTACGGCGAAAGCAATTATAAGGAGAAGCAGCTCTATGCCGACTTCCTCGTTTCCTACAACAAGGATTGGGAAAACCAGTGGAGCCTCCGCGCCAACTTCGGCGGTTCGATCAGCGACATGCGCTACGACGCTATCCAGAACCAGGGCGGCATCCCCGACGGCTCTGAAAACTATCCCGGTCAGAACGCGCTGCTCACCAACTTCTTCTCCATCAACAACATCTCCGCCAACGCTCATAAATCGTGGGAGATGTGGCGCGAGCAGACCCAGTCGCTCTACGCTTCGGCCGACCTCGGCTTCCGCAACACCTACTATCTCACGCTCACGGGTCGTAACGACTGGCCTTCGGCTCTCGCCGGCCCCAACTCGAAGAAATCATCTTTCTTCTATCCTTCAGTGGGTGTGTCGATCCTGCTCACTCAGCTTCTCGCCGATGCAGGCGTATCGATCTCTCCTGATGCCCTTTCATTCTGGAAGATTCGCGGATCGTGGGCTTCGGTAGGTTCTGCCTTCCAGCGCTACATCGCCAATCCTCGCTACGAATGGACCAACGGCACATGGTCGGTGCTCACCCAGTATCCCGTCGACAACCTCCTTCCGGAGCGCACCAAATCGTGGGAGGCCGGTATGAACTTCCGCTTCCTCAACAATCTTACGTTCGATGCCACCTGGTATCGCGCCGACACCTACAACCAGACCTTCAATCCCAATATCCCGGTAGGTAAATACTCTGCCATCTATATCCAGACCGGCAACATCCGCAACTGGGGTATGGAATTTGCTCTCGGCTACGACAAGACATGGGGCGATTTCTCTTGGAGATCAAACATGACTTATTCTTTCAACCGCAATAAAATTATCGAACTCGGGCGCAACGCCTATAACCCGGTCACCGGTGAGAAATTGCAGATCGACCAGCTTGTCATGTCCGACCATCAGGTAGGTGCCACTCGTTTCATCCTTCGCGAAGGCGGAACAATGGGCGACCTCTATTCAATGCTCGACCTTAAGCACGACTCCAACGGCAACATCTACATCGACGGAGCCGGAAATGGCGCCACAACCACCGTGGCCGACACCCCGATCAAGCTCGGTTCGGTGCTCCCGAAAGGCAACCTGGCCTGGACCAACTCCTTCCGCTGGAAAGACCTCTCGCTGAGCTTCATGTTGGCTGCACGCTTCGGCGGCATCGTCTATTCGCGCACACAGGCCACGCTCGACTATTTCGGCGTGTCGGAGGCTTCGGGCGCAGCGCGCGACCTTGGCTATGTTGAGCTCAACGGCGGCGATCAGGTGAGCCCCGAGATGTGGTATTCGCTCGTGGCAGGTGGTGAGACTGTGCCTCAGTTCTACACCTACTCGGCCACCAACCTCCGTCTCCAGGACGTCACCGTAAGCTACACCATTCCGCGCTCCAAGCTCGGCAGCGTGTGCGACATCACCCTCTCGCTCGTAGGCCGCAACCTCTGGATGATCTACAACAAGGCCCCCTACGATCCTGAATCTGTAGCTTCGGCCGGCAACTACTTCCAGGGTATCGACAACTTCATGATGCCGGCTCTCCGCACTTTCGGCTTCAACGTCAAGTTCAACTTCTAATTCTTTGCGATAACAATGAAATCATTATATAAAAACATACTTTCAGGTGGTTTCTTGGCGCTGATGGCCACTTCTTGCACCGGCGACTACCTCGATATCAACTCTAAGCAGTCGGAGCCGGGCGATCTCTCGGCCGACGGATTCGCTTTGGTGTCGTCGATGACCAACCTTTGCTCTACCGTCACTCCCTCCGACGTCAACTGCACCCAGTTTGTCGACTGTCTCCTCGGCGGCTCTCTCGGCGGATATTTCTCCGACGGCGCCGACTTCACCAACTCCTACGTGCGCAACAACGCCCCCGACAACTGGACTTCCGTCTTCCTCAAGGATTCAAAAATTATTTCTACCCTCTACACCAACATTTCGATGATCGAGGGTTATTGCGAGCAGACCGGTGAGGTGGTGCCCTTGGCTGTGGCCAACATCATCAAGGTGGCTACGATGGATCGCGTCACCGACTGCTACGGCCCTATCCCTTATTCCGCTATCGGTTTCGAAGGGGCCGTCAAGACTCCCTACGACTCGCAGGAGGAGATCTACAACAAATTCTTCGAGGAGCTCGGCGAAGCACGCCGCACGTTGCTCGCCAACTCTACCTCGGTGCTCAGCCCGCTGGCCGATAAGGTCTACGACGGCGACGTCACAAAATGGATCCGTTTCGCCAACTCTCTCCAGCTCCGCCTCGCCCTCCGCATCTCTTACGCCAACCCCACGCTGGCTAAACAGAAGGCTGAAGAGGCTATCGCTCCCGAGAATGGCGGCGTGATCGAGATGAACTCCCAGAACGCCGAGTGGAACTACTATCAGACCTCTACCAACTCCATGCGCACGGCTATCATGTACAACGCCCACGACTCCCGTCCGTCGGCCGAGATAGCCTGTTATCTCAACGGCTACCACGACCCCCGCACGCCGAAATATATCACCGAATCGGGTCTCCCCAGCGCAAGCTACGCCACACAGCCCGTCCCCTTCAAAGATGAGGATGGCAACTGGCTCACATCGCCCGAGGGAATCAGCTGCGAATATATCGGCATTCGCCGTGGCTGGCAGACCTTCAACGTAAGCTGGAGCGTCAACTTCTCCGACATCAACCTCCCCGGCAACACTCCGGCTCTCTGGATGAACGCCGCCGAGGTTAGCTTCCTCCGCGCAGAGGGTGCGGCCGTGTTCGGCTGGAACATGGGCGGCAATGCCGAAGATTTCTACAATAACGGCATCCGTCTTTCGTTTGAAGATTACGAGGTGGGCGACGCAGCCGCCGATTATATCAACGACGATAAATCGGTGCCCGCTCAGTTCTACGACCCCACTGGTCTGAATCCCTGGAACGGCACCATCCCCGCCGTCACCATCAAATGGAACGAATCGCTCTCGAAAGAGGAGAAGCAGCAGAAGATCATCACCCAGAAATGGCTGGCCAACTGGAAGCTCGGCAACGAGGCCTGGGCCGACTATCGCCGCACCGGTTATCCCTTCCTTATCCCGGTGGCCTACAGCGGCGCGACGGAGGTGGACATCAACCGCGGACCTCAGCGACTCCCTTATCCCTCTGCCGAATATACCGACAATCTTGAAAACGTACAGAAAGCCGTAGCCGATTATCTCAAAGGTCCTGACAATTGGGCTACTAAACTTTGGTGGGCTTGCAAGCCTGGATTATAAAAACTAACCTATTTTTAATTACTTCTTAAATTTTTGACGATGAAAATTAAGAATCTATTCATGACTTTGGCGGCAGCAGCCACTTCTCTCGGCTTCACTGCCTGCGACGACTGGACCGAACCGGAGCATATCGACATCAACTACTCCACAGTGGAGCAGGCTCCCGGCTATCAGGAGTATCTCGAAGCGCTTCGCGCCTATCGCACCAAGCCCCACAAGCAGGTGTATGGCTGGGTGAAGCTCACCGACAAGGGCCCCCTCAATCAGAGCGAGCGCATCACTTCGATTCCCGACTCTATCGACGTGCTCGTGCTCTCCACACCCAATGAGATTCATCCCACGGTGCTCGCCGATGTAGAGCGCGTGCGCGCCGACAAGGCGATGAAGGTGATGTATCAGGTCGACTTCGACGCTATCTCCGCTGCCCATGCCGCAGCTTGCGAGCAGATGGGCAAGGAGCGTTCCGATCTCGAGCTCGAATATTCGCTCCGCCCCGATGCCGAGAGCGAGGCCGTAAAGGCTGAGTTGGCCGCGAAACTCGCAGAGTTGGCCGATCCCGCTTTCGAGGATTTCGCTCTTGAGCAGCTCTCCGTTGGCCTCAAATATGCGGCCAATAAGAAGCTCGACGGCGTGATGTTTGCCTTCGACGGCAAAGCCACCAATCATATGGAGCCTGCAGAGCTTCGCGCCTACCGCGCACGCCAGCTCGTATTCCTCGGCACCGCCCGCGACTGGCATAAGCGCAACCCCGAGCTGATGTACGACTTCGTCGGCCTCCCCCAGAACGTTGAAGACAAAGCGCTTCTCGGCGAGTTCAACATGATCTTCGTGCGTCAGGGTCTCGACGCCACCAACGCCAACCTCTTCGGCTATTATCTCGCGCTTGCGAGCGTAGATGGTGTGCCCGCTGAGCGTCTCGGCATGATGTCTACCTACACAAGCCCCGATCCCGAAGATAGCGACACTGGTATCTTTACCGATGGCAGCTATGCCCTCGACGGTTTCGCAACATGGCTTCGTAGCGCCGACGTAGCTTGCGTAGGCATCCAGAACGTGCAGAACGACTATTTCAACCCCGATTTCGTCTATCCCCACGTGCGCGCCGTGATCCAGGCCGCCAACCCCAACATCAAATAAATTAACCTTACCACACCATCTGAGAAAATGATCAACACAAAATATATAGCCGCCTCGCTCATCTTCTGCGCCGGCATCTTCGCCGGCTGCCAGGAGAGCTATGAGAATGTGGCCGACAACAATAAACTCTGGAATGAGTCGCTCGACCCAATCGCGACCACTCTGCTCAACGGCAAGGCCGACGTAGTGACAAAGGAGCTTACGGTGACAATCGCCCAGCCCGAAGAGAGAGACGTGCGCGTCACCTATGGCGTCACCCTCGACAATCTCGCCGCCTATAAGGAGATCTACGGAGGCGACCCTATCCTGCTCCCTGAGGCCAACTACGAATTTACCGACAATGTGGCCATCATCAAGGCCGGAGCCGTTACTTCGGAGCCCGCGCAGATCACCTTCAAAGGTCTCCTCGCTCTCGACGACGAGCAGATCTACGTGCTCCCCGTTTCGATCGTCAGCTCCGACGTCGAGGCCCTCACAAGCCGCTCTACCACCTACTACGTGTTCCGTGGCGCTGCCCTGATCAACACCGTGGGCAATATGACGAGCACATGTATGCGCTTCGTCAACGAGGGTCAGACTCCGATGCTCGAGAATATGCGTCAGATGACATTTGAGGTGCTCATTCGCCCCGATGCGTTCCCCCATATGCTCTCAACTCTGATCGGTATAGAGGGACGTTGGCTGATCCGTATCGGCGACGCCGGTATCCCGGCCAATCAGCTCCAGGTTGCGGCAAGCCCCAACGCTACCGATCCCGCTTGGCAGCTCGAGACAGGCAAATGGACGTTTGTCACTCTCACATTCGATGCCGACAATGGCGGCGAAATCAACGTTTACTTCGATGGTGTGAAGAAGGGTAGCACTCAGTACACCGGCACCAGCCCGATCAACTGGAATGTGGTTTCTACCGACCGTGCATGCTACATCGGTTATGCTTACGACACTGATCGCGACTTCAACGGCGACATGTGCGAGATGCGTATCTGGAACCGCGTGCTCACTCCGGCCGACCTCGCCGAGCGCAACCACTTCTATCGCGTGGATACAGACGCCGAGGGTCTCGTGGCCTACTGGAAATTCGACGAGGGCGCTGGCAACGTGGTACACGACTATGCCAACGGCTACGACATGTACGTGCCGGCCACTTACCCTGGCAAATCGTCAAAGCCCGGCGATATCCAGTGGAACGCGGTTACTCTTCCGTAACTACTTAATCTCATAACTCATTAAACAAACACACCTACAATGAAATACATAAAGTTTTTCAAAAACTCATTCCTGCTGGCAATGGTGGCGCTCGCCACTACTGCCTGCCAGGAGGAGGTGAACATCGGAAACATCGAGGCTCCTGAAATCGGAG
Source organism: uncultured Sangeribacter sp. (assembly GCA_964525735.1). Taxonomy (GTDB): domain Bacteria; phylum Bacteroidota; class Bacteroidia; order Bacteroidales; family Muribaculaceae; genus Lepagella. The sequence continues at coordinate 11,718 of CAZGJH010000036.1, forward strand.
CCCCAGGGTCATCTCTCCTTTACGTGACCGACTCCGACGGGAGCACTGGCCACTCCAACCTCGAATTCCGCAACAACGGAAAGCTCGACCTCACCCTCTGCGCTACTACTTCGGCCGACCACGACCGCAGCGTCAACTTCGTCTACGACGGCAGCGTGCTCGACGAATACAATAAGCTCAACAACACCTCCTTCGAGGCTGTGCCCCAGAAGATGGTGGCCTTCAGCAACTCCGGCGCGGCTACAATCGCCAGCGGCAAGATCGCTTCGAGCGCAGTGTCGATGACCGTCACTTCAGATGGCACGCTCGACTGTGAGAAGGTCTACGCAGTGCCTCTCCGCATCGTGGGTGGCACCAACGGTTCTGTTGTGGCCGAAAGCGCCAACAGCCGCCTCGTGTTCGTCAAAGACCTCACCAACCTCACCGATTGCCACAAGACTTGGATCGACGAGAACGGAGAGGAGCATGAGGGCATCAAGATCTTCTCTGTAATGGAGGTCAACGATACCAACCCGCTCAACAACCTTCGCTACACTCTCGAGAAGTCTGGCAAGTATATGGTAGACGCCCTCGTGATGTTCTCCGGAAATATCAACTACAACGCCGAGACCGGCCGAGTATATTTCTACGCCAACCCCAACGTGCAGCATCTGCTCGACAACCGCGAGAAATATCTCAAGCCCCTTCAGGATCGCGGCATGAAGGTGATCATGGGTGTGATGTGCAACCACGACCGTGCCTGCATCTCCAACCTCGCTCCCGCGACTGCGAAACTCTTCGCCAAGGAACTCAAGGCTCTCTGCGACGCTTACCAGCTCGACGGTATCTTCTGGGACGATGAGTATTGCTCGCCCATCACTCCTCCGCCGGCCGGCTTCGAGAGCCGCAACCGCGACGCTTGGTCGCGCCTCGCTTACGAGGTGTGGAAGCTCCAGCCCGAGCGTTGGAACGTTGCCTACGGCTATTCGATGACTCACTATGCCAACGAAGTCGACGGCGTTCAGCCCGGCACATTCATCAACTACTGCCTCCCCGACTACGACTTCACCTATCGCGACTACACCTCCAACTATCCCGGCATGACCCTCTCTCAGATGGGTGGCGCTTCGATGGAGTTCGCTCAGGGTCGCTGGTGGGCTCAGGAAGACACCTATCGCAACATGCGCAACGAAGGTTACGGCGCGATGATGGTGTTCGCTATGGATCCCTACAGAAGCAACGCTTCCGGTCAAGACGGCGCTATGTCCAAACTCGCTCATGCCTTCTACGACGATGAGGTAGTATGCAGCGAAACAAAATATCCTAAAGATTGGTAATTCCCTCTTACCGGATTTTAGAATGGTAATCTAAATTTTGTAGAAAAATCATGAAACTGAAAAAATACTGTGTCTATGTGGCACTCCTCCCTGCCATGCTCTTCGGCTTCGCTTCTTGCTCCGACAACGACGACGAGCCTGTGGCAGTTGTAGAAAAGACCCCGCTCCAGCTCGGTGAGAATGTGAGCAAACTGAAAATCGGCGCTGAAAACCGCACCCGCGTCAGCATTGCCGACGGCACCGAATATTTCGATGCCTTCTCCCTCAATCCTGAAATCCTCGAAGTGACGATGGACACCAACGGCGACCTCTTCCTCGAAGGTAAAGCCAACGGCAACACAAGCGTCGTAGTCACCGACGGCAACAACGAGCTCAAGCGCTTCCCCGTGATGGTCTATACTACCGGCCAGCTCAAGCTCTCCCACAGCTCCTACGATCTCACCATCAAGCTTGGCGACCAGGCTGAGGTTGTAGGCGAGATCAAGGTTACGGAAGGTAACGGCGAATATTCTATCGCTTGTGAAAATCCCTACATACAGCCTTCGATTGATTCCGAGACAGGCGAAATCAGCTTCAAGGCTGCTCCAGGTCTCGAAGAGTATTCAGCTGTTGTGACTGTAAACGACGTTTCCAATCTGTCGAGCACATTCACAATCAACGTCACTCCCAATTTCGATCCATACACAGATGATGAGTTGAATGATATTCTTGCTATCGACGAGAATATGATCAATCAGAACGGAGGCACATTCTACTATTTCCGCCAGGCACCTGAATCAATGACAACTTGGACAGAAAATGGTATGACTACCACAGGATGGTTGTGGACAACAGAGTCTTGGTGGGGCGAAGAGACCTACAAGTTCTTGTTTGCTTATCCTGAGGGCACACAGGTAGGTCAGGAGGTTGATGGCCAGTTGATCAAAGTTGAATGGCAAGAGACAGTATCCGAGGGCAAAGTGAAGATCCTCCAAGACGACGCTACCAGATTCGTAGCCATTTATTGGCGCATCGACACCGATCGACTCTCAATCGACCGCGCCTACCTCGTTTGGATCAAATAAGAAAAGCAACTTCATAACTACTGATTGATTTCATAAATTCAGACGTCAGCAGAAGGTAATAAAGATTGAACAGATGTAAGTTTTAAACACAGGTAAATCTACTGCGGAAGGCGGAGAGCGCAAGCTCCCGCCTTTTTCTTTACCTTTTCAAAATTCCCCTTCTGTTGTCCCTTCTCAAAACTTCAAGCCAAATCCCGCTAAATCCTGCTAAATCCAGCAAAATCATGCCAATCCAAGCCAATCCAAGCAATTCCAAGCCAATCCATGATAAATCCCGCCAGAATTCCAAAAAAATTTTGCGATAGCAAAATAAGATTAGAATAATAATAGAGTTAAGTAAGTAGTAGGAGGGTTTCGAGTGTTTATGAAGCATCAGAGATTCTCCCAGAATCAAGAAATCCCTCTCCCAGAATCAAGAAATCCCTCTCCCAAAAAGAAAAAACAAACCTAATTGCCCAAATTAACCCTAATGGAAGCTCAGATAGCAACTACAAACGATAAAAGTCAGAAAAGCCCGGTCACGTGGGTCCCTTCAGCCTATTTCGCAATGGGCCTTCCCTTCATTGTCCTGAACATGGTCACAGTGCTCATGTTCGACGGCCTCGGCGTCGAAATGGCCATGATCACCCTCTGGACCTCTCTCATCATCCTCCCTTACACCCTCAAACCCCTCTGGAGCCCCTTCCTGGAGCTTTGGAAAACAAAGAAATTCTGGGTCGTAGCCACACAGTTTCTCAGCGGCATCGTGTTCATCCTCGTCGCCTTCTCCCTCCATCTCCCCGCTTTCTTCGCCGTCTCGATCGCCCTCCTGGCGATAATCGGCTTCAGCGGCGCCACCCACGACATCGCCTGCGACGGAGTCTACATGTCGGCCCTCACACCCGAGAAACAGTCGGCCTACATCGGCTGGCAAGGCGCCTTCTACAACATCGCCAAAATCGCCGTGCAAGGCGGACTGGTATACGTCGTCGGTTGGCTCATCAACCGCGAACTGCTCGAAGGCAGCTCCGAAATGGAGGCCAACGTCAACTCATGGTTCAAGGTAGTCGCTTTCCTCGGCATCGTGATGATCGCCCTCTCGCTCTATCATCTCAAGGCTCTCCCCGAAGGTGGCAAAGCCAAGGGTGAGGAGCGCAAATCGTTCAAGGAGATACGCCATGAGCTCGTGGAGGTGCTCTCCTCATTCTTCACTAAGAAATTCATACTCTATTACATAGCATTCATCATTCTCTATCGCTTCGCCGAAGGGTTTGTGATGAAGATTGTCCCCCTCATGCTGAAGGCCGACAGAGCCGACGGCGGCTTGGGGCTCGACGTGGAGACAATCGGTGTCTACTACGGCGGCGTCGGCGCGGCAGCCTTCGTGATTGGCAGCATCCTTGCCGGCTACTATATCAAGCGTATAGGTCTGCGCAAGGCTCTCTTCCGCCTCTGCATCTGCTTCAATTTGCCCTTCGCCGTCTACACCGCTTTCGCCCTGCTTCAGCCCACGGAGTCGTGGATCATCTGCGGCGGCATCGCCCTCGAGTATTTCGGCTACGGCTTCGGTTTCGTAGGCCTCACGCTCTTCATGATGCAGCAGATAGCCCCCGGCAAGCACCAGATGGCCCACTACGCCTTCGCCTCGGGCATAATGAACCTCGGCGTGATGCTCCCCGGCATGCTCAGCGGCGCGCTCTGCGAAAGCTTCGCCGGATGGTTTGACGCCCCCGGCGGTTTCGCCCCCTTCTTCATCTTCGTGCTCTTCGCCACGATTCCCTCATTCCTGATCACATGGTTCGTGCCCTTCAGCTACGACGACAAGGGCAACAAGATAGCAATCTGATAGCATATTACACACACCCTAACACCATCTAAACAAAAAACACAGTCAAAAGCAAAACCAAAGCAAAAACCCTAAAACAAATCTTTTCAACATGCAAAACGACGTTCAAATACCATGGGAGGAGAGGCCCGAAGGCTGCGCCGACGTCATGTGGCGCTACTCCAAAAATCCTGTAATAGGACGCTACGCCATACCTACATCCAATAGCATTTTCAACAGTGCCGTAGTCCCCTTCAAGGATGGCTACGCCGGTGTGTTCCGTTGCGACAACAAAGCCGTGCAGATGAATATCTATGCCGGCTTCAGCAAGGATGGCATAAATTGGCAGATCGAGCCGGAACCGATCAAATTCAAACCGGGCAACACCGACATGATCGAGTCGGAATACAAGTACGACCCCCGCGTTACCTGGATCGACGACCGCTACTGGATCACATGGTGCAACGGCTACAACGGCCCCACCATCGGTATCGGCTACACCTTCGATTTCAAGGAGTTTTTCCAGTGTGAAAACGCTTTCCTCCCCTTCAACCGCAACGGCGTGCTCTTCCCCGAGAAGATCGACGGCAAATTCGCCATGCTCAGCCGCCCGAGCGACAACGGCCACACACCTTTCGGCGATATCTTCCTGAGCTACAGCCCCGACATGAAATTCTGGGGCCAGCATCGCTTCGTGATGAAGCCCGCTCCCTTCACGGAGAGCGCCTGGCAGTGCACGAAGGTCGGAGCCGGTCCGATCCCTATCCTCACCGACGAGGGTTGGCTCCTCTTCTATCACGGCGTCATAACCACCTGCAGCGGCTACCGCTATTCTATGGGCGCGGCCCTGCTCGACCGCAATCACCCCGACAAGGTGCTCTATCGCTCGAAACCGTATCTCCTCGCCCCGGCTACCGACTATGAACTGATGGGCGACGTCCCCGCTGTGGTGTTCCCTTGCGCGGCTCTCACCGAGGGCGACAAAGTGGCCGTCTACTATGGCGCGGCCGACACCGTCGTAGCCCTCGCTTTCGGTCGCATATCGGAGATTATCAAGTATATAAAAGAGAATTCCCTCTGAGCCATGAAGACCGCTGCCAATATCCTTGCGATAGCGATGATGCTCTTCTGCGCCGATGTGAAAGCGCAAGATAGAGCCGTGGAGGCGTTGGGGAATGCCGCTTACGTCGACCCCTTCATCGGCACCACAAATTTCGGCACCTGCAACCCTGGCGCCGTCCTCCCCAACGGCATGATGTCGGTGGTGCCCTTCAACGTAATGGGCTCAGACGATAACAATTACGACAAGGATGCCCGTTGGTGGTCAACCCCCTACGACAACACCAACTCCTTCTTCACCGGCTTCGCCCACGGAGCCCTGAGCGGGGTAGGGTGCCCCGAGATGGGTTCGCTCCTTACGATCGCCACCGCCGGCCCGCTCGACGTAGACTATCGCAACTATGGCAGCCGCTATTCAGGGGAGACGGCGTCGCCCGGTTACTACGCTCTGAATCTCGAAAAATACGGCATCGAGGCTGAGGCCACGGCCACGCTCCGCAGTTCTGTGGAGCGATACACGTTCACTCGCGGCGGCGAGGGCAACATCATCCTCAATCTCGGCGAGGGTCTTACGAACGAAACGGGAGCCACCGTGCGCCGCGTCAGCCCCACGGAGGTGGAAGGCGTCAAACTTCTCGGCACGTTCTGCTACAACCCGCAGGCCGTGTTCCCCGTCTACTTTGTGATGAGGGTCTCGAAAGCTCCCTCGGCGCAGGGCTACTACAAGTTTCAGCGACCCATGACGGGCGTGGAGGCGGAGTGGACTCCCGACAACGGCACCTACAAACTCTACACCACCTACGGCCGCGAACTCTCGGGCGACGACATAGGCTACTGGTACTCTTACGATTCCCTCACCCCTGGCGAGAGCGTGGAGGTGAAGATCGGCATATCTTACGTCTCGATCGAGAATGCCCGCAAAAACCTCGATGCCGAGCAGGCCGGGGGAGCGGCGAGCTTCGAGAGCGTCCTCTCCGACGCACGCTCCCAGTGGCAGAAGGCTTTGGCGCGCGTGAGAGTGAAGGGTGGCACAGATGAGCAGAAGACGGTCTTCTACACCGCTCTCTATCACGCTCTTCTTCATCCAAATCTGCTGAGCGACGTCAACGGCGAGTATCCCCTCATGGAGCGAAGCGGCGAGACGGGTCATTCGGATCACGACCGCTACACCGTGTTCTCGCTTTGGGACACGTATCGCAATCTCCACCAACTCCTTACGCTCGTCTATCCCGAAAAGCAGCTCGATATGGTGCGTTCGATGGTAGACATGTATAAGGAGTGGGGATGGCTTCCGAAATGGGAGCTTTACGGCCGCGAAACCTTCACGATGGAGGGCGATCCGGCCATCCCGGTCATCGTCGACACCTGGCGCAAGGGGCTGCGCGATTTCGATATGGACGCGGCCTACGAGGGTATGCGCAAATCGGCCACGCTGCCGGGTAAGCACAACCGTATGCGCCCCGACATCGACCCCTACATCGAGAGCGGCTACGTCCCCCTGGGCTATTTCGCCGGCGATAATTCGGGCGATAATTCCGTGTCGCACGCTCTCGAATATTACGTGGCCGACAATGCCTTGGCTTGGCTGGCCCGCGAACGGGGCGACCGCGCCTTCGCCGACAGTCTGAAGGCCCGCTCGCTCGGCTATAAGCACTACTACAGCAAGGAGAGCGGCACGCTGCGTCCGCTCAATGCCGACGGCTCTTTCCTCACCCCCTTCAATCCGCGCCAGGGGGAGAATTTCGAACCTGTGCCCGGTTTTCACGAAGGCTCGGCCTGGAACTACACTTTCTACGTGCCCCACGACATCGACGGCCTCACGCGCCTGATGGGAGGCAAGAAACCATTCGTGGAGAAGTTGCAGATGGTGTTCGACGAGGGATTATACGACCCCGCCAACGAGCCCGACATTGCCTACCCCTACATCTTCAACCGATTCAAAGGGGAGGAGTGGCGCACTCAGAAGACTGTCGCCGAGCTGCTCGCCCGCCATTTCACAACCAAGCCCGACGGCATACCGGGCAACGACGATGCCGGCACAATGTCGGCTTGGGCCGTCTTCTCAATGATGGGCCTTTATCCCGACACCCCTGGCGAACCCTATTACTCGCTCACCGCTCCCACCTTTGAGGAGGTGGAGATCGACACCCCCCAGGGCACTCTCAAGATTGCCCGCGAAGGGGAGGGATATATCAAGAGAATTAAATTGAACGATAAACCATACGCGAAGTTCCGCGTCGGTCATGATGAGCTGATCGATGCCGGCACATTGCTTTTTGAACTCGAAAAACGATGAGAGGCAGAATATTTTTAGCGGCAATCGCATTGTGTGTCACAGCCGTTGCCGGCATCAAGAAAGATTACACCCACTTCGTCGACCCCTATATCGGCACAGGCGGTCACGGCCATGTGTTCGTGGGTGCCAACGTGCCGTTCGGCATGGTGCAGCTCGGCCCTACGAGCATCCCGCAAACCTGGGACTGGTGTTCGGGTTATCACGAGGGCGACTCCACCGTGATCGGTTTTTCGCACACCCACCTGTCGGGCACGGGTATCGGCGACCTCTTCGACGTTACCGTCATGCCGGTGGTGGGCGAAGTCACCTATGCACGTGGCACTGAGGAGGATCCCACCTCGGGCCTCTGGTCGTATACCGACCGCACCCGAGAGATCGTGGAGCCGGGTTACTATTCCGCTCCCTTGCTCCGCTATGGCATCGACGCCGAACTGACCGCCACCCCTCACGTAGGTTTCCACCGCTACACTTTCCCGCAGGCCGATGACGCCGCCATTGTCTTCGACCTTGAAAACGGCGGATGCTGGGATAAACCTACCGACACCAACATCGAGCAGATCAACGACCGCACAATCGTAGGCTGGCGCCATTCGAGCGGCTGGGCGAAAGATCAGAAGGTATATTTCTGCGCCGAGTTCTCCAAACCGGTGAAGCTCCAACTCATCAACAATATGTATGGCCGCCTCAACTTCTCCACCAAGAAGGGGGAGGAGGTGCTCATGAAGGTGGGCCTCTCTTCGAAGAGCATCAAGGGGGCTGAGGCCAACCTGAAGAAGGAGTTGCCTGGCTGGGATTTCGACAAGACCCGCAAGGAAGCCAAGGAGCGTTGGAACGAGCAGCTCTCGAAGGTGGACATCACCACGGCCGACGAGGCCGCGCGCAAGAATTTCTACACCGCGCTCTATCATACGATGGTGGCTCCCTCGATTTTCAGCGATGTGGATGAGGAGCCGCGTTACACCACCTTCTCTCTCTGGGACACCTACCGCGCCGCGATGCCGCTGATGACGATCATTCAGCCCGAAATGACCCCCGACGTGATCAATACGATGCTCGATATCTGCGATGAGCAGGGGCGTCTGCCGGTGTGGCACCTCTGGGGCAACGAAACCGATTGTATGGTGGGCAACCCGGGCATACCGGTCGTGGCCGACGCCATCGTGAAGGATGTGCCGGGCGTCGATAAGGAGCGTGCTTTCCAGGCTCTTAAGCGCACGGCGATGAATCGCGACCGTGGCAACGGGTTCCGCATCGATATGGGCTACATACCCTGCGACACGATGGATGAGGCCGTGGCTTTCGATATGGAATATGCCCTGGCCGACGGTGCTATCGCCAATGCGGCCCGCAAGCTCGGCAAGGCTGCCGACGAGAAGTATTTCGACGAGCGCAGCCATTCCTATCGCAATTATTTCGACAAATCCACCGGCTTCATGCGTGGCCGCGACAGCAAGGGTGGATGGCGCACGCCGTTCGATCCCTTCTCTTCGGCACATCGCGCCGACGACTATTGCGAGGGCAACGCCTGGCAGTATACTTGGCTCGCTCCGCACGATGTGGAGGGTCTGGTAGAGTGTTTCGGCTCGCGTGAGGCGATGCTTACGAAGCTCGATTCCCTCTTCACGGTGAGCTCGGAGATAGCCGGCGGCGAATCGTCGCCCGACATCTCAGGCCTTATCGGACAGTATGCGCATGGCAACGAGCCGAGTCATCACACGCTCTATCTCTACACGATGCTCGGGCAGCCCTGGAAGACGGCCGACAAGGTGCGCCAGGTGCTCTCGGAGCTTTATCACAATGCCCCCGACGGCCTCTCGGGTAATGAGGATGTGGGCCAGATGTCGGCCTGGTATATCCTTTCGTCGATGGGCTTCTATGAGGTTGAACCGGCTGGCGGCCGCTACTGGTTTGGCAGCCCAATCTTCGATGAGGCCGTTGTGAAGTTGCCTCAAGGAGAGATGAAAATCGTGGCCGAGAATAATTCGGCAGAGAACAAGTATATCCAGCGTATTTGGCTGAACGGTAAGCGATACACGAAACCCTACATCACGCATGAAGATCTGATGAAAGGGGGAGAGTTACGCTTCGAGATGGGCAACGAACCGAAGGTATGGTATAGCGCCGACGAACCGGTCGCTTACGTCTCGCAGCGCCCCGCGAAAGAGAAACGTCTCTTTGAATCGGCAGCCGTAGAGGCTGAGATCGACAGCATCGCGGCGTTGCTTACCAATCCGAAGCTGAAGTGGATGTTTACCAACTGCTATCCCAATACGCTCGACACGACGGTGCATTTCCGCGAGGCGGGCGACAGCGTCGAGACATATGTTTACACGGGCGATATCCCGGCGATGTGGCTGCGCGACTCGTCGGCTCAGGTATGGCCTTATCTATCTCATGCGGCGAAGGACGAAAACCTTCGCCGCATGATTGCTGGTTTGATAGGGAAGCAGTTTCGCCTCATCGCGATCGACCCTTACGCGAACGCCTTCAACGATGGCCCTACAGGCGCAGGCGAAGATGTGAATTACCCTGGCAACAATCAGAGTCCGTGGGTGTTCGAGCGCAAGTGGGAACTCGATTCGCATTGCTACCCGATTCGCCTTGCGTATGAATATTGGAAAACTACGGGCGATGATTCCGTATTCGGCGACGATTGGTTGGCCGCTATCCGCGCGATGCTCACCACGATGAAGCGTCAGCAGATGAAAGATGGTCCCGACGATTACATTTTCCTTCGAGTCACGGACCGCCAGCTCGACACACGCAGCCATGTGGGACACGGCAGCCCCGTGAAACCTGTCGGACTGATTGCGAGCGCATTCCGCCCCTCCGACGACGCCACGACGTTCGGCTTCCTGATTCCCTCGAATTTCATGGCCGTCTCCTCCCTCCGCAAAGCCGCCGAAATCCTCCGCGCCACCCCCGCCCCCGCCACCGCTGGAACTCCTGCCCCTTCTTCAGCTGCTGGAACTTCCTCTTCCACTCACGGAGTATCTTCTATTTCCGGGACTTTTTCTTCGGCAACCGAAGTTCCTTCGGTTGCCGAGCATGAAGCGTTAGCTTCAGAGTGTGAGGCTTTGGCTGATGAGGTGGAGCAGGCAATC
>CAZGJH010000037.1:0-3031 GCA_964525735.1 uncultured Sangeribacter sp.
CCTTTCGGCATCTCACCCCTTGAGGCTATGGAGATGGGTGTGCCCTCTATCATTTCGAAGCAGAGCGGTTGCGCCGAGATTCTCGAAAACGTTATCAAGACCGACTACTGGGATGTGGATGCTATGGCCGACGCCATGCACTCGATCATCACCAACAAGGCTCTCTACAACACTCTCCGCGACCGTGGCATCGAAGAGATACACGGCATCACCTGGGAGAAAGCGGGCCAGAAAGTGATCAATATCTACAAGAACGTGATCGCCTCACGCCAGTGATTCCTGCCCCCCGGCGCAAATGTTTCAACGCAGCGCGGAGGTAGCTCCACATCTTCTCAACTAATTATAAAAACCTACAGATTATAAAATAGTTATGAAATCAGTTTGTTTCTATTTCAATATACACCAGCCGTTCCGTCTGAAACGTTACAGATTCTTCGATATCGGCAACGACCACTACTACTATGACGATTTCGCCAACGACGAGATCATCACCCGTGTGGCCCAGAACAGCTACATCCCTATGGCTGAGACTCTTCTCAAGATGATCGAGGAGAGCAACCACGAGTTCAAATGCTCTATCGCCATCTCCGGCACTGCCATCGAGCAGCTCCAGCAGTATGTGCCCGAATACATCGACCTTCTCAAGAAGCTCACCGCAACCGGATGCGTGGAGATTCTCGGAGGCCCCTACAGCCACTCGCTCTCCTCTCTCGAAGATCCCGAGGAGTTTATGCGTGAGGTGAAGCGTCACGACGACCTCATCAAGCGTGAGTTTGGCGTTCAGCCCACTGTCTTCGCCAACACTGAGCTCATCTACGACGACGACATCGCTATGGAAGTGGCCGCTATGGGCTACAAGACTGTGCTCACCGAGGGTGCCAAGCACATACTCGGCTGGAAGAGCCCCGACTATATCTACTCGGCTGCTTCCGCTCCCTCTGTGAAGCTCCTTCTCACCAACGACAAATTGGCTGAGGATATCTCCCGTCGTTTCAACGACACCAACTGGGCTGAGTATCCGCTGACAGCCGACAAGTATGTCGACTGGCTCGCTTCTCTGCCCGAGCAGGAGCAGGTGGTAAACCTCTACCTCAGCATGGATACCTTCGGCACATTCCTCCCCGCCAACACCGGTATCTTCGATTTCATGCGTGCTCTTCCGCGCTTCGGCAAGGAGAAAGGCGTTGTCTTCACAACTCCTTCAGACGTTGTGGGCAAGCTCAAACCGGTTGATATGCTTTCTGTTCCGTTCCCCATCTCTGATGTCGATGAGGCTCGCGACGTATCAGCTTGGAAGGGTAATGAATTGCAGAACGAGGCTCTCGGCAAGCTCTACGCTGTGGCTGAGCGCGTAAACCTCTGCAACGACCGCCGCTTGAAGATGGATTGGGATTACCTCCAGAGCAGCGACCATTTCTTCTACATGAGCACGAAGAACATGGCCGATGGTGCAAGCCACGCTGCCTTCTCACCCTACGATTCTCCCTTCTCGGCGTTTACCAACTATATGAATGTGCTCGCCGACTTCCTCGTAAGAGTTCAGGAGCAGTTCCCCGAGAGCATTGATAATGAGGAGCTCAACTCGCTTCTTCTCACTATCAGCAACCAGGCTACTGAGATCAACGAGCTCAACAAGGAGGTTAAGAACCTTCGCAACAACATTCTCCACGCCGACGACTCTACCAACGCTCCGGCTCCTATCGCTATCGAGGATGCTGCCGCTCCCGCAACTGGCGAGAAGATCCAGATTCTTGAGAAAGCTGATGTAGAATCTCCTGCCAAGGCTATCGAAGACACCGAGGCTCCTGCTGAGGCTCCGAAGAAACGTGGTCGCAAGGCAGCTGAAAAGCCCGCTGAAGAGAAGCCCGCAAAGAAGGCTACCAAGAAACCGGCGGCTAAGAAAGCTGCCGACAAACCGGCTGCCAAGAAACCGGGCCGCAAACCGAAAGCATAAGTTAACTATTTTGACCTAAATACGATAATGGACATCTCTCTCTAAGGGGATGTCCATTATTGTATGAACCCATATCTATGGATTACACAGAATTTATCGAGGAGTGGCGGGGAGAGAAGCCATACATTACGGCCCATTCTTCCGGATCGACAGGACTGCCGAAGGAGATTCGGTTGGATAAGGATTTCGTGGCTGAAAGCGCGATGCGTACAAACCGATTCTTTGGAATAGGAGCTGCGTCGCGTCTTCACTCCTGCGTGTCGCCCGATTTCATCGGCGGGAAAATGATGGCCGTTCGCTCTGAGCTTTCCGAAGCTATTTTGACACACGAAACGCCATCCAATCAGCCGCTTTCAGAATACCTCCGAAGTGAGCGTGAAGCACAACAGCCGATTACGCTCTTGGCTATTGTGCCCTCACAGATGCTTTATCTCTTGGAGCATCTTGGCGAGTTGCCGCGAATTGACAACATCATAATCGGCGGTTCACCTGTAAACCCCGGGCTTCGGAAGCGGATTATCGAGAGCGGCTTGCATGCCTACGAAACATATGGCATGACAGAAACTGCCTCCCATATCGCTCTTCGCAGGATAGCGGCAGGAATTGACTATTTCGAAACGCTCGACGATATTAAAGTCGGCACTGATTCACGCAGCTGCCTCGTAATTACGATACCAACTTCTTCTGCTGCGATACCAGCTTCTTCTGCTGCTATACCAGCTTCTTCTGCTGATATCGCTCAAGATGTAAACGGCCAAGCGATTGTGATCACCACCAACGATATCGCTGAGGTGGTCTCCAACCGTAAATTCCGGATTCTTGGTCGCTACGACAATGTGATAATCACCGGAGGCAAGAAGGTAAATCCCGTCGACACTGAGCGGCAAATCGAAGAGGCGGCAATGTATGATAGCGATCTTCGCGGCACGCTCGGCACAGCCTTCATCATAACCGGCACGCCCGACGAGAAATGGGGCCAAGCCGTAACTCTCCGCATCGAAACGCAAACCTACACTCCCGTGCTCTCCGACGAACAATTAATTCAGAAACTCAAAGACTTTCTCCCTCCCTACGCCG
>CAZGJH010000037.1:3131-22292 GCA_964525735.1 uncultured Sangeribacter sp.
GGGATTTTGTAATTTTGTATCATGAAGAATCTCAAGATCGTTTTTTTCGGTACGCCCGAATTCGCCGTAGCCAGTCTCGACCGTCTCCTGAAAGATGGCCGCGACATAGCCGCCGTAGTAACTATGCCCGACAAGATCGCTGGTCGTGGCCACAAGATTATCCAGAGCGACGTGAAAAAGTATGCCGTTGAGCATAATCTTCCCGTCCTTCAGCCCGAGAAGCTGAAATCGCCCGAATTTGTCGAGGCACTCCGTGCCATCGGAGCCGACCTCTTTATCGTGATCGCCTTCCGTATGCTTCCCGAGGTGGTATGGACAATGCCCCCGCTTGGCACATTCAACCTCCATGCCTCACTCCTGCCGAAATATCGCGGCGCGGCTCCGTTAAATTGGGCCGTAATAAATGGTGACACAGTGACGGGAGTCACTACCTTCTTCCTTAAGCATGAGATAGATACGGGAGATCTCATAGAGCAACGTAGCGTCGAGATTCTTCCCACTGAGAATGTCGGCGATGTACACGACAAACTTATGGCTCTCGGAGCCGAGATGGTGTCACACACCGTAGAGGAGATCGCTGCCGGCACCGTCACGTCGTCGCCTCAACCGGAGGGTGAATTCACCCCCGCGCCCAAAATTTTCAAGGAAACCTGCCACATCGATTGGAATAGCCCTGCGCTTTCTATCCACAACCTTGTGCGCGGCCTCTCACCATACCCGGCAGCTTGGTCAACTTTCGAAGATGCACGCACTCCGGGAGAGTTTAGCGATGTAAAAATCTTCGAAACCGCTTTGGTGAGCCCCGACGACACCACTCAAACTGTCGATGCTACCGAAGGAACGACTCACGAGATCGATGCTACCGAAGGTACTGCCCTCCCCGGATCCGTTTACACCACCAAAAACCGTCTGTTTGTAGCCACAGCCGACGGCCCGCTTGAGATTCTCTCTCTCCAACCCGCAGGCAAGAAGCGCATGAGTGCAGATGCCTTCCTGCGAGGCTACACCCCCTCCAAATTCAACTGACACTGAGAATGGATACCGACAAGCGATTCTGCTCCATCATATTCGATGTATTGGCCGGCCACGGCGTGACCGACATCGTATGCTCCCCCGGCTCGCGCAACACACCTTTGCTGATAGCCGCCGCTGCCCGCACGGAGCTGTGCAAACACGTCGTGATCGACGAGCGCAGCGCAGCCTTCATGGCTCTCGGACTCGCCGTCGTATCGCGTCGCCCGGTAGCTTTGGTGTGCACCTCCGGCACCGCCCTGCTCAATTACGCCCCTGCCATCGCCGAGGCCTTCTATCAGAGTGTGCCGCTCATCGTGATTTCAGCCGACCGCCCTGAGCAATGGATCGATCAAGACGATTCTCAGACATTGCGCCAATTCGAGGCGTTCTCGAATTATGTGAAGCGAAGTTATCAGTTGCCGGCTTTCGGCGACGAGGATAAGGAGATGCAATGGTATGCCAACCGTATCGCCAACGATGCTATGATAGAGGCCCTCTCACGCAGAAAAGGACCCGTGCATATCAACATACAGCTCGGCGAACCGCTCAACCGCCGCCGTCCCCTCTCTACGGAGCCTCCACGCCTCATACATCTCACCGAGGGTGATTCTATCGGCAATAAGGAGGTGATCAGAGAGTTGGCTGGTGAAATCGCACAGAAAAAGGTAATGTTCGTGGCTGGATTTCTTCCACCAGATTCCCGAATGCATAGGGCGGTAGGAGAATTTTGCAGCCGGGGCAACATCGTGGCCATGACCGAGACGATTTCGAATCTTCATCTAAAGGGGTATGCCACATCAATCGATAAAGTGCTGACTGCGCTCGAACCCGGCCAGCTCGATGAGTTGGCTCCCGAGCTCGTGATCAGCATCGGCGGCTCGTTGGTGTCGCGTAAACTCAAGGAATATTTGCGTCGTCACGCCGCCACTTGCGAACATTGGGCTATCGGTTGGAACCACACTACCTCCGACTGCTTCATGTCGCTCACGCGGCGCATCGAAGCCGACCCTGGCAGATTGCTTCACCAGTTGGCGGCCGCACTTCGCAAACTCCCCACTCCTCACAACGAATATTTCAACAGCTGGCGGTCGCACCGTTTCGATACGGAGCTGCGCTTCAAGCAGTTTGTACGCTCTGCTCCCTGGAGCGATTTTATGGCCTACTACCATATCTTCCAATTTCTCTCCAATTTCCAAGCCAACGTATTCCTCTCAAACGGCACCACCGTGCGCTATGCCCAGCTCTTCGGCGAACCAGCCCCTCACGCAAGTTTCTGCAACCGTGGCGTTTCGGGCATCGACGGCAGCATCTCCACAGCCGTGGGGGGCGCCAAAGCCTACAAAGGGCTGACGGTGATGATAACGGGCGATATGTCGATGGCTTACGACGTAAACGCACTCGCCCTGCCTGATATACCAGACCGGATGAGGATTATCGTGATCGACAACAGCGGCGGCGGCATCTTCCGCTTCATACCCTCCACAGCCAATCTTGAGGAGCGTGAGCAGTATTTCTGCGCCCCGCCTCGCCTCCCTCTGCGCCAATTAGCCGAAGGCTACGGCTGGGACTATTATGAAGCCACTGATGCAGATTCGTTGGCCAATGGTCTGATACCTCTCCTTATGGAGGATAAGAAGGGAATATTGCGCGTAGTCACTCCCCCTGAAGAGAGCGCGAAGCTGCTGCGCGAGCTGCTCGGCGGCAAACTGAAAAAGTAATTGAATACCAACAAATAAACTATGTATAACTGGACAACAATCAAAGAATATACCGATATTCTCTTCCAACAGTTTGAAGGAATAGCGAAGATAACGATCAATCGCCCGGAGGTGTACAACGCTTTCCGCCCTCTCACCAACCGCGAGATGCTCGACGCTATGGCAATCTGCCGTGAGCGTCAGGATATCCGCGTGGTGGTGCTCACGGGCGCGGGCGACAAAGCTTTCTGCAGCGGTGGCGACCAAAATGCCAAAGGGCGTGGCGGTTATGTCGATTCCGACGGTGTGCCCCGCCTCAATGTGCTCGAACTTCATCACGCCATCCGTTCGCTGCCTAAGCCAGTCATAGCGATGGTAAACGGCTATTCTATCGGAGGCGGCAATGTGCTCAACGTGGTGTGCGACCTCTCCATAGCCTCCGACAATGCCCGCTTCGGCCAGACAGGTCCGAAGGTAGGGAGTTTCGATGCCGGCTTCGGCTCATCTTACTTAGCTCGCTGCGTAGGCCAGAAGAAAGCGCGCGAGATCTGGTTTCTCTGCCGCCAATACACGGCCGAAGAGGCTCTTGAGATGGACATGATCAATAAGGTGGTGCCTTTCGATAAGCTTGAGGAGGAAGTTGTGGAATGGTGTCGCACCATTATGAAGCGTTCTCCGCTCGCCATACGCATGATAAAGCGCGGCCTCAACGCCGAGCTCGACGGCCAGGCCGGTCTGATGGAGTTTGCGGGTGACGCCACGCTGATGTATTATCTTATGGATGAGGCACAAGAGGGTAAAAACGCCTTCCTTGAGAAGCGTGACCCCGACTTCAACCAATTCCCGAAATTCCCCTGATCTGCCGACGTATAACCTCAAAAAGCAACACTTCCATGAGATTCGCATTCGCACCTTATCTTCTGCATTTCAAAGAGCCGGGAGGCACTTCGCGCGGCGTCATGACCGAGAAACCGACCTTTTTGGTCAAGATTTTCGAGGAGGATGATCCGGAGCATTTCGGCATCGGTGAAGCAGCCGTGTTTCCAGGGCTCTCCCCGGAAGCCGACGGCAATTATGTATGGAAACTGACTGAGGTGCTCGCAAACGTGGCCATCGGAAAGGCAACCGATCTCACGCGCCACTCATCGATTCAATTCGGATTGGAGCAGGCTCTGCTCGACTTCTCAAACGGCTGCCGAGGCATCTACTACCCTACTCCGTTTACGCGCGGAGAGGGGAGCATAGAGATAAATGGGCTGGTATGGATGGGCGATTTCGACAAGATGATGGAGCGTCTCGAAGAGAAGATAAAGGCCGGATTCAAATGTGTGAAACTGAAGATCGGAGCCATCGATTGGAAGAGTGAACTGGAAATGATCGAGCGGATTCGCAGCCGTTTCTCGCCTGAGCAACTCACTGTGCGTGTCGATGCCAATGGAGCTTTCACGATGGACGACGCTCTGCCCCGATTGAAGCGTCTGGCCGACTTGGGCGTGCACAGCATTGAGCAGCCGATCAAAGCCGGGAATCCGGAGCTTATGGCGTTTCTCTGCCAGGTAAGCCCGCTCCCTATTGCCCTCGACGAGGAGCTTATCGGCAAGGGCACCACGGAAGAGAAAACAGCGATGCTCGACACTATCAAGCCCCAGTATATCATCCTGAAGCCAGCCTTGTGTGGCGGGTTTTCGGGAGGCGAGGAATGGATCAGTCTTGCACAGGAGCGTGGCATCGGCTGGTGGGTCACTTCAGCGTTGGAGTCTAACGTCGGCCTCAACGCCATCGCGCAATGGACAGCCGCCCTCTTCGCCAACGGAAGCAACGGCTCACCGACCGCCAGCCCCATACCGCAAGGGCTGGGCACAGGAGGCGTATTCACCGACAATTTCGAAACACCAATCTACCTTGAAGCCGACCAACTTCGTTACAATCCCTCCCAACCCTTCGATTACACCCAATTCGCCAACCTCAAATGGCATATGTAACCGCCCAACAAAAAAAGCATCCTCCAAACTGCCGGGGGATGCTTTTTTGTTGAGGAAATTATCCGAATTTCGATATTTTGCGGAGCATCGGTTCGTTGAGAATCTTGATGCGACGGCCGTCGACCAAAATAAGCTTTTCTGTCATGAATGTCGTAAGAGTACGTATGGCATTCGATGTGGTCATATTCGAGAGATTGGCCAGATCTTCCCGGCTCATGTAGATCTTGAGGGTGGCATCGTCATCTTCAAGGCCATAATTGTCGGCCAGAAGGAGGAGAGCCTCAGCAAGACGGCCGCGAATATGCTTCTGGGTCAGATTCACGATCTTCGTATCCGAACCGCCGAGATTTCTCGAAAGCTCGTGAATGAAAAAGAAAGCGAGATCATTGTTTTTGCGAATCAGATCTTCAACAATCTTCATTGAGATATACCCGATCACCGAGGGCTCGATCGCCTGGCAAGAGGAGACATAATTCTCCTTGGCAAAATATGCCCTATAACCGAAATATTGCACCGGACGGTATAGACGAAGAATCTGCACACGATCGCCTACACCGCTCTTGTACATTTTGACCTTCCCTTTCAGCAGACACCAGAGATTTTCCGGCTCCTCCTGCTCGGCATAAATTATCTGACCCTTCTTATAGTGCATGATCGAGAAATTGTCGGTCACAATTCTCTTCTCATCCGGGGTCAGGATAGTCCATAAGTCGGATAGGTCTTCACTTATTATCTGTTCAAGAGTACTCTTTTTTATCATGAAGTCAGCCTAATTGGTAAATTTTATGTTTCACAACACAAATTTAAAACAATTTTTTGTAACATAAAAGTTTTCTTAACAAAAAGAGCCTCACTGAATGATAATTCGCATTTTTCCCTCCGAAATTACCGATTTTTCGCCTCAAAAGCACTACTCATCGCAGTAATGGCGCAACACTCTTCGATAACTGTTGAAGATCTTCGATTTCGATACAAAACCGATGTAGCGGCCGTTGTCGACTACGGGAAGGTTCCAGGCATTCGTCTTATCAAACACCCTCATCACCTCCTCCATCGGTTGCGAGATATCGATACGCGCGGGGGGCATCGACATAAACCGCGTGACGTGCATCTTCTTGTAAAGGTCGGGGCGGAACATGATGTTGCGTATATCATCGAGCAACACCACACCCACGAGCATACCCTCTTCATCGGTGACGGGGAAGAGATTGCGGTTGGATGTAGCGATGATGTCGACCACCTCCTTCAGATTCATCTTTGGCGACACAGTCTTGAAATCTTTCTCTATCAGATTGTCGATCTTCAGCAGCGTGAGCACAGCCTTATCCTTCTCGTGAGTGAGGAGGTCGCCTTGTTTGGCCAAGCGCATAGTGTAGATGCTGTAGGGCTCGAACACGCGGATAGTCATGTAGGAGAGTGTGGAGACAATCAGCAGCGGCAGAAACAGGTCGTAGCCGCCGGTCATCTCGGCCGTGAGGAAGATGGCCATCAGCGGGGCATGCATCACGCCGCTCATCACTCCCGCCATGCCGAGAAGCGTGAAATTCTTGTTGGAGATGCCCACACCACCCTCGAAGAGGTTGTTGAGCACGAAGGCGAAGAGAAACCCGAGCAACGCCCCCACAAACAGCGAGGGGGCGAAGGTGCCACCCACGCCGCCGGCTCCGTTTGTGGCCGACGTGGCGAACACTTTGGTAAGGATCACAGCCCCGATAAAGACGGCGATAAACCAGATGCTGTCGCGGTCGACGTAGAAGAATGTGCCGTCGAGCACCTTCGAGTAATCCCCTTCAAGAAGGGTGTTGATCGTGCCATAGCCCTCGCCGTAGAGAGGCGGGAAGAGGAGAATGAGGCCGGCCAATATCGAGCCGCCAATCACAATTTTCAGCCAGGGGCGTGTGATTTTGCCGAACATCGACTCCATCATAAACATGGCGCGGGTGAAATAGAGCGATATAAAGCCGCACACTATTCCGAGAAGGGCGGCATGCGGAATGCGCGACACTTGAAACGGCTCACTCTGAGCGAAGAAGAATTCCGCGCTGTAGCCCTCCAACACGTAAGCCACTGTGGCTCCGCTGATTGAGGATATAAGAAGGGGCATCACGGTAGTGCCGGTAAGGTCGATCATGAGCACTTCGAGAGTGAAAAGCATACCGGCGATCGGGGCACGGAAGATGCCTGCAATGCCGGCCGCCGCGCCACATCCCACAAGGAGCATCAATATCTTGGGGGCCATTCGGAAGGCCTGGCCTATGTTGGAACCGATAGCTGCGCCTGTAAACACGATCGGGCCCTCGGCTCCTACCGAACCGCCGAATCCGATCGTCACCGACGAGGCGATCAGCGACGAATACATATTGCGCTTCTTCAGCCGCGATTTGCGACGCGAAATAGCGTAGAGCACGCGCGTTACGCCATGCGAGATATTGTCTTTCGCCACGAATTTCACGAAGAGCGTCACCAGTATTATGCCCACCATCGGATAGACGAGGTAAAGATAGTTGGCACTCGTAAGATTGAGGTTGGCCGTGAGGAAATGGGCTATCTCGTGGATAAGGAATTTGAGAAGCTGAGCCGCGAAGCCGCAGATCACCCCGATAACCAATGCGAGGAGCACAACGAAATTGCGCTCCTTGATATGGCGTTCTCTCCAGCCCACGAAGTGCAGCCAAAGATCGGTAAATCTATTGTGTGTCTCTTTATATGCCACAGTGTGTGATGTGTTATGTATACTAACGTATGCCAGCGTCACAGACCTTTGCCGGTCACAACGGTGCGCACCGTATAGATGAGTATCTTGATGTCGACGAAAAGCGACATGTTTGACATGTATATGAGGTCGTAGCGCGTGCGCTCCACCATCTGCGCCACGTTTGAGGCGTAGCCGTATTTCACCATCCCCCAGGAGGTTATGCCGGGGCGCACCTGATACACGAGAGCGTAATAGGGAGCCTCTTTCATGATCTGCTCGATGAAATAGGCACGCTCCGGACGTGGCCCCACGATCGACATCTCCCCTTTCAGGACGTTCCAGAACTGGGGCAACTCGTCGAGGCGGTATTTACGCAGTATGCGCCCCACGGGCGTGATGCGGGGGTCGTTGTCGGCCGAGAGTCGCGGTCCGGCCGCTTCGGCATCCGTATACATCGTGCGAAACTTTATGATGTCGAAGGGCCTTTGCTTGAGGCCGATACGCTCCTGCCTGTAGAACACGGGCCCTGGGCTGCTTCGCTTCACGGCTATCGCCAAGGCTGCGTAAAGAGGCGAAAGCATCATGAGCACGACAGCCGAAGTGACTACGTCGAGCATCCTCTTCACATTTTTCGAAGCCTCGCTCAGCGCGGGCGACGTGAGATCTACGAAGGGCTCGGCGAAGATATCGTTGAGCCGAATCGAGGAGGTGACGTAAGAGAGAGTGTCGGGGGCGATCTTTATGGGAAGCCCGAGGTGAAAGAGCTTGTAGAGGAGCATCAGCACCCGCTTATCGCTGTAATTTTCGGAGGCGATTACGAGCTGATCTACCTCCAACTGGGCGCAGATGCGATCTATATCTTCGAAGGGAAACACCGGAGGATCATTTTCATCTCTCCTTACGCTCTCCTCGCCCGGAATCTCCACGAAGCCGAGTATGCGGCATCCTACCCTTACCGGCCCACGGTTAAGGCTGGCCGCCACCCGGCGCGATGTGGGCGAATTGCCGATTATCAGCGTGCGGAATTCCCACTGATGCTCGCGGAAGAGGCGCGTAGCGCGATTGGTGATCAGTCGGCGCCCGATGTAGGGAATCACGAAGAAGAGACTTATCAGAATGCCAAGCAATTCGTAATTCACTCGCCGCTCCCCAGTCTGGTCGTTGATCAGGAGGATGAAGTAGATTATGGCGGTGTTGATGAGCGCGGAGAAGAAAGTCGTGAGCAATTCCTGAAGACGCGATTTGCCGAATGGCAGGTTGTAGTAGCCTGATAGCCAGTAGATCCCCAACATACCGATGGGGAACAGCAGAGCCTCGGCAAGCAGCTTGCCCGAGAAGACGTAGCTCCACACCTCCTCATGGGTTATGAGAAGGGCGCGTGCGATATTGAAAATCATGAAAGCTATCACTCCCGTGATGTAATCGCACGCCACGTATTTCCACTTTTGCCGCGTGGCAGAGAGGCGCTCCCCGCTCATCGTATCACTTTAAACAGCCCCCCTTCCGACACTTTTATGATGTTGCTCGGGCGGGCACGGTTATGATCGTCGCGACGATATTCAGCCGTATAGTCGACACCCTGAAGAATCTCGGGAGCGATTTCGTCGAAAATGGCGGGAGCCTTCTCGCCGCTGATATTGGCAGAGGTAGAGACGATCGGGCGGCGCAGACGGCGGCAGAGTTCGGCCGAATATCGCTCTGACGTGATGCGTATGCCGAGCGAGCCGTCGTCGGCCAAAAGATTCGGGGCGACCCCTTCGGGATGGTCGTAGATTATCGTGAGGGGATCTACGGCAGCCTCTATGAGCTGCCAGGCCACCTCGGGGATATCGCGCACGGTGCGGTCGAGCATCGCCTCGCTATCTACAAGCACGAGCATCGACTTGCTATCGGCGCGACGCTTGAGCTCATAGATTCTTTTCACGGCCTCGGGGTTGGTGGCATCACAGCCAATACCCCACACCGTGTCGGTGGGATAGAGAATTATCCCACCCTTTTTCAGTGTGGCCACAGCGGCCTTTATATCTTCTTCGAAAGTCATAGTCTTATCAATCAGGATAGTTTTTTCTCGCGTGGCGCGGGCCTCACGAGAGTTTTATCGCTTCAACTTCGTCGAGCCAAAGCTTGGCCGAAGCGTCGGAGGGCATTCGCCAGTCGCCACGAGGCGAGAGATTTACGGAACCCACCTTCGGGCCATCAGGCATACAGGAACGCTTGAATTGCTGCGAGAAGAAGCGGCGATAGAAATTGCGCAGCCATTTGAGGATGGTCTTGTCGGTGTAGGTTGATCCGAAGGCCTTGCGGGCGAGCATGAAAATCTTGTCGGGCGAGAAGGAATTGCGGAGCAGATGATAGAGGAAGAAGTCGTGAAGCGCGTAGGGTCCTACCAGGTCTTCCGTCTTCTGCCCTATCTCGTCGGCATCGTCAGAGGGAACGAGCTCGGGAGAGATGGGAGTGTCAACGATATCGATGAGTATCTTCGAGGCATTCTCCTCAAGCTCGGTGGCAAACCACTTCACGAGATGCTTCACGAGAGTCTTTGGCACTGAAGCGTTTACGCCATACATCGACATATGGTCGCCGTTATAGGTACACCATCCGAGAGCCAACTCCGACATATCGCCGGTGCCGATCACGATACCGTTCACCTTGTTGGAGTAGTCCATCAGGATTTGCGTGCGTTCGCGTGCCTGGGAGTTTTCGTAGGTCACATCATATTTCTCGGGGTCTTGACCGATGTCGGCAAAGTGTTGAGCCACAGCCTTTCCGATCGGGATTTCAAGAGCGGTGATACCGAGCTCCTCCATCAGGCCCATAGCGTTTGAGCGTGTGCGTGAGGTGGTGGCCAAACCAGGCATCGTGATGCCGTGTATACCTTTGCGGTCGATTCCGAGCAGGTCGAATGCCTTCACCGTCACGAGCAGCGCGAGTGTGGAGTCGAGGCCACCCGAGATACCGATCACGGCGTTTCGGCAACCAATCACGCTGAGTCGCTGCATCAGGCCGCGTGCCTGTATGTTGATGATCTCCTCGCAATGGGCGTCGAGCTTGGTGCGGTCGCCGGGCACGAATGGGTAAGGGTCGATCCTGACGTTCATCAGGTCGTCTTTAGGCTGGATTCTTGTAGAACTGTCTACCACCTTGAAGTCTTTCACCCTCTCCGCGCCGTCGTAGAATGTAGAGAATCTGGCCCTATCGCTGCGCAGTCTCTCTACGTCGATATCTTTCACGGCGATCATCTGCTTGGTGAAGAAGCGGCGTTTGGAGTCGAGGATGTTGCCGTCTTCAGCTATGATGGCGTTGCCGGCGAATACGAGATCGGTCGACGATTCGCCCCAACCGGCCGAGGCATAGATGTAACCGCAGCGCAGACGGCCTGACTGCTGCGAAATGAGATGGAGCAGATAGTCGTGTTTGCCGATTAGTTCGTCGGAAGCGGAGAGGTTGCCGATCAGTTCAGCTCCGGCGCGAGCCATATCTGAACTCGGGGGCACGGGCACCCAGAGATCTTCGCAAATCTCCACGCCGAATTTCACACCCTTCACGGTGAAAAGCAGGTTGTTGCCTACGGGCACCTCCTCACCCCCGAAAGTGAGTGTGGTAGGATTAAGTGTGGCTCCCGACTCAAACCAGCGCTTCTCGTAAAATTCACCGTAGTTGGGGAGGTGAATCTTGGGCACCACTCCGAGTATGCCATATTTATCCATCACTATGGCGCAATTGAAGCGTCGCCCCTCAATCATGAGGGGGGCTCCGAGGGCCACGACGGTCTGTCCGAAACATTCCGCACCCACGAGCTCTTCCACAGCCTCTTTGGCACGGTCTGTGAGCAGGGGCTGTTCAAACAGGTCGCCGCAGGTGTAGCCGGTGACACACAATTCAGGAAGTATCAGCAGATCAACACCCTGAGATGAAGCCAAGGAGATCTGTCGGCAGATTTCCTCTATATTGAATCTGACGTCGGCCACCTTCACATTTGGCACACCGGCCGCCACACGAATAAATCCGTAATTGTCCATAGACTTGATATTTTTTACAAATTTACGCAAAGTATTGCGAAAAACCAAATAGAAAAGGCGTCGGCATTGCAAATGCAACCCCGACACCCGTGTTTGCCATACGACTTCCCTCCATTTTAATCATCCCCCAGCGATATTATTTCGTCATAATTTTTGAAAAATTTTGTAATATTATACAATAAATTTACAGAATTCAATCTTTTAATTGATTACCAAATTGTTAACTATATTTTTTGCACGAGTTTAGACCTGAGAGCCATATTTCCACCCTCCAAAAGTCAAAACTCGTGCAATTCGCGCTCATTTTTCAAAAATATTTTGTATCTTTGCAAAAAAATACAAGATTATGAAAAAACCAATATTAATAGCACGATCAGATGAATTTGAACAGCTCCGCGACTGTCTCGAATCCGACCGCTCAGAATTCGTAACGGTGTGCGGACGTCGCCGTGTAGGTAAGACTTTCCTCGTCGACCAATTTTTTCAAGGGAAGTATGATTTCTCCTTTGTTGGAGGCCACAAACTGACAACACGTCAACAACTAAAAAACTTTACAAAAGCATTCAAACTGTATTCAGGCCAAAAAGTATCGACACCAAAGAATTGGTTTGACGCATTTGATTTGCTCGAAGAATATTTATCCTCTCTGCCCGAAGATAGAAAGAAGATAATTTTTATTGATGAGATGCCTTGGATTGATACCCAACGTTCCGATTTTGTCGATGCTCTCGAGAATTTCTGGAATGGCTGGGCCAACCGTCGTTATGACATTGTGTTCATAGCGTCGGGTTCAGCCACATCTTGGATGGCCGACAATCTACATGAGAATCAAGGCGGTTTACACAACCGTATCACAACCCGACTCTATCTAAAGCCCTTCACTTTGAAGGAGACGGAAGAGTATCTCCGGCAACGCAATTTCAAATGGGATAGATATCAAATTTTGGAATGTTACATGTTTACCGGAGGAGTGCCTTTTTATTTAAGCCTTCTGAAACCCCGTTACAGCATCGCACAGAATATTGATAAGCTTTTCTTCAATGAGAAAGGTGCGCTTCGCAGTGAGTTTAATGAATTGTATGGTGCTCTTTTCGAGAACGCCGAGAAATACATTAAGATTGTTCAACTCCTTTACGAAACTCGCAAAGGCTTGACGCGAAAAGAGATCTCCAAGAAAATGAAGTTCAATGGAAGCTTACTCACGACAATGCTTCAAAACTTGGAACAGTGTAGTTTCATCAATAAACGTGGCATATTCGGCAACAATGAGGAGGTTGTCTACCGTCTTGTAGATCATTACACATTATTTTATTACCATTTCTTCAATCATACGTATGAGGGGAATGAAGATTGGTGGTGTAACAACCTGGATGATTCGGGTGTCTTAAACTGGATGGGCCATGCATTTGAACTGATTTGCCTGCAACACCATCGTCAGATAAAGAAGGCATTAGAAATTGGAGGTATGGCTACATCGGTTTATACATGGCAATGTCAGCCTGACAAACAGGAAGGCACACCGGGTGCGCAGATTGATTTGATAATAGAGCGGGCCGACAGAATGCTTCATCTTTGCGAGATGAAATTCTCGCGTGAGGAATATGAGCTCTCTTCCGATTACGAGAAGAAGCTCCGAAAACGTGCTGCCATTTTCAAAAAGAGAACCGACACCAAATACTCTATCCTCCACACATTTGTCACCACTTACGGAGTCCTGGAAGGGAAAAACAAAAGCATCGTCCACAGCGAAGTCACCATGGACGATCTCTTCAACTCATAATCCGAAAAGATGAGATAAGCTCCGTGGAAATAAAAAAGCGAGACTACCCGACTAAGTGGTAGTCTCGTCTTTACCTTTTTTTATAGTGCAAGGATGCAGCGACAAAGTCTACATCGGCACTTCTGTGGTGCAAAGTTAATACTTTTCAATCAACTCACCAAATTCAAGATGACTTTGAAATTCAAAATCTGAAAATAAAAATTAGTGTGATTAGTATATAATTCAAAATAAAGTGCTATATTTGCAAAATAATTACAAACTGAGTACTTAAAATGATATTAGAAATCAATCTCACAAACTTCTTCTCGTTGAATGTGACCTTCACTGAAAAGAGTTGACAATTTTGAGGGCTATTAACTAATGTGGTGTACACGTACTGTTACGCTCAACCGATTTACTTTACACGTTTCCTTAAGTTGACTAAAATGATTTACAGATCCGTGTCTGTGAACTGCTTCTCTTTACACACCCTCCTGAAATGTGCAGCCGATTAATGTCCTCGGATTGCCGGCAAAGTTAGTGAATTTTTGTCAGCCAGCAAAGGCTATCTGACAATTTCTGATTAACTTTGCACCGGAAGCCGAAGAGGAAACGGGCTCTGCTGAGGAGCAACCCGCCAGCAGTAGGTTTCTGCGATTGACCGATTTCTTGGCGACAACAAGGAAGGGGTTTTGAAAGCCCTTAAAGCCGCTGATAGCGATATCGTGGAATTTACTTTCAAAGACGGCGAACTGACCACTTTTCATCGCCGCAACCCGGCATTGCCCTTTGAATTCAAAACAGAAGAATCAGAAGGTACCAAAATTCTTTTCAGGATGATGCTAACAGTGATGGATGTGGAAAGAAATAATAAGGTGATGTTTTTGGATGAAGTGGAGACGAGCCTTCATACTCGTTTGGTGGAATACCTCATCAATCTTTTCCATATGAGTAAATCGGCACAGTTGATCTTTACCACCCACAATACGCATCTCCTTGACATGAATCGTTTCCGTAAAGACCAGATTTTCTTCGTCAACAAACGCGACGATGGTTCATCCGACTTGTATTCCCTCTACGATTACAAGGATTTCCGAGAAAAGATGGATTTGGAGAAAGCCTATCTCCAGGGACGTTTTGATGCAGTGCCATACATTAACCTGGACGATCTCTTCAACTCATAGCCCTTCAAGTCGATCTTCGATATTGAGGAAACTTTTATAAGATGGACTGAGTGCTCCAACGGATGATACGCTTCTCTATTTCCGATTTTGGCAATCTGGCATTTATGCCCATAAGTTCATGGAGCTTTTGGGCCGCAATAATCGGAGAAATTATTGCATGACTAACCAATTCGTCGAAAACATACACCACACCTCTCACCACCACACTATTCGCTTCAGCATATCTTCGTAGCTGTCGATCTCCTGTCAGTAGTGTACCCTTATATTTTCGTGCATAGTAGCAGACGGCACAGTCAGGAACAGATAGATTACCGGGCACAGAAGAATGTTCGGTAATTATCTCCATAAGTTCAACGGCAGAAAAATTTTCCACTTTAATTTTTCCGTTGGTTATCAAATAATTTACCACACCAATCTGTTCTGGATCCTTTATCTCATTGACTACAAAGTCAATTGTCCTAATGTCATAAGGCAGCTCGCAAAAGGCATTAAGAAGGCCAACGGAATGAAGATCAATAAAGATATTCGTATCGTTCACTACTATCTTCATCGCATCAGACTAATTGAAGGGTTGACATGACTGTGGAAACGGTAGTGTTTAATAGAGCGGCAGCCTTAGAGGCAGAAATATCTTCATTGGCCAACGCTCTATAAACCAACCGACGAAAGCGGCTGGGATGCTCAGCTTCTATACGCGACTGGTCAATAATATTTCGAAGAATTGGCATTTCCTTTTTCTTCTTCTGAAAACCAGCATATCTACGGTCGGAAATTACCCCAAGATTACGTAATGACAACATTATTTGATCGACCGATATCCCAAATTGCTGTTGTAAATCAGTTAGTTCAGTTAATGAAATGTCATGACGCGACTTTCCTATTTTAGCTATAAGGCTTTCAGCCGGCAACAACATTTCAGTCGCAAATGAATCACACATAGTTTCGACATCCTTCCCTGCCATTTCAATTGGGAGAGTCATCAGCAAGTGACCCAATTCATGCAATAGGATGAAACGCTTCCGCTCGGTGATAAAATTGCGATTTACTGCTATGAATGGAATCACTCCATTTGCATACCCGCTTAGGCCGTTGAAATCATCAATTTCTTCAATCTCTATTATTTTTATACCTTGATCTTCAAGCACCTCCATAAGATTAGATATGCCTTCCTTTCCAAGGCCAAACTTTTCCCTAACTTCTCTTGCGAAAATATTTGCCTCTTCTACTGTCATAACAGTCTCACAGAGCAACCTACAGGGATTTACTTCTTCCGATATTTGTTCTATTTCAAGATATCGCTCTAATTCTTCACTTACGCGCTGCTTTACTACGTCAGCCATTTTTTCTGTAAAACCGTACTCTTTGAGAAATTCAATTTTTTCAATTTCAACCGTGAAAGGGCGGAAGAAATAATCGATTTTCATCTCCAAGGCATTAGCAAGAGCAATAAGCACCTTGCTATCAGGTTTCATCAATCCCTTTTCATACTTATTGATAGCCTGACGGGATAGAGGCACAGAAAGAGCTTGAGATAGTTTTTCAAGTGAATACCCTCTCATCAATCGCGCTTGTTTCAATCTGCGCGGAAATATATCATTAATCGCATTGGACATATTGCAAATTTTAGTTGACAAAGTTACTAAAATTATTTCAAATGTCAACCACCTTTATGACTTTTTTAATAGTGAAATTAAAAAAGCGAGACTGCCCGACTAAATGGCAGTCTCGACTTTACCCTTTTTCATAGTGCAAGGATACAGCGACAAAGTCTACCGTAATCCTTAGAAACAATAACCTGCTGATAGCTGAATCGAATGATTGGCCAATCCATATTTAGAACTATAGCTGTACCCCAAATTAACATCGAAATCCTTTATTCGATAAATTACACCGCAGTCTACCATTACACTACCCATACCTACCCAGCCGTCATAGTCAGTATAAGTGCGCGTATAGCCTGCACCAAGATATACATAAATTGGTTCAATTTTCTTGATGACACCTATTGCAACCGTGGGATATCTCTCTTCACCATTGCTGTAAATTGGCATCAAAACTTTTGCGTATCCTCCCCAATCATTAAGTAAGCCTCCCATCACTCCGACTTTGTTCAAGATTCCTTTTCCATCAGAAATTGTGAGGTTATACACTGCGTTGACAAACCATTTTGATTCACGCTTTGATAACGTAATCAAAGCATAAGGAGCTTCTCCCAGTTTGAAAGTCTTTTCGCCATAACCTGGATAGCTCGCATTGAGCGACTTCAACCAAAGCGGCACTTCGATGGAAAAAGATCCATCGGCATCGGTTGTTACATACTCCGCCCCTCCAGCAGCACGAACAATTGCTCCCGGAATAGGATTACCCTTCTTATCAATCACTGCACCACTGATCACTCTCGTGGTGCCATAATCATTCGCCTCTTGGGCAAAGCTCACCATGCTAATAAGCATCAGCATTAAAAAAACATTCACTACCTTCATAAGCTAAAATATTAGCGCTTACTCACTTCAATTATTTTTTACTCTCTTTGCGCTTTTTCTCAAATATTCATACCTATTCCGACAAAGATGGATAAGTTACCATTATTATGTTTTGAGAAACTTGAATTCACAGATCTAGTGACGTATGTTAATCCTAGAAGCGCATTCATTTTTTTCCATTTATACATGGTACCTCCTTCAATTGCCAAGGCTAAGTCTTCGTCTTTCCTTAACGAGTTATATGGAGGAAGTACGAAAAAATCATAATTGCGGGCCAACCCCAATCCTCCAAAAATATTAAAGCATGACTTCAAAGGTTTGATTACTCCACCAGTCACTGTAGGGAACGCCTTAACTGTTTTGGATCCCTCATAATTTCCAATCTTACTACCATGGAAACCCATCATAACTTTAGCATAACCGCCCCATTTACGATAGGCACCCCCCATTATTCCCAACTGCTGTATCATACCGTTGTAACTACCTGTGGGTTTTACCTGCCAAACATTTGCAAACATCAGATCAACGAAACCAAATGTATTCTTAGCGGAGTTGAGTTTGAAGATCATAGTGTCGTAGGCTGTTATTTCCATTTTGTTGTTACGGAGTCCTGGATAGGAGGCGGTGAGGCTTTCCAGCCAGATGGGGACTTCTATGGAGAAGGACCCATCGGCATCTGTCGTTACATACTCAGCCCCTCCAGTTGCGCGTACAGTCGCTCCCGGAAGTGGGTTACCCTTCTTATCAATCACCGCACCACGTATCACTCTCGTGGTCTGAAAGTCTTTAGTCTCCTGCGCCTGACCTGGTACTCCAAACACCAAGAGAGTAATGAGAACTATAAATATTTTCTTCATAACCTTTTATCTGATAAGATAATATTAGGAACTTCGCTAAATCTTATTCTGACATTCTTCGTCACTGAAAGTGATTTAGATGTTCATTCCTACACCGAGGAACAATGAGAAATTACCGCTATTACGTTGGTATGCAGGTGAATCAGTACTTTTAGTAATATAAGTGACTCCCAGAATCCCATTTACTTTTTTCCACTTATACATAGCACCACCCTCTATTGCCATACCTACCTGGGCTTCTTGGAGTATATATCCATTAGAATATCTGTCGTCAAAATTATAATTCGATCCTATTCCGACCCCAAGAAAAACATTTAAACTCTTTTGGATTGGCTTAATAACTCCACCGGTAACAGTAGGGTTATATTGTATATGAGAAGGATATTCGTAAGAACCGTTATGAGTGGCAAAGAGGCCCATCATAATTTTTGCATAACCACCCCATTTGCGATAAGCTCCACCCATTAAACCCAGTTGCTGAACTTTGTCATTGTAGCCGCCTGTTGGTTTGATTTGCCAGACGTTGGCAAACATAAGATTGACGAAGCCGTAAGTTCTATTGAAAGATTTGAGCTGGAAAATCATCATATCGTAGGCATTGATCTTCATTTTGTTATTCTGAAGACCTGGGTAAGATGCCGTCAATGTTTTGAGCCAAATGGGTACTTCGATAGAAAACGACCCATCGGAATCAGTCGTCACATACTCAGCGCCATTTGTCGCACTCACAGTTGCTCCAGGAATAGGATTGCCATCGTTATCGATGACGGCTCCTCGAATTACTCTCGTAGTCTGAAAGTCTTTCGTCTCTTGCGCGTGGCTCGTTACTCCAAACATAAAGACAGTAAAGATAAGAGTAAATAGTCTACACATAATTATTGTTTTTAATAATGTTAGTAAGCTCTCACCAAGATAAAAAATCGAGCTTTGAGTCTATTTAATTTCACTTAAGAGAAATAATGCCAGAAAAGTTATTAGATATTCATACCAATGCCCAGGCACACAGACAAGTTGCCATTATTATAGGGATGGTATTGATCATTTAGATAGTACTTGTCGGAACTTCTGGTTACGTATGTTAACCCTAATGTAAAATTCACTTTTTTCAAAGTATACATCGCAACACCTTCGAAAGCTAAACAGAGAGTTTCTTTATGATGGATTTTATCATTATTCCCGTAATCAAAATTATAATTGCAACCCATACCACCTCCAATCATTACATTGAGGTTTTTATTAATAGGCTTAATAACACCTCCCGTAAAAGTAGGAAGAAGTTCAATATGAGGACTATAAATATATTGACCATTGTGGGTAGCAAAGAAGCCCATCATAACTTTAGCATAGCCACCCCATTTGCGATAGGCACCTCCCATAATGCCAAGCTGTTGCACCTTGTCATTGTAGCCACCTGTTGGATTTACTTGCCAGACGTTGGCAAACATCAGATTGACGAAGCCATAGGTGCGGT
>CAZGJH010000038.1:0-19310 GCA_964525735.1 uncultured Sangeribacter sp.
GGGATTAGTCGAGGCTTTCTATTTCGAGGGAGGCCCAGATGAAGGGGCCGACGCCTTTGGCATCGTTGTCGCGGACCGGCTCCGAGAGATAGTAGGCATACGAACCATCTCGCTTCGTGTTTGACTCTTTCACGTTGGGAGCAGCTTTCCTTACCATCTCGCTTGTGCCGGGGCCCAAGCCTGCTACAGCACAGCAGTTTGTCAAGGAGATTGTGCCGTCGGCATGATGACGGATGAAGTTGTCGAGAATGGCCTGATAAGCCTTCTTGCCGTGCTCCAAATACTCTTTTCCTACGTAACCTTTCTTCGCTGCACGAAGCATGGCGTAGGTAAACATCGAAGAAGCCGTTGCCTCAAGATAGTTGCCCTCTCTGCCCGGTGAATCCATCACCTGATACCACAGTCCACTCTCAGGATCCTGCCAACGCATGATGCCGGCGAGCGACTTTCCAAGGAGCTCCTCAACCTCTCCTCGGCGAGCATAATCGGCAGGAAGAGCATCGAGAATCTCCACGAGTGCCATCGTATACCATCCCTGGGCACGTCCCCAGCAATGCTGCGAAAGTCCGGAATCCTTGTCGGCCCAGAACATCTGGTGAGTCTCATCCCAGGCGTGACGGTTAAGGCCGGTTTTGGGATCAAGCGTGCGGGCATACGTGCGCTGAAGCTGATCTACGGCATCATCGTAGATGGCAAGAGCCTCTTTCGGAGAATAGAAATCAGCGGCATTGGCCACTCTAACAGGGAGCCCCATGAATATGCCGTCGAGCCACACCTGCCATGCGTAGATAGCCTTGTGCCAATAGACACCCTCGTTGGTGCGCGGCTGATCCTGAAGCTGTGTCATCAGAGTCTTCAGAGCCGTCTCGGATGCCTTGCCAGGGTTGCGGCGATGCATCGCTGTGAGAAACTTACCTGTGCGCACATTGTCGAGGTTGTAAGCATCCATCGAATAACCGCGAATCGAGCCGTCGTCGCCAATCATCGTGTCGATATACTGCTGGCAGTAAGCGAGAATCGAATCGTCGCCGTAACGTTCATAGGTGTTGAGCATCGGTTCGAGTTCGATACCCATCACATAGTTCCAGCGAGGTTTCTTCGAGAAATCGAGCAGATAACTCTCGGGGATACGCTTCATCTCGCTCTTGGTCATCCAAACACTGTAAAGCGGAGCTTCATAAGGCTGCCCGTTGATGTGAGTGTTCTGAATATTAAGCCCGCGAATTCTTCCCGTAATCGAATTACCCTCGGCCACATTATTGAAGCGGCAATTGTTGACGTTGACATTGTAGACGTTGCATACGGAATCAAGACCAATCACCATGACTCCGTAGCGACTCTTGTTGCATGTTACGTTGTCAAGATAGATATCACGAACCGTGGGCAGATAGCCACGGCAACAGATCTCTTTTGGCTCGTAGTCGAGGTTGATCTTGAGCACCGACTCCTTGCACTCCCCTACTTCGAGGTTGCGGGCATAGAGTTTCTCGATCACGCCACCACGGCAAGTGTTGGTCTTGATGCGGAACACACGGTCGAGGTTGGGGCTATCCATCTGACAGTTTTCAACGAAGATGTTCTTGCAGCCACCTGTGATCTCGCTGCCGAGCACCACACCGCCATGGCCATTCTTCATCTTGCAACCGCGAATGATGATATTCTGCGAAGGAACTTCCCAAAGACGGCCATCGGCATTACGACCGCTCTTGATAGCGATGCAATCGTCGCCAGTGTCGAAGAAGCAATCTTCGATAAGAACGCCATCGCACGACTCAGGGTCGCAACCGTCGCCATTAGGGCCATCGTTGATGATGTTGAGGCGGCGAACGATAACATTCTTGCTAAGCAAGGGATGCACAACCCAGAAGGGTGAGCGGAGAAGAGTGAGGTCTTCGAGAAGCACATTCTCGCAATTGTTGAAGTTGATCAACTGCGGACGCAGACAATCTTCGGCCGTGAAGACACGCTCATGGCGATCTACACCATCTTCAGCCATCTGCAGAAGGCGGGGACGACCCAAATCCTGCTGGCGGGGAGCACCCTTCTTCCAGCCATAGCGGTCTTTACCACACCAGGGCCACCAGTTTTCATTGTCGGCACCTCCGTCGATGACGCCCTTGCCGGTCAAAGCGATGTTATGGGCGTCTTTAGCGTAGATGCAGGGAGATAGATTAGAGCAATCGAGACCCTCCCAGCGGGTCTCCACAATGGGATAAAGGGAAGGTTCGAAAACAAATAGAAGGCGCGCGGAATCAGCGAGACAGAGATTTACGTTGTCGAGCAGACGGATGGCTCCAGTGGCATACGTGCCGTCGGGCACATACACCGTGCCTCCACCCTTCTTGTTGCAATCGGCAATCGCCTTATTGATAGCCTCCTGATTCTTCTTGGCCGAAGCCTTAGGCTTGGCCCCATATTTCTTAACATTGATAGTGCGGGTCGGGAATGTGGGAGCCGCGATTGCGCTCTCCACACGCGGATAATCTTCCGTCCAGACATCGGCAAAAGCCATCAGGCTGCAGAGCACCGCCATCAATGACAATTTCAGTCTTTTCATGATTCAAGTTCTGTTTAGATGAGGTGATACCCGTCTTACTCAGTGACACGGAACCAGTCGATATCCATCCAGCCACGGTTTTTGCCTTCGGGCATGATACTGAAGAAACCTACACGTGCGCCAATCCAATGACCCTCGCGTGCTGTGAATGAGCTGCCGCAGTCTTTAAACTTCTTTCCGTCGGTGCTGTAAGAGAATGAGCATTTGTAGTCTTTCCCTACTTTCACACGGAGCCAGAGATCGATATCGGCTGTAGCTCTTCCACCCTCGCCGTTGAGACGTGAAGGATCGAGTGTAGCTACTACGGTAGCTTTCTCCGGTTTGTTCTTGTCGGCGCGCGGACACTCTACCATCTTGATTACAAACTTCCCGTTTTCGTACACTACAGCCAAGCGAGCGTAGTCGCGACCCATGATGATAATGCCGGATTCCTGACCGTCCTGAGTGGCGGAAACTGTCACTTTAGATGTAGCTGTAAATGTATCGTTGGGGAATTTCTGAGTCAAGATATTGGGTATCTGACGCATATTGACAAAATCGGGCACCGACTGTCCGTAAAGGCGATAATAGCCGTTGGGAGTTGTGAATCCGAAAGGAAGCTGATAGTTGGCAAACCATTGCCACTGCTTGCCGAGCTCCATCGTATTGAATTCGTCGCTCTCCTGCGGCGTATGAATCGTCGACTTCACACCAGTGTTCGGTTTCTTGTAGGTTAGCACCGGGGTGCCGCAACCGTCGCCATCCTCATCTACTCCGATGACAGGCCAACCGTCAACCCACTTCATCGGGTTGAGATGAACCACACGTCCTATCACACCTTTATCCTGGAAATGGATAAACCAATCCTCGCCTGTGGGGGTATCTACCCAGCCACCCTGGTGAGGGCCGTTGATAGGAGAATCGTTCTGCGCCATGACAGTCTTCACCTCGTAAGGGCCGAAAGGTGAATCGGAACGCATCGCAACCTGCCATCCTGCTCCTACGCTGCCGGCGGGAGCAAAAATGTAATATTTGCCGTCGCGCTTGTAGAATTTGGGGCCCTCGATAGTGTGGTTGCCATCGGGAAGACCATCGTATACAGCCACAGTCTCACCGATAAGGCTTTTGCCATCGGGAGCCATCTCCGTCACGGTGATCAGAGCGTTGAGTCCGCCACGGCTCTTGGCCCATCCGTTTACGAGGTAAGCTTTGCCATCATCATCCCAGAGCGGACATGTGTCGATGATACCTTTAGCCGGGAAAACGAGCACCGGAGCCTCCCATTCGCCGAGGGGATCTTTGGTCTTCACCATATAGACTCCTCTGTCGGGGTCGCCCCAATAGATGTAATACTCGCCGTTGTGGTAACGAATCGAAGGAGCCCAGACGCCATCGCCATGCTGAGCGAGATTGAAATACTCCTCTGGCACGAGTGTCTTTACGGCGTGGTTTACGATTGTCCAGTTCACCAGGTCCTTGCTGTGAAGAATCGGGAGAGCTGGCAAATTGGTGAAGCTTGAGGCCGTCATCCAATAATCGTCGCCCACACGGATGATGTCGGGGTCGGAATAATCGGCGTTGATAATCGGGTTGCGATATTTGCCATTGCCCATGTCGGCCACCCATACCTTCGACACCTGTTCATTGGCGTCGGCCTTGGCTGCGCCTTTAGCGGCAACCGGGGCAACGAGCCCCAAAGCGGCAGAGATGAGCAAAAAATATTTGTATGTCATGGTGTTTCGGTTTAGAAGAGAGCGGGAATGTCTCAAGAGGCATCCCCGCTCCCGGTAGTCATCAGATTTAAGAGATAAAATTATTCAATCCAACGGAGGTCGCCGGCCTGAGTAAGGTAGATAAGCGAGCTTCTGTCTTTGATTGTATAATCGCCGTTGTCGGGGTCTTTGAAGAGATCTTCAGCAGAAACGGGAAGTTCCACAGCCTTGATCTTAGAGCCGCCGAGCTTGTAGTCGGAAGTCACGTAGTTGTTGTCGTAAGTGGTGCGTGTTCCCGAACCGGTGGCGATAAGCTCACCCATCGGAGAAGCGATAACGACGTTTCTGATCGTGACAGACGCCTTCTCAGTGTTTGAGATGTCGATAAGACGCTGGTTGACGCAGAAGTCGTAGAAGGTTACGTTCTCAATTGTCAGGTCGATAGGCGAAGAGGTGGTGTTGTGGTTGATCAGGTTGCCCCAACCCCAGGAAACATCCTGCTTGTAGCCGCCACGGCTGAAGGTGGTGTTGCGGATTGTGATGGCATCGATCTGGTCATACTGGCCGATCTCACCCTTACCTGCCGAACCGAAGGCGAATGTGCCGTAGGTGCCGCTCTGCCAGCCGCACTGGTCAAACCAGCAGTTGTCGATCTCGATGGCCTGGATGTGCTTCAGGTTGGAAGCCTGATGACGCCAGAAACCACGGTAGATGTTACGGAAGATACAGTTGGTGAAGCTTACGTTCTCGATGGTGAAGGGGTTGCTGGAGTTCATGAAATACTGCTGAGCGAGAGCATTTCTTACCTCAACGTTCTCAAAAGCGAACACGCTCAAGTAAGCATCCTTGAATACGCTCCATGTGCCGTTGAGCACGAGGATAGGACGTGTGCCCTCATTGGGAGCTGCGATCGTGAAGCCTTTCTTGATCGAGAAGGTCTGGATATTGTAGGTGGTTCCAGCCTCAAGCTCGTAGCGAGTTCCTTCGGGAATCTCCGGATCATCATTGTTGGCAAGAAGGATAGCGCCGAGGTCGTCGGTCACGCCTACCTCGATCACCTGAGCTGCGGGGCCTGTGGTGCGGAATGTCACCTCATTGTAAGGCTTGTCGTAGCGACGGGGTTTCGAAGTGTCGTAGATATTCACGCTGTAGAGAGTGGAGGGATTAAGGCCTGTCACTTTCATTTCGCCGCTTTCACGAGCCTCAGCAGGGATATAACCGGTGATGGTGGGAAGCTCGGGATTCATCTTCGGAACTACGCTGAAGGAGTCGGCCGGGTTGGTAACGTCAACCACCCAACGGATCATAGCGTCGTTGTCGTTGATTTCCGTCTTGCTTACACCCTGAAGGATGTGAGAGTAGTCGGGACGCGCCTCGGTGGTGAAGTCGCAGAGAGCCCACTGAGAGTTATGAATCTCCTGAGTGGCGTTGCTGCGCACACGCACATAGAAACGCTTTGCGTAGGGAAGGTCTTCGAGAGTCACGAAGGGATCTTCGGTTTCGAGCTCAAGGAAGAGGTTCTGATAATAATAGTCTTCGAAGAGCTGAACGGTGTAATCCTTGGCATCGTTCACCTTATACCAGATCAGCGACATATCGTTGTTGTTCTTCACCGTCACAGCCGGGTTGGTGGCGAAGCGGGGCTGGAAGAGGTCGCCCCTCGAAGTATATTCGTCTTCCGAACAGCCAGTGATGACCATCGTCATCACGGCTGCCGAGAAAATCACTTTAAATATGTTGGATTTCATCTTTCTTTAGATATTTAGATTATTGGTAACCATACTGCTGCTGGATAGAACCACGGTGAGATGTGATCACCTCAACCGGATAAGGCATCAGGTAGCGAACAGGATCAGAGGGACTTACAGAGTTGATGTTGTTGTAGTTGACATAACCGCGGAAGCTCCACTTCACATCGTTGTGCACCTCCCATTCATCGGTCTCTTTGTTACGATCCCACCAGTTGCTGGCATACTTCGTGGTGTTTTTCCAACCCTCAGAAGCGGGGTGATCGCCGATGGCGTCGCCATATTCCTTGAGGCCTTTGAACTCGATGATGGTGCGAGCCGGATTAGCGGGATTGGGAAGCTCTCTCCAATAAATCTCGGCACGAACGTCGCCAAGGATGCCCTGACCCTGGGCACGCTTGCCCCAATCGGTGAATTTCTCGTAAAGAGCGATCAGAGTCTCGCCATATTTGTTCCAGCGGGCGAGGTCGTATTTGCGGACACCCTCGCCGCCAAATTCCCAAGAGCGCTCATCCATGATAGCCTTGAAGAAATCTTCCGGACCGCTGAGAGCGTTGACGTAAGCGTCGACCATCTCATTGTGATGCTCGGGAGCGAAGGCACGACGGCGCACTTTCTTCAGAGCCTCCTTAGCTTCGGCTGTGGGGCCGTTGAGCTCATTCTCAACCTCGGCATACATAAGGAGCACATCTGCGTAACGCATGCGGATGGCATTGATGCCGGTGTTGTCGCCAGAACCGGTCATGACGGTCTTCATGTTCATCTTGTTCCATTTGCCGATGTTCCAACCCGTCACGCAGCTCTTGCCGAGGGCAACAGTCTGGTTGAGGTCTTCATCATAGCTGTAAGGCACACAAGTTACGTCGAGACGAAGGTCGCGGGTATCGAATGTGAAGGGATAAAGGCCGCAAAGGCTGGCATTGTTACGGCCCTGGCCGAAGTTGTGTGAAGGATGATCTTCGTTGTAGCCGATCACCATACCGATGTTGTAGCCGAGTGAACCGGAATATTCCTTAAGCATGGGCACCTCGAAGATAACGTCGCCGTTCTTTAGAACAGTCCAGTTACATTCGTTGATCCACATCTGCTCGTAGCTTTCCTGATCGAGGCTGTGGCGACCCTCGGCGATAACTTTGCCGAGGTATTCCTTAGCGATCTTATAGTAGTCGAGGTAGTCGTTGGCACGTGTCATCTCTCCTACTGTGCCGCCGGGGCGCAGTGCATAGCCGCCGCGATAGAGAGCGAGCTGGCCGATGAGAGCCTGACAATACTCGCGCGATGCACGCTCTACACCCTCCTCCATCTGAGAGGCATGCTTCATGTAGGGTTCAACGGCGCGGAGGTCTTCGATAAGGTTGGTGTAGATCACGTTGCGATCTGTCACGCCCTCATTGTAGAGAGTCTCCGATGCCTCGGTGGGCTTCGTGCGATACACTACGTCGCCCCAAGTGCGGATGAGATCGAAGTAGAGAAGAGCGCGGAGGCATTTCACCTCGCCATACATCTGCTGAGCCTCTGTGGGGCCATCTTCACCGATTACGGTGCTGAAGAGCGGAGAGGCCTCCATATTCTCAATGAAGTCGTTGCAATAGTTGATTGCGGAGTATGCGCTGTTCCAAGTATTGCGGAGCGACGACCAGAGCGAACGCACGTCGAAGCAGTGCACCTCATCACCGTTGCCGGAAGTAGAGGTCTGGTTGCCGTTTGAAGTCATCTCTACGTCGGTGTTCGTCTTAAAAGTGTAAGGGAAAGCGATACCGTAGAGGTTGCGGTCGGTGAGCTTCGAATAGATGGAGCCCAACATAGCCTTGGTTTCGTCGGGGCTGCTGAAGATCTCTTCAGCTGTGAAAGACGACTCCGGATTCGTATCCAGGAAATCATCGCAGGCAGTGAAGGTCAGACCCATGCCCGCCATGAGCAAAGCTACCGATATATTGTTGATCAATCGATTATTCATCTGAAGTAGATTGTTTGAAGATTAGAATGAGAGCTGCATACCGAAGGTATATGTGCGGCTGCGAGGATAGAGATTGTAGTCGATGTTTGGAGTAAGGCCCTGGCCGATGTTCACCTCAGGATCATATCCGCTATACTTCGTGATAGTGAAGAGGTTGTAGCCGGTGGCGTATACTCTAAGCTTGGAGAGGCCGAGCACCTTCAGGATCGACTTCGGAAGTGAATAGCCGAGAGTCAGAGTCTGGAGACGCATGAATGAGCCATCTTCGATACCGTAGGTTGAAATGTAGCTCTTGGTGATGTTGCTCGGGTTCCACGTTGTGGCATTCTTGTTCAACTGTGACCACTGTTCGGGATAACGGTACAAGTCGTTGCCCATCTCATCGAAGCGGTAGTACATTCCTTCAAACTCCTTGGAGTAGTTGCGATAGAGGCTGGAGTTGCCTGAAGCCATCGCAAGGTTGATCTTGTTGAGGTTTACCACGTCGAAATCAAGCATGAAGTTGAAGAAGGCGTTGAGGTCGAAACCTTTCCAAGAAGCGTTCACACCGAAACCGCCGGAGGTCTTGGGAGTGGTGTGGCCGATGATAGCGCGGTCGTCGGCAGTAAGGAGGAAACGGTCGGGATCGTTGGGATCGTCTTTCACCTTCTTGAACTTCGGAGAACCGGGGCCAAGGTTACCAGCGAGAAGCGAGCAATCTACGATGCCGGGCTTCAGAGTGTAAGTGTTGGCCACTTCATCATAGTTGAAGTCTTCAACACGATAGAAACCATCGTTGATGTAACCCATCACGGTGCCCATGGTCTGACCTACGTTGTACCAGTAAACGTCGGAGTTGACGTCGACTTTGCTTGCCTCAGCGTAGAACGCCTGCTCATTGCCAGCGAGCTTGTCGATCTTACCCTTGTTGAAACCGATGTTGAAGTTTACGCCGAGAGTGAGGTCGGGACGCTCGATGATGTAGTAGTTGAGGTTCAACTCGATACCCTTGTTAGAGGTCTGGCCGATGTTGGTGAGCATCTGGGTGAAACCGGTATCGCCAGGAATCTGGGTAGCGAGGAGAAGATCCTTGGTAGTGTTCCAGTAGAACTCGAGAGTACCGCTCAGGCGCTCGTTGAAGAAACCGAAGTCGAGACCTACGTTACGGGTCACTGTAGTCTCCCATTTCACTTTGGGGTTGATAGGATACTTCAGATTAAAGTCGTAGAAGTAGCTCTGCTGTTCGCCCCAGCCGGGAGCCTTGGCAGTGTCGCCGATCTTGTAGAGCTTCAGATAGAGGTCGGAGTCGATGCGGTCGTTACCAGCATGTCCGTAAGAGAGACGGAGCTTGAGGTTGGAGAGGAAAGTGACATCCTGGAGGAATTTCTCGTTAGAGAGACGCCAAGCCAATGCCACTGCGGGGAAGTAGCCCCAGCGGTTGCCGCGAGAGAACTTCGAGCTGCCGTCGGCACGCAGTGTCACTGTTGCCAGGTAACGGTCGGCGAAGCTATAGTTGACACGTCCGAAGAATGAGGAGATTCTCACGTCGGAGGGTGTGCCAGAAGTGTTGCTGATCGGTGTGCCGAGTGCATAGTTGTCGAAAGCCTTCTCAGCATCGATGTTTTCGGGGAAACGGCCAAGGTATACATTTGTGAAATGTGTGCCCTGATGTTTCATCTCCTGGCCGAGCATCACCTGGAACTCGTTGTCGTCGTTGATGTCGAAGTTAT
Organism: uncultured Sangeribacter sp.; assembly: GCA_964525735.1. Classification (GTDB taxonomy): domain Bacteria; phylum Bacteroidota; class Bacteroidia; order Bacteroidales; family Muribaculaceae; genus Lepagella. The sequence continues at coordinate 9,663 of CAZGJH010000038.1, forward strand.
AATTCAAGGTGTTGGTGAGCTGCCATTTGGTGCGGTGGTCTTCCTTCTCGGTGAGGTTGGGGCCGTAAGTCTTCGACGCGCTGTTGGAGTTGGCGGCGTTAAACTGACGGTCGTCCTGATAGAACTTCTCCCAAACGAACTCGTTGCGGAGAGTAAGGCCCTTCATGATGGTCCAGGTAAGAGAGGCGCCGGTGTTGAGCATCCAAGAGTAGCGGTTGCGATAGTAGCGGCGGTTGTTCTCCAGCGGGTCATAGTGATAGAAGTCTACGAGAGTCTCCTCATCTACGAGCTCATTGTTTTCGGGAGCTGAAGTGAAATCCTGCAAGCCGTTGGTGGGCTGCTCCTGGAGAGAAGCGAGAAGGCCTACACCCTCTGTGCCACGTCCGGTAAGAGTCTTGTTGAGATAACGGAGGCGGAACTCAGCGCTCAGGAATTTGAAGAGCTTGAGGTTGAGGTTGCCGTTGAGGTTATTCTGCACAAGGCCGTTGTCGGGCATCACCGAAGGCTGATCCTGGTGCATGTAGCTGAGTTTATACTTCACATTGTCGTTGCCACCTGTGATAGAGGCGTCGAGAGCCCAGCTCACAGGGTGAGTGCCGAAGATCTTATCCTGCCAGTCGTTGCCTTCGTAGCCCTGATAGATATAGAACTCATAAGGCTGGCCGAAATAGTTGGCGAAGCCGCTGCGTGCGCTCGCACCCTTAGGACCGATGCGCTCGTAGTTGGCACGAACGAAGTAATAGGGGTCCATCACGTCGATCTTGTTGGAGAGCTCTTTGGTCTGAACGTAAGCGTTTACGTTTACCACTGCGCGGCCCTCGTTGGGGTGTTTGGTAGTGACGAGCACTACACCGTTTGCACCACGTGCACCATAGATAGCGGTAGAAGCGGCATCCTTGAGCACCTGGATATTGTCTACGTCAGTTGCGGGCACATCGTTGAGCGAACCCTCGAAACCGTCAATGAGGACGAGAGGCTCATTACTCTGTGTGATAGAACCGCCACCACGGATGCGGACGCTTACCTCGGCATCCGGCGAACCGTCGGGGGTAGTGACCTGCACACCAGGCATACGGCCTACGATGGCCTCGCCGACGTTGGCAACAGGCACACGCTCGATGGCTTTTGCCTCTACCGACGACATTGCACCGGTAAGATTACCTCTTTTCTGCGTGCATAACCGATCACGACCATCTCTTCGAGCATCGAAGTGTCTTCAGTCATGAAAACCTCAATACCCTCTGTTCTGCCCTTCAAGGCAACTTCCTGGGGCTGATAGCCTACATAGGTCACAACCAGGACGCCTTTTTGAGCGTCGACATTCTTCAAGACGAAGTTTCCGTCGATGTCAGTGGCCGTACCGTTGGTGGTGTTTTTCACTACGACGGTAGCGCCGATGACGGCTCCATCTTTATCAAGCACCGTACCAGTGACGGTTGAGGTGCCCTGAGCTGCCGCTGAAAAAACAGCGGCAAGCATCAGGATGAGTGTTAATGCATTTTTTATACGTTTCATGAAGAAATTAAGATTACAAGTTTAACTGAGTGAGGATCTCTTCGTAGGTAGCTGTGCCCTCTGCGGGTGCATCCACGCCCCAGGCCTTCATATCAAAGCCCTTGGCTCTTACGTTGCCAGTGGCGCTGACGTTTGACACCTTGTTGAGCTTGAACCATGTGCCCACGCCGCTCTTGACGCCAGCCACAGTGTTATTGCGCACGGTGAGAGTAGCTGAAGAGGCAGCGGCTGCGTCGATATCGAAGTAGACGCAATCTACACCACGGGTATCAAGGAATGTGCAACCCTCTACGAGCACTGTGAGATTGCCGGCAGTCTTCGTCAAGCCGCCCAGGATGGCTGCCTTGGTGCCGAAGTTACGTCCGTGGAACACGGTGCCGGTGAATTCGAAGTTGTAGATAGGAGCATTCTTGGTAGATCTTACGTTCCAGAGAGGATTCGAAGTCGTGATGTTGGTGAGACGGCAATCGTTCATCTTCACGCGATCTACAAACTGGGTGTTGTCTTTAGTCACGGTAGATGTCCAGAATACGCCGCTCCAGTTGTTGATATCACAGCCATTGAATGAGATCTCGCCTACGTTGAACACCTCTGAACGGAGGTTGAAGATACGGTCTTTCTGAGGCTTGAGCTCAAGGTTTTCGAAGCGGAAGTAAGGTATATCGCCAGTCATGCTGATGTTGTGGAAAGCAACAGATGCTTTTGTCTGGCCATAACCGGGAGTCTGACCCTTGATGATGAAGGGCTTCGGGCAGCCTTCGAGCACTTTGTCGGCAATCGAGTAAGCCGTGCCGGCCTTGAGGAAGATCTGGATGTCGTTGACGCTCTCGTCGGCCATCATCTCCTTGAACACATCGCCAAGGTTTTCTGAGGGCTCTACGTAACGGAAGCCTTCGGGGACATCGATCTTCACGCTCGGGAAGACGTTGTTGTCGCGCCAGTTGAGCTGGCCGATTGTCACCTTATAATCTACAATTACAGGAGCGCTGGTGTCGTTGAGAGTGAAATCTACATCGGTCTGCTGGTTGGGAAGCACTGCGAAGTCTTCATTAAACTCTCTGGTGTTGAGCACCACTGAATCAGCGTCGAGATATTCGATCTTCACGTTTACCTTCTCGCTCTCGCTACCGATCATCACAACCTCCTGGGTATAACCGATACCGCCTGAACCCTCTTTCACATAATTATAGGAGACGCTCTCTGCTGCGATAGGCTCGCCTTTGGCTACTGAGTAGGCGTTCACTTTGGTAGAGATGATAGCGCGGATGAAAGCGTAGCTCTTATCGGCCTTAACGTCCATAGAGTGGAGACGGAGCTTACCTGTGCGGGTCTTGAGAGCCAACTTCAGAGGATCGCCAGCTTTATAGTTGACGGGATCGGAGATGGCGAAAGTGAGCTTGCCCTCGGGATCCTGCTCAATGATCTGATCGTCAAGGCGGGTGGGAGGAGTGATTCTGTCTGCCATGTTTGTGGCGAAGATGCGATAGTCGCCGTCGGGCAGAGAGAAACGGTAGCTCGTAGAGTAGTTGGCGTAGAATTCGCCGTCGGCATGATAGATGAAGAGAGGCATGTTGGAGGTGTTGTAGTAGATATTCCAAGGCTCTCCGTCGAGAGTCATGGAGAAATCTCTGATCACCTGAGTTTCGTAAACCTCTTCATGCTTACATGATGCAAAGGCTGCAACAGCCATTGCGGAAACAAGAGATATCTTGAGAAATTTTTTCATGGCTGTCTTTTTATAAAGATGTTACGTTTACTGTAAAACCGGTTGAGGCAGCGGCAGCAGAGCGAGTCCAGGGAGTCTCTACATAATCGTTGGCCAAAACAGGCACCGACATGTTGTAGCGGTTGTTGGCAGCGAATTTCACGCCAGTCTCAAGAGCGCCGGCCGATTTGTTTACCACGTTTCCGCCGTTAAGATAAGTGATCTCAAGCATCGAATCGCTTTCAGCAGCTGTAGTGGCGAAAGTGTAGAAGCCGCCCTGATAGCCATTAGCGCCTGTGAGCACCAAAGTCTGGTCTTTCATCTCAACTGAGCCGTCGCATACTTTATAGGTGTCGGCGGTGTTGGTGAAGTTGAGCTGGAGAGTGTCGAAAAGAGTCTGAGCTGCGAGCTCTTCTGCTGTCTCAGCGGGAGCGAACTCCACGCGAGCCACAAGACGTTGCATCGACATTTCAAGATTGCTTACGGATTTGTCGGAAGTGAAGGCAGTCACTTCTGTCATCCATACCTGCGAGTTTGAGAGAGGATCGAGATGGAGCTCGAGCGTTTCGAAATTATCCTTGCCGGTGACGGAAGCTACATTGGCAACGGCAAAGATCTTGAAGTTGTCGCCGAGTGAGAACTGCAGGGTCACGGTGTTCTGATTTACGCTTACCTGCTGCTCGCTGAAGAGCGACTTGTCTGACCGGGAGTTGTTGTATACGTAGATCGTATAGTTTTCAACGCCCGCTGCGATGAAGTCATCCTGCACACCACGTGTCATGGAGATGCTGACTGTTTGAGTTTCTCCGCTGGCAGGTGGCTGCTGAGGTTCTTCCTTGCTCTGTGAGCATGCACCTAACGATGCCATCACTCCAAGGAGAAACACATTGTTTAAGATCTTACTCATTTTGGTAATGGATTAAGAAATCGTTATTTGATGTTGTTTATTATTTCATTTTAAGTTTTCCCGGTAGAAGATGTCAATTTGAAGAGCTCAATAAAGACTTAAACCTCCAGCCGTTTGTTTTCGACTGCAAATTTTGCAATAATCTACAAATTGAGAGGCGCAAAATTTATCAAATATAGTAGAAAAACATTTTTATCCTCTTATCTGTCATAAATCCCCCCGCGTTCGGCAAGGCTGAGTGAGCGGATTTTGCGCCCCGTGCATCTTCTCACGGGCAAATTATATGGATTAGGCTGCAAATATCAAACTATTGAACATTAATTGCTTATCAAAAGGGGGTGATAATTATCACCCCCTTTTGTCAACGATTTTACCCCCTTATTTCAAGTGATTCTGAATCCAGGTGAGATGGCCACGCTCCGTAGCCTCCGATGTCCAGTGTTCGTTGATGGGGGTGATGAGAGCCTCTTTCGGGGATGTGATCACATTATACACGGCATAGCTCGTCGTGGGCGGGCAGGTGTTGTCGTTGTAGCCCCACGTCATGTAGACGGGGCAGCTCACTTTGCGGGCGAAGTTCACCACATCATAGTAGGCCATCGTGTTGAGCTTCTCGGGGGTGTCCATACCGGCCACACGGAAGAAGTGAGGATACCCTCCGGCGCGGTTGGCCTTGTAGCCTGCCATGTCGCTGAGGGCAGGATGATTCGCCACGCAGGCCGTGACTCTCGGATCAAGCCCGGCTGCCACGAGAGCCAACGCCCCACCCTGGCTGCCACCTTGCATAGCCACATTCTTGCCGTCCCACTCGGGGAGAGTGGTGAGGAAATCGATGGCACGCACGAGGCCCAGATAGACGTGCTTCATGTAATAGTTGTCTTTGTTGTCTACTCCGTTGCTCAGGTAGCCGTTTTCTCTTCCGTTGAAGGCCTTGCTGATCTCCTTAAACTGTTCGTCGGTCATCTCGGGGTTGAGGCCGTGGATTTCCATCTCGAAACGGATACAGCCGTTCTCGCCGTAGTAGCGATGACTTAGGGGATCTTTGATAGTCTTGATGCCGGCACCGGGAGGACAGATCACGATCGGGCACGATCCCGCCTTGGCATCTTTTGGGATGAAGAGATAGCCGTAGATCGATTGTCCCTGTGCTGAAGTGGTGAGGTTGACGAGATAGCAATCCATCTTCTCGGTAGAATACTTCGGCTCGGGAGTCATAGTATACTTCAGGGGCACCTTCTTGAGCTCCTCGAGATTCTTTGCCCAGAAGGCGTCGAAATCTTTCGGCATCTCGGTATAGGGGGTGATCTTCTCGGGAGAGAAGCCCACCTTTACGTGGTGAGTGTATTTCACACCGTCGACGTTTGCTGTAAGCACACAGTCGCGGAAGCCAGGTGTCTTCATCGTGCCCAGCGACACTTTGGCTTTTCCATTCTTGAGGGTAGTGGAGCCCTTGGCATCGGCAGGCATCATGTCGCCGCCGAGCGTATAGTCGAGGGTTACGTTATCGACGGGCACACCATATTTATATAGCTGCACGTCTACGGTTGCGTTTTCGCCTGTCTTGTAGAGCCAGTCGGAGTGATCGGGCACAGTCACCCAAAGCACGTCGCTTCGATAGGGATAGTTCTCGGCCTCACTGGCCAACACCGAAAACAGCACTGCAAATATCAGACACAGTTGTTTCATAAGATGAAGGTGTTTTTTCATAAGATAAAGATGTTAGTGTTTACGGAATCGTCAAAAGCAAGTTGGCGAATGCACCAAGTTATTTTGGGGAGATTCCTAAGATTTAGGTTTCTGGAATTGTCCAAGAGATTCTCTTGGTTTCATGCCGCAAAGTTAACAAAAATTTTTTAATCAATCTTTATTAATACAAAGCGTCCGCCGATATTTTAACCATATTTATACATTTCACCATTAAACCCCAACAATCTATTCACCAATTTTCACATTCTCACCTACCCTTTGAAAATATACCCCGTTTTCTTACGTTAACACTTTGAAGGGGAACGCCTCTCCAAGGGAGCGCACTCGTTTTACGGGTCGCCTCTATAGAGCACCCCTCTTTGATCTATGAACAAAACTAATCTTGATTCCCTATGAAACTGATTGCTACAGCTTTAGCTCTTGTAATGGCTTCGGCGAGCGCGAGCGCTCAATGCGACGCTTACCTTAAGCTGAACGATAAAAACCAGAAACACCCTCGTATTGAATCTATTACGTTTCCGGGCGATGTCAACACCCGCGAAATGTACAACAGCATCTACGGCCACGGCGGCGTGATCGAGAATCCCTGGATAGCCTACCGTATCTATATGGACAACCGTCAGAGCCTCGATCTCTACGTGAAGCAAACGCCGCAGCTTGAGCTCGACAAGACGGGATTCTATACCACGCCCGAGCAGTTGGAGCAGGGTTTTGGCCGCGATGTGCTTTGGGCCGGCAAATCGATCGGAGCAGGATCGTTCAATGGCTGGCAGAACGGATCGCCTGTCACGATCGACACCGTCGCATCGCGTTCGCAGACCGTAATCAGCAATCACCAACTTCTTGTGGCCGACAAGGATTGGATCTTCAACGGCCATCCTATTCAGATGAAACAAAAGTATACCGTTTTCCCCGACAAACGTGATATGGAGGTTGAGATCAAATTGGAGGGCTACAAACCTTCCGACCTCTTCTGCGTGGGCATCCAGAAGTTGGAAACCGCCAATCAAGGTTTCATTACACCTAAAGGTGTAGCCGCTTCGTGGGGCACCAACATACCTGAAAAGAAGCTCCCCGAATTAGTGGAGACTGTCGGGTTAGGTCTTATCGTCGACAAAGCCAACGTGGTGAAGGTAGTGGAAGATGAGCTCAACTACATCGTGCTCGTCAAGCCCGACAAGCACGGCTGCATACGTTATACCACCACTGCTTGCGGAAGCCGCGAGAAAGAGGGCTTCCCCTCCCCTACCGTCTGGTTCGAATACGTAAAGCGCCTCGCCAAGTAATTAGCTGAGTAGGGACATGCCTTTGGCATGTAGCGGAGCCATCCGTAGCACAAGGCATACACAAAAAGAGCCTCGACAAAAAAATGCCGGGGCTCTCTTTTATGTTTTGATAATCTGTCTTATCGCAAAATTACTTCAAAAGCGATTCTACGAAAGCATAGTCGGGTTCTTCAGTGATCTCCTCACAGAGGCTTGTGCCTTTCACCTTGCCATCTTCGTCGATCACTACGACACCACGAGAATAAAGGCCACGGAGCGGACCATCTACGAGCTCGATGCCGTAAGTCTTACCGAAATCGCTGCGGAAACCGCTGGCGGGATAAACATTCTCGATGCCGTTTGCTACACAGAATTTCTGAGCGGCAAAAGGAAGGTCCATAGATACGCAAAGCACTACCGTGTTGGGAAGTGAAGAGGCATCCTTGTTGAAACGTCTTACCGAAGCAGCGCAAACGTCGGTGTCAAGGCTCGGGAAAATATTGAGCACAACTCTCTTGCCCTTGAAGTCGTGAAGATTGATCTCAGAAAGATCTTTGCCTACGAGAGCGAAATTGGGAGCCTCAGTGCCTGCTTTGGGAAGCTCATGGGCAATGTGCATAGGATTGCCCTGAAATAATACTGTTTCCATTGGTTCGTAAAATTAAAAGTTTTTCTACTATTTCAACGTTTCCGAGCCGCTATAAGTTCATTCCCAATTACTTTACGCTACCATCGGAGCATACTTCACGCTGCAATCCAGGCAGCCGCCACGCTATCCTCTCAGCATATTCTGCAAGAAATGGATCCGCTCCACCAAGAGCGAGGTGAGGGTGCGATAACGCCGACTTTCGATAAACTTCTCGATGGCGGCAATCATCTGGCTTCCCAATCCGAGTTGAGCGGCCCACATGTCGGCACGCTGTTCGCAATCGGGCTGCCAGGCATGCGTATGATATACGATGTGGCCAATCTCATGAGCTATGGCTGCCAACACCTCCGTATCGGAAAGACCGACTGAGCCGATCTCTGAGGGCGAAAGATAAATCGTGCGTCCAACGCGAGCCATGATGTCATGGTATTGGTTTTCTTCATCTTTGAGTATCTTGAATTCGATCGGCTCGGTGAAGTGTGGGTCGAGACTCGACACGAGCTCTCCGAATAGCCTTATAAAGACATCGACAATCTCTATATTCTGGCGATTGATAAGTTGCATATTTTAGGGTAAAGGTTACAGATGTAGAAAAAAGTTGAAAAAGAAAAGGACTTTGGAATCTCAAAAAAATTGCTTGGGACAATTTTTTTACGATTCCTTGATGTAGGTTTACTTTTCTAAAATAGATAAATTACACCTTATTAACGGAGAATCACTTTTCACTGGTGTAAACAGCCTGATTATTTACACTTTTATTATCTTTTTTCAGATTGATTAATACTTCTGGGGGTTTCAAGCGTTATAATATCAAAATCAAAACTATTCAGGCCTCGCACAAAACGCGTGTGCCTTCAATCATCAGACAATTTTATGGAAAACACTTGGAATTTCTCACCCGTTTCTTCTCCTATTTTCACAGCAGAAAGTCTTTATCGTCTCGCAACGACCACAAGACAATTGAAGAGACAACAAAATACTATCCGTCGCGCACCTAAAATCGGTGAATTCAAAAAAATCACCCACGAGGCGATGAAAGAGATTTGGCCTTATCTGAGCAAGGAGAAGGGTCGCACCACCGATTTCTCTTATGCCGGTGTGCTGATGTGGGTAGACTATTTCAAATATGAATATCTCATCTATAAGGATACCCTCTTTATCAAAGGCGTGGTAGAAAACGATTTATCGAAGGTGGCCTTCTCGCTCCCCGTCGGAGCCCTCCCCCTGCGCGAATCAGTGAAACTGCTCAAAGATTACTGCGAAGCCAATAATCTCGACCTTGAATTCTCGGCTGTGCCCGAATATGCGCTCGAAGAGATGAAGGCCCTCAAACCTATCCGCGTCGAGGAACTCTCAGATTGGGGCGACTATCTCTATAACGCTGAGCCTCTGGCAACTGTGGCGGGCAAAAAGATGTCGAAAAAGCGTAACCACGTTCACCAGTTCGAACGCGCTTATCCTGAATGGAAGGCCGTGGAGATGACTCCTGAAAACGCTCACGAGGCCATGGAGTTTATGGATATCTTCGATCTCGAAGGCGACTCCACAGAGATGGCAGCTGCCGAGCGCGAGCTCTCCCGCAAGCTTATCAGTCTTGTTGAGGAGGGCGATTCCAACCTCGAAGGGATGATTCTTTACGCCGATGGCAAAGTGGGCGCTTACACAATCGGCGACGTGAAGGGCGACACACTCTTCGTTCACGTTGAGAAGGCTACTCGCGCCGTCAACTCCAGCTACGAGATGATAAATTACGTATTCGCCAAGACCATGACTGAGAAATATCCCGAGATCCAATACATCAACCGTGAGGACGATGCAGGCGATATGGGTCTGCGAATGGCCAAGGAATCTTACCACCCGGTAGAGATTTTGAAAAAATACAACATCATTTTCTGATAAG
>CAZGJH010000038.1:19410-22239 GCA_964525735.1 uncultured Sangeribacter sp.
ACTTATTATTTTCTGACAACTTCTTTTATTCCTTGCAAGATTTTGATTAATTTTGCAAGGAATTATTTTGTCAGATGAATAAACGTACAGGTATGAGCGACGTATTAGTAATTATACCAACATATAACGAGATCGAGAACATCTCAAACATTATCGAAGCGGTGATGAAATATCCCGACGGGTTTGACGTGCTCGTAATCGACGACAACTCACCCGACGGCACGGCCGACGCCGTGAAAGCTTTGATGCAGAAATACCCTGGCCGCGTGTTCCTGGAGCAACGCGCAGGTAAACTCGGTCTGGGCACAGCCTACATACACGGTTTCAAATGGGCCTTGGCACGCGACTATCAGTATATCATCGAGATGGATGCCGATTTCTCGCATAATCCCGACGATCTCACTCGCCTCTACCATTGCTGCAAGGATGATGGAGCCGACGTAGCGATAGGCTCGCGCTACATCTCGGGGGTCAACGTCGTAAATTGGCCCATGGGGCGTGTGCTCATGTCGTATTTCGCATCGGCCTACGTTAGACTCGTCACGCGCATGAAACTTCGCGATGCCACCGCCGGCTTCGTTTGTTATCGTCGCCGTGTGCTCGAAGCCATCAATCTCGACAAAATTGAATTCAAAGGCTACGCTTTCCAGATTGAAATGAAATTCAAGGCACACGCCAAGAAATTCAAGATCGTGGAGCTCCCTATCATTTTCATCAACCGTCGACTCGGCACATCGAAAATGAACAGTTCGATCTTCGGAGAAGCCGTATTCGGCGTTATGAAACTCAAATTCGATCACATTTTCAATCGTTTATAAACGCGAAGGCCGCAGCTCAGTGAGTCGCGGCCTTCGTTTTTTATTTATAATCAATCGCCCGTGTAATATTGCTGGAGATAGCAGCGTGCGATAAAATCCCAATTCTTTTTTACTACTTCATGATCGTCGGTGCCGGGGAAAACGGCATCGGGCAACCATCCATTCTTGCAAACCGTAAGGAGCAGGTCGGCAGGACACACACCTCTCACCGTGAGCAATTCAATGGCATGCTCTTTGGCGTAAGCGGGATCATACATATCATTTCCAGGAGCTGCAATGCATCGGGCTATGTTGCGCGCCACAAGCATTCCCTTCTCACGATTCACCATCAGGATAAAATCATGATTTCCCTTCATCTGGGCGAGGTGCTCCTCTCCTTCGGCCCAACCAAGGGCATCTATGAAGAAGCGGTTGAGAGCCTCATATGAATCGAAGAAGCGCAAGGTTTCACCTCCGGTGTATTTCGTGAATGCCGTGTAATATTTGTGCTCCTCTTTAGCCGGTGAGGCTTTCGGCTTGCGACGCTTACCATCTACAATCAGATAAAGCCACTCGCTCAGGAAGAGAGCCAACGGTCCAGTGGGATCTTGCGACATACTCTGCTCCAGACGCTCTTGAAAAGCCGGCAGGTTATCCGGGTTCGAGAGGTCGAACTCCGAAGCTATCTCAGCCAAAGTCAAGGAATAAGCTGGGGTCATAAGGTAGCAATGCATGAAGAGCCATTGCCCCAACTTGTAGATTGCCTCAGAGTCTTCGGCGGCATGCATCTCAAGCTCGTGGGTCATTCTGTAGTCTACGGGCATCGGCGATTCGTCGTAGACACGATCGAGCTCGGCAAACCATTCATCGGCTCCTTTGAGCAACTCAGGGTCATACGGATAAAGCTCACGACGCTGCTCATAGTTCATTGCCATGGCATACCACACCATGAATCTCACGTCGGCCTTATTGAGCTCGTAATCCATGTAATCTTCACCGTAGTCGTAAAAAGGCATATTATGACCGTAAAGATTGCGACATTCAGTGATAAACGAGCGCCAGATTCCGGCATCGCAAATCACATCCTGATAATAGCCAATCACGGCCATGGCCGTGCGTTCAATCACCTTCTCCGGCCAACTTTTAAACAGCCCCTTATCTTTCGATATCTTCACGAGGCTATTGGCGAGGTCGAGATAGTATTGGTCGGTTTCCGTCACCTCCGGAGCGGCCGGCTGCCGGAGCAGAAATTGCTGCATCGTGATCATTTGAGCCTCTCTTTAAGTTGTTCGGGTGTAAGCGATTCCTGCGTGCCCTCAGCCATATTCTTGAGGTTTACCTTACCCTCGGCAAGTTCGCTCTCACCTATGATTGCCACGTAGGGTATCTTCTCCGAGTCGGCATATCCCATCTGCTTCTTCATTTTCGCTGTGTCGGGATAAAGCTCCGCCGAAATACCCTCTTCTCTCAGCATCTTGATTATGCGTGCCGAGGCGGCTGCCTCCTTCTCTCCGAAATTCACGAAGAGCACCTTCACGCTTTGCGATACATTCTCCGGATACAGTTCCAATTGATTGAGCACATCGTAGATACGGTCGGCTCCGAACGATATACCCACTCCTGAAAGCCCTGGCATTCCGAACACGCCTGTGAGGTTGTCGTAGCGGCCGCCGCCAGTGATGCTGCCGATCTGAACGTCGAGAGCTTTCACCTCGATGATTGTGCCTGTGTAGTAGTTGAGGCCGCGAGCCAAGGAGACATCGACATCGGCTATACATTCGTGGCCGAGACGGTCGAACTCCTCGATCACGAAGCGCAGCTCCTCCACACCCTTCATGCCGGTCTCTGAATCGGCGAGCAATTTGCTGAGTGTCTCCAGTTTCTGGGCGTTGTCGCCCTCCATTTCAAGGAGTGGACGCAGTTTCTCGATAGCCTCCTCGCTGAGTCCTTTCGAGCGCAATTCCTCGTTTACGTTTTCGATACCGATTTTGTCGATTTTGTCGATCGCCACGGTGATATCCACAATCTTGTC
>CAZGJH010000039.1:0-7259 GCA_964525735.1 uncultured Sangeribacter sp.
CCACCCTGTAATAAAACCAGATAACACAGAAGAGGCTGCACATTTCGCATGTGCAGCCTCTTCTGTGTTATCTGGTTTGGCGGCCGGGGGGCCGGGTTATGCGCTTTCTTCACTTGTATTTTTCTGGCGGGCGTGCGTCTTCGACTGGTTGCTGTTGAAGTCGCTCTCCTCTTTGAGATCGATCTCCTTGCCATCTTCGTCGAGCACTCTGTATTGCAGGTAGGCCAGACTCTCGTCGGCCACCACCTTCATCGAACGCCCGTATTTTCTGCGCCATTTGCCGTAAAGGGAGAACATCCCTTTCTTAATGTAGGCCTCCACGAAGGGATGTACGTACATCGTAAACTTACGCACATGCAGGATATTGACAAGATAATCGATCTTCTCACCCAATTTGTCGGTGAAAAGGAGCGAGGGCTGAATCTCCCCTTTTCCGAAACATGACGGACACGTTTCGCTGGTAGTGATATCGAGTGCGGGGCGCACCCTCTGCCTTGTGATCTGCATGAGGCCGAATTTACTCAGGGGCAGGATATTATGGCGTGCCCTGTCGTTGGCCATGATCTCACGCATGTGGTCGTAAAGGGCCTGACGGTGTTCAGGCTTGTTCATGTCGATAAAGTCGATCACGATGATTCCACCCATGTCTCGGAGTCGGAGCTGGCGGGCTATTTCGTCGGCCGCTTTGAGGTTGACGTCGAGAGCGTTTGTCTCCTGGTCGTTGCTCGCCTTGCTGCGGTTGCCCGAATTGACGTCGATGACGTGCAGGGCTTCGGTGTGTTCGATAATGATATATGCACCACTTTTGAAAGAGACGGTCTTTCCGAATGAGCTCTTGATCTGACGGGTGATGTTGAAATGGTCGAAAATTGGCACATCTTTCCCGTAGAGCTTCACAATGTCTTTGTTCTCCGGCGCGATCAGATTCACATAGTTCTGGATCTGCGTGAAGGTCTCTACTTCATTAACGTAGATATTCTCGAAGTTGGTGCTGAACACATCGCGAATTACGCTGACGGCCCTGCTGTCTTCTTCATGGATAAGCATAGGGGGCTGGCTGCGTTGCATTTTTGCAATGGCATCCTCCCAGTTTTTTACGAGGCTACGCAACTCGTTGTTCAGTTCGGCCACACGTTTATTTTCTGCGCTTGTGCGCACAATCACGCTGAATCCCTTGGGTTTGATACTTCCGATGAGCTGACGGAGGCGTATCTTCTCTTCGGTGCTTTTGATCTTCTGAGAGATGGAGATTTTGTCGCCGAAAGGCATGAGCACCATATAGCGTCCCGTAAAAGAGATTTCAGTGGTGAGTCGCGGTCCTTTGGATGAGATAGGCTCTTTGGCTATCTGCACGAGGAGCTGCTGGCCCGGTTGGAGAATGTTTTGGATAGTCCCCTGCTTGGGGATATCGGGCTGAAACTGAAACTTGGAGATGTTGGGAATCTTTTTCTTGTCGGCCTGAGCCTCCTCGAGGAAGGCTGTGTAAGTGCTGAATTGCGGGCCGAGATCGAGATAGTGAAGAAAAGCGTCTTTTTCATAGCCGACATCGAGGAATGCGGCATTGAGTCCGGGCATTATCTTCTTCACCTTAGCAAGGTAAAGGTCGCCCACGGCGTAGGCGATATTTCGGCTCTCCTTCTGGAGAGAGACAAGCCTGGAATCTTCGAGCAGCGCGATAGAGATCTCCTTCTGCTGAACGTCTACTACTAATTCGCTTTTCATTGATTCTGCTGATCTGAGAATATGAACACAACATCATACGGGTGAAGCCTCCATTACTGCGACTCCACCCCTATGACGTTAGCTCACCGACCAAGATTTATTTCTTCTTATGACGATTCTTTCTCAGTCTTTTCTTGCGTTTGTGGGTAGCCATCTTGTGGCCTTTTCTTTTCTTTCCGCTTGGCATAATTGTTATTATTATGGTTAATTATTATAGCCTTGATCGAGCTGCGGGGGCAACTCCTCCAGTTTGGCGGTGCAAATATCGGAATTTTTTTTCAATCTAAAAAACTTCGTATGCAAAAACCGTCGTTTTTGGCTCAATATGCCCTCTTTTCGCCCCTCTCGACGCCTCAGAAGAGCCTTTTGCAGCTCTTTTGGGCTTTCGAAGAGCTTGGGATGAGGCAAAAACATGAATCAGCTAATCGGGAAGAATCGAGCTCTTGTCGGCCAGGCGCGAGATGATCTCGTCGGCACGGTCTTTGCGGAAGCGCAGACGCAGGGTGCAGGTGTTGTCGAAGAGGCGATCTACCACCTCCAGGTCTTCACTCTTTACGATTTTCATCACGCCGTCGGCCGCCACATAAGGGAAGGCCACGCTTACCTCCGTCATCTCATGCATCTCCTTGCGGCCGCCATCCTCAAGGGCAAGACGAGCCGCTTCACGATAGGCCGCAATCAGGCCGGGAGTGCCGAGCTTGATTCCTCCGAAGTATCTCACCACGATCACCACCACATCGGTAAGCTCGAGGCTGTTGATCTGCCCGAGGATCGGTTTGCCGGCCGTACCCGACGGTTCGCCGTTGTCGTTCAATTGCCATTCCTTGCGGTCGGGTCCGATCATGTAGGCCCAGCAGACGTGGCGTGCGTCGTGATATTCGTTTTGATATTCCTTAATGTATTCGCGCGCCGTTTCTGCATCCTGCACCTTGATGGCGAACGACAAGAAACGGCTCATCTTCTCCGTATACTTCCCTTCGCCGTCTCTTTCAAGTGTATAATACATCTTGAGTTTGCAAGAGAGCTTGATCAGACGAAAAGCATACCTTCGGCTACGGCATCGCGCACCACCTTGCCTTCTGCCTCCTCAACAACCTTGAGAGCCCAGAGCATAGCGTTGGCCGGGCCATTGCCTAAAACGAACTGACCGTCGGCCACCACAGGCTTGCCTACGTACTCGGCGCCTTCGAGCATCTTCTCGAAGCCGGGATAGCATGTGGCCTCTACGCCGGCGAGCAAACCGAGCTGACCGAGCACTACTGCCGGAGCAGCGCAAATGGCTGCCACACGGTTTGTTTTCTTCTCCAAGTGAGCGAAGAGGAGCTTCTGGAGGGGCACATACTCATAGAGATTTGTTGCGCCGGGCATGCCGCCGGGGAGCACGAGCCAGTCGGCATCCTTGAATGAAGTGTCGGAGAAAAGAACGTCGGCATTTACTGTCACGCCATGCGCGCCTTTCACCTGGAGAGCGCTTGTAATGGATACGGTCTTAACGTCCATGCCACCACGACGCATCACATCGATCACTGTGAGAGCCTCGATCTCCTCGAAGCCCTGTGCGAGAAATACATATGCTACTTTCATAACTATAAATTGCTTTTAATAATATACTGGCGTAAAATGAGTATTCATAAGGGTGTAAAATGAGCTTTCTACACCACTTCGCACCTCAATTTTTACTTTACACCAACAAAATTAGGGAATTAATTTGAAAATAACTAACTTTGCAACGAAGTTTTAAGTAAAAAAACCTTTATTTTACATTTCTATGGGTTTGAAAAAGTTTTTTCGCGGCGCCAAGGCTTCTTTGAAATTGACTGGTGCTTCATTCATACTTCTTTGTGCTGGCCTTGCATCGTGCGGCGGTAATAAATACCACATGGTGGACGGCATGATCTGGAACACTTCCTACCACATTACTTATGAGGGAAGCAAATCGCTCGAAGATTCGATTATGAAGGTGCTCGAAGGGGTCGACCGTTCGCTCAACGTGTTTGACACAACCTCTCTCGTTTCAAAAGTGAATCTTGCCGACACAATCATAGTAGATCAGAATTTCATCGATGTCTACAAAGCCTCGCGCACAGTAAACCACGCTTCGAAGGGGATGTTCGACCCTACCCTATCACCTCTCATAACGGCTTGGGGTTTCGGCAAGGGGCATACACCCACGGCCGATACGGCCCGCGTAGAGGAGATCTTGAAGTATACCGGCATCACGAAGACCCACCTCCAGAACGATACCCTTGTGAAGAACGATCCGCGAATCAGCTTCAATTTCTCGGCAATCGCCAAGGGATATGGATGCGATGCCCTTGCCAAGATGTTCAAGCGCAACAAAGTGAGCAACTATCTCATCGAAATCGGTGGGGAGATAGCCGTGGGTGGCGTCTCGCCCATTCGCGAGCAATGGAGAGTCTCGATCGACAAACCAGTGGTTTCCGATACGCTTAATCACGAGTCGAGTGCCGTGATAAAGATTACGGATGCCGGTATGGCTACCTCGGGCAATTACCGCAACCGTCAAGGAGAGGCTGGGGCCACGTATGGACACACAATCTCCCCTGTCACGGGCCGACCTGTGGCCACCGACGTAATCAGCGCGACGGTAATCGCTCCCAACGCTATGATGGCCGACGCTATGGCCACTGCCTGTATGGCTTCCGGCAAGGAGCTGGCTCAACAGATGATTCTCGACATGAAGTATGAGGCCTTCCTCATCTTTGCCGATTCCACCACCTGGTATACTCCAAACCTCCGTCAATTTTTGGAATGAATAACCATACATCGTGCAAATGGACTTAAAACAAAGGCGCGATAACTTCAAGCTCGTCCGCATGATGACCCGGAGTAGTTTTATGCTGCTCCGGATTTTTTATAGTACTTCACTATTATTTATTTTGAAATTTCATTAACCCTTTTTTAGTGTGGAGTGTTAAAAGAGTATAAACAATATCAACTTCGGCAAAACATGACATTTTCCACTTCATCAGCTTCATTTCGCTCTTTCCTACTACGGAAAGCGACAATTCTATTGTCGCTTTCAATAATTCTCACCGTGGCCTTACCGGCACAAGCGCGTGAAAAAATCGGACTTGTGCTCAGCGGAGGCGGCGCCAAGGGGATCGCACACGTCGGTGTGATCAAGGCTCTCGAAGAGAATGGCATACCGATTGATTACGTGGCTGGCACCTCCATGGGAGCCATAGTGGGCTCGCTTTATTCCTGCGGCTGGACTCCCGAGCAGATGATGGATCTCTTCACATCTGAGGGTTTCAGCTATTGGAGCACAGGGACGATCGACCGTAAACTCGAATATTACTTCACGACACCCGCTCCGACCCCGAAATGGGTATCGGTGAATATCAGCCTGCGCGACACCACCAACAACATAGCCTCGCAGATCATACCCTCCTCGCTCATCAGCCCTATACCGATGAACCTGGAGTTTCTCAAACTCTACTCTCCTTATACGGAGCAATGCTCGGAGAATTTCAACAATCTCTTCGTGCCTTTCCGCTGCGTGACGAGCGACATCTACCACAAGCATAAGATTGTGTGCAAGGCTGGTTCGCTTGGCGATGCCGTGCGCGCATCAATGTCGTTTCCACTCGTGTTCAAACCGATCGAGATGGATGGAGTGCTCGTATACGACGGCGGTATCTACGACAACTTCCCCGTAGACGTGATGCGTCAGGATTTCCACCCGAATTTCATAATCGGTGTATCTGTATCATCGGCCGATACGAAGCCTATCAAGAATGATATCTATTCGCAGTTGGAGGATATGATTATCCAGAACAACAATTACTCTCTTCCAGCCGACGAAGGTGTGAAAATTCAAGTGCCGGTGCTCAATTTTGCTGTGCTCGACTTCCCGGCTGCCAAGGAGATCTATTCAATCGGCTACAAAACCGGTCTGAGCATGGTAGACTCTATCAAGAAGCGTATCAGCGTTTCGGAGAGCCCTGAAGTGCTCGCCGAGCGTCGTAAGAAATTTGCAGCGCAGACACCGGTAGTTACGTTCGACTCGGTGGAGGTGACGGGGGCCACTCCCAAGCAGGCACGTTTTATGAAGTTTCTTTTCGAGGGTGACCAGAAGAAGCATCCGCATCCCATAACTATGGAGGATGTACAGAATGCCTACTATCGCGTAGTGACCGACGGCAAGCTCTCCGACCTTCTTCCTCAGGCAAAATTCGGCAAAGACGGCAAGAACACTCTGCTCCTTGAGGCGAGCGTGAAGAATCCGTGGTCGGTGGGTGTAGGCGGTTGGATATCCTCTTCAACCAACTCCATGCTTTACCTCACCTTAGGCTATCACACACTGAATTTCAACAGCCTCGACGTGGATCTCAGCGGCTGGATCGGTCAATCGTATTACGCCGGCAAAGCGAGCGCGAAATTCATGTTGCGTTCTTCCCTCCCCTCTTTCCTGCAACTTGAAGGAGTGGTGAGCCGCCAGAAATATTACGACTCCGAATTGCTCTTCTATCAAAGCGCGACACCATCGTTTATCAACGACCTTGAGGGCTTCTTCCGCCTCAACTGGTGCTTCGCCATAGGACGCGAGGCATTAGGCTACGCCAACATAGCTTACGGTTGGGAGAGCGACGATTACTTCCCCTACAAGCAAGAGAATCTGGCCAACGCCCATAAAGATAAAAGCCACTACAAAATAGCGGCTTTCAAGACCGGTATCGAACTCAATACCCTCAACGACCAGATGTATCCCTCCACGGGACGCGAATGGAAACTCAATCTGCTTATCAGTCAGGAGGCCAACAAGTTTATTCCCGGAGATCCCAATCAGCCGGTTGTGCCCTGGGAGAATCATCTCCGAGGCTCCCTTGAGCTTCTCTGGCGACACTATTTCAGCCTACACAATAATTTCAAATTAGGAGCTATGGTGAACGGACTGGGTACGCTCCAGCATCTCTATCAGAATTATACCGCCACTATGATTCACGCGGCCGCGTTCGCCCCGACTCCCTCTACGCGCAATTATTTCAATGTAGCTTTCCGCAGCGACAACTATGGGGCAATCGGTGCGAGTCCGGTTTGGACACCGATGCGTCATGCACAGCTTCGCGGCGATTTCTTCTTCTATTGCCCGATTCGAAGCATCAAAGAGGGACCGAATCAGATCACAATGTATGATGGCTGGTTTCGCAAGCCACAATTTATCGGAGAGGTGGCAGCAGTCTACAATTTCCCCTTCGCGAGCCTATCGCTCTATGCGAATTATCTGAGTTCCCCCTCCCACAATTGGAATTTCGGCATCAACTTCGGCCTCTACTTCCAGGCTCCGCGCCTCCTCCGATAATCATTGACAAGACTAAATAAATCCCCGAAAGTCGGTTTGACTTTCGGGGATTCTTATTCATTATGAATTATGAATTATGCATTACTCACTTCAGCCTTAGCATAGTGCCGATTGCAGGCAGCTCATTGTCGAGTATACCATTGATCTGGCATAGTCTCATCACAGAGAGTCCGGCACGTTGGGCTATACGCTCAAGAGTGTCGCCTTGGCG
>CAZGJH010000039.1:7359-21825 GCA_964525735.1 uncultured Sangeribacter sp.
ACAGAGAAGAGGTCGGAATAATCATTAATAGCATTCTCCCCGCTTTGTGCCAAAGCGGGGAGAACCGGTAGAAGTATGAGTGAGAGAAGCGTATGTCTCATATTTACACTATTGAAATTGCTTGTGCAAAATCTAATTTAATCTTTTGAGGACTTATCTTCCAAGATATTTTCATCCTCCTTACTTTCTTTCCCTTTCTTGCTGTGCTTGCCATGCTTGCCTTCGTCTTTAGCTCCTTCTGTAGCAAACTTCTGCTTGTTCTGCTGCATGAAGGGCTGCACGAAGAGAATCCAGGCGGCACAAGCGGCGAATGCAAGGAATGTGAAACCAATCAGGATCAGCACCTTGCGTGGGCTTGCAGGCTTGATAGGCACTGTAGGAGGAGTGATTACGGCATACACGGGAGTGGTCTCCTGCACCTTGGCCTGGGCCTTCTGCACCTGGGCTGCTGTCTGATTGTAAAGATTGAAAGCGAGAGCAGCCTCATTTTCAAGGCGATCGCGGATTGTCTGGGCCGAACGGAAAGCTATGCCCTGGTTGCGGTCGAGATAATCGGCAAATTTTTGCTGAGCCTCGTAGTAGTTGGTCTTGGCCTCCTGGTTGAGCTTCTCGGCATACGCAAGGTCTTTGCGGGCCTTGTTGGTACGGTAAGCCGTGATATATTCCTGAAGACGTGACACCACCGTATCGGCGAGAACGGCCGAAACGAGAGGATCTTGCATGAGCACGTCGATTGTCACAACCGAAGTCTTGGCATCGACAGAAGCCGTCACTCTCTTCGAGAGCGACTCCACGAGCTTGCTCTCATCCATTGTGAGCTGGAAGTTGTTGAGCTTATGGTCGCCCGGAACTTCCTCCTCGCTCTTGAAGAGACCGATTATCTTTCCAGGGAGACCCATTATGACGCCCCACCAGGGACCGGTGGTCTCCTCCTGCATATACTCCTGAACGGTCATCTTGCGGCCGTCCTCCTTCAGAGGCACCTCCACATCGAAGAGGCCCGTGAGGAAGGGCACCGAGCTCACCACATCAGGATATAGCATAGGATACACGGCATCTGTGCCTACGGAAGCACCCGTAGAGAGACCAGCCATCGATGCAAGGGCTCCGAGGCCACCGCCAGGGGTCTTGGTGTCGTTGATCTCGGGGGCCAACTTAACAGAGGTGGAATATTCGCGGGGGATACTGAAAGCGATGATCAAACCGATAATCGCTCCGCAGAAGCTCCAAAGGATAAGCTTGCGACGCTGTTTCCAAAGAGTGCTGGCAAGTTCGAGAAGATCTATCTCCTTCTCCTCGCCATCGTTGATGTTGTTGATATCTTCCTGTGCCATCTCTTACTTCTTGAATATGTTGGTGATAGTGGCCGCCATAGTAGCCACAGAAGAGAAGCTGGTAGCGAACGCGAGGATCTTGGTCCAGTCGGTTCCGTTTGAAGCCGGCTTCGAGGGTACGATAATCTGACATCCCGGCTCAATCGGCGTGTTACGTTTCGCACGTGCCACCGTGCCGTTGAGATAGACGATGAATGCCTTGCCCTTTCTTGCCTGCTGACCGTAGCCACCGGCCTGGTCGATATAATATTTGAGCTTCTTGCCGGGCTCGTAAACCACAGCGTTGGGGAACATAACGTCGCCGGAGATCTTGACTGTGCTCTGCTGCTCGGGGATGAAGAGATTGTCGCCGGGCTGGAGCACGAGGTCGTAGTGTGTGCCAGGATACTTGAGAGCCTTCTCAAGGTCGATACCCACATTATAAGTATTGGCCACGTCTATACGGCTCAGAGCGATAGAGTCGCCATGGCCGTTGCTGTTGGTCATTGCCAGACGGATAGCCTCCTTGCGGGCTGCATACTCGTCGTCGGTGAGGCGACGGCTAAGGTGGGCACCTTTAATATAAGCATCCTTGAGGATACCGCCTGCGCGACGCACAACGTCGGAGATACGCTCGTTGCGTTTCTGGAGCACATAGCTGCCGGCAAAGAGCACCTCGCCGCCGAGGCTCACTGTCTGCTGCGGGCCATAACCCGGGCTGCTGCGAATCACGACATGGTCGTAGGGTTTGAGCAAGAAACCTTTACCCTCGCCCACAGCAAGACCATTCTCGATAGAGAGTGTATAGATTTTCGAAATCTGCTGAGTAGGAGTGGTAGAAGAGGGATCGATGATGCGACGCGAAACGTCGACACGAGCCGTAGATGCACCCTGGAGCAGGCCGCCAGCCTGGAAGATAAGGTCTTCGAGAGTGGTGTTCTCAGCGAAGGGGAATGTGCCGGGGCGGGCTACAAGACCTGTGATTGTGAGAGCTCCGCGCTCCTCGAGCTCATGCACGCTCGAGATCACGAGAAGGTCGTTGCGTTTCAGAGGCACATCGGCCGCAGTGCCGTTCATGATTCCGGCGAGGTCGAGAGCCAAGACTTCGAGTTCAAGATTCGGGCCCTCACGATAGAGGAGCACGCGCTCGGTGTAGGCATCGTCGGTGAGGCCATCGGCTTTACGCACGAGGTCGCCCACGGTGTTGACATCCTTACCGATTGCGAAGAGACCCGGGCGATAAACGGCACCCTTGAGCTCTACGCGGTTGGCGTAACGGTCGAGGATCGTGCCCACGGTGATGATATCGCCATCCTGGAGGCGGTAGGAATTGAATTCTCCGCGCTCGATATTGAAGAGCTCATTCTCTGTGCCCGACTGGCGAGCCAAGCGCACCATACCTTCATAGGCATCGCCTGTGAAGCCACCGGCATAATCGAGGATTGTGCTGAGCGTCTCGTTGGGCTTGAGCTCGTAATACATCGGACGCTTCACGTTGCCGTCGATGCTTACGAGTGTCTCATACGGCGGCACGATGATTACGTCGCCCTCCTGAAGACGGATGTTGCCGTCGGTCTTGCCATTGAAGAGATAGTCGTAGATATCGACTCCCGCGATCTTCTTGCCATTGCGGAGCACCTGGATATTACGGAGCGTACCGATATCGTTGATACCGCCGGCGCGATAGAGCGCATGGAATACGGATGAGAAGGGCGACATGCGGAATGTGCCCGGAGTGGCCACCTCACCGAGGATATCCACCTGGATTGTGCGCACCTGTCCGAGCGTCACCTGGATATCGGTCTCGGCATCGTCCATGCCGGCATATTTGCGCGAGAACTGATTTTTGATGTGCTTGTTGGCATCGTTGATAGTCATGCCGTTGAGGTAGACGGGGCCGATCTGGGCTATCATGATGCTACCTTCGGGAGAGATAGTCTGGCGGAGATGATCTTCGGAAGTGCCCCAGATGTCGATCACGACCTCGTCGCCAGGACCGAGACGATAATTCTGCGGGGTAGCGAGGTTGTCGCTGGGTTCGAAGGTAAGAGCACGCGAGTTAAAGACCCTGTGGCCATAGATCTGGCGGGCCGACACCTGGCCGTTGTTGCCCTCGTCGACGGCTCTGTCGACGTCCATCATGACGTCAGACGAAAGGTCGGTCGACGCGTCGTGGCGGCGTTCGCGGTTGGCAGCGCCGACACCTTGCGTCGTGACGGCCTGTTCGGATGTTTCGCCGGCCTCGATACGGGCTTTTATTCGTTGCGCCTGTTCGGGAGTGACGCCTCTGGCCATCAGCTCCTTACCAATCTCCTGATTGGATTTTCCAGCAGTCTTCTGCTGCTTGATGTAGTCTATCACCTGCTGGTCGGTCATAGCGGCGGCTATGAGCGAGCAAGCCATGAAAAGTGACAGGAAAACACGCCTCATCTTCATACGTTATCGTAGTGTAGTTTGTATTTACCCAATTCATTTCTAACCGCATCATGTAATGGCTGCGGAAAGACACACAAATGTTTTAGCCGCAAAGTTAATAAAAAAAAGCGGATTCCGCAAATCCGCTTTTTGACATATTCACTATATTTTACACTTATTTATGCTAAGAAGCCTCTCTTACTTATCCTGAGGAGCCTCCTCCTTCTCTTTCTGGGCCTCTTCACTCCCCTTCTCGGGAGCCTCTTTCTCTTGCTGAGCTGCCGCAAGATCGGCTTCATCTATGGGCTTTACAGAGATTTCGGAGATGGGAATGGCGAGCATATCTTTATAAGATCCGGCCAGCCAGCCATCGATCTTCGTGAGCTGATCTTTGTAGATTACGGAGAAGCGGGGAATGAAATTCTGGTCGCCCACATTATCCATGCGCTTAAGGATCTCGCCTACGGTGAGTTTCATCGTCTCCGTAGCGGGAGCGATGCCGTATTTATCTTGGGAGATGGCTACGAAATTGATCACATTGGCCTTGTGCAGCTTCTCCGCAATTCGCTCCACGACACGGATCGGTATGTCGTAGTCGCGGCTAATCTCGTCGCGCGAGAGAGGGGTCTTGTTTTCGCGAAACCGCTCTACCACCACCGACATTATGATGACAGTGAGTTTACGCTCGTAATTTTCCGACAGGCCTGTGAGATCGCCGATGAAATTGAAGCCGTAGACGTTCTGCATAGAGTAGGTCAGCACGCAGCCTATAAGTAAGATAAGCCATGAGAGCTGGAGCCAGATGAGCATCAAGGGGAGGAAGGCGAAGGAGCCGTAGATAGCATTGTATTTCGATACGTAGATCTGTCCGTTGACGAAAAGGAGCTGCAAGATCTGGAAGCATACGGCCGATATGGCGCCAGAAATCACCGCATATTTAACGTCGACCTTCGTATTCGGTATCAGATAGAAAGATAGCGAGAAAGCTATCCAGCCCAAGAACACGGGAGCCAGTTCGAGCAAGACGTTGACAAACGGTGTGAGGAAAGCGAAGTGCATGTTATCTTGCACCGTGGCCGACATGAATATCGAGGCTCCCGAAGAGCAAATCATAAGAATCGGCACCATGAGGCAGATCGCCACATAATCTGTGATCTTCTGATATAGCGTTCGGTCGTGCTTGATATTCCATATCATATTAAACGCGC
This sequence comes from uncultured Sangeribacter sp., assembly GCA_964525735.1. Taxonomy (GTDB): domain Bacteria; phylum Bacteroidota; class Bacteroidia; order Bacteroidales; family Muribaculaceae; genus Lepagella. The sequence goes on from CAZGJH010000039.1 coordinate 12,296, forward strand.
TCTCTATATAGGAGAGCAGCGAGATGAGGGTCCATAGCAGGAAGAGGATACCGACACCGACGAATATGCCCGACGAGGCCTCCTTCAGATAGGAATCTACAAACTTGAGACAAAGGGAGATGAATTGTCGCTGCGCGGGGAAATTCTGATAGAGCTGCTGTTCGAGCAGATCCTGGAGCCCGAAGCCACGGCCAATGGCAAGCAGAAGGGCGAAAGCAGGCACGATGGCCAGCACCGTGGAATATGTGAGCGACATGGATCGCGATTGCAAGTCGCGGTCGAGAAATGAACGCACCGATAGATTGAGCACCTTTACGATTCTCACCTTGGCGGTTTTGGAGCTGTCTTCCCAGACTCCGGTCTGGAAATAATTTATCCAGCCTTTTACTTTAGATACGATGTTTACAGTGGTCTTCATGCCGATATAACAACGCCGGAGCGAAATTGCTCACGGCTGAACGATGAAAACTCACGGCGGAGTGAAGAAAAAAAGAAATGGCAGCGGGGGTATAAGCCGGGTTATGTACCGCCTCGCGGCGGTGTCCGTCATTTATCTACGCCGGGCATTCGCATGCCGGCTTAAGCAGCCTACCCCCCGGCAATGGACGAGCAATCCTTTGCTGCCGGTGTATTTGGCCTTGCACCACATGGGATGTGCGGCTCCCTATGTCGCCATAGAGACCGGTGGGCTCTTACCCCGCCTTTTCACCCTTACCTGCTCTCACATGAAGAGAGAGCGGGCGGTTGTTTTCTGTCACTTATCCTCGACGTCGCCGCCGACTTCCCGTTAGGAAACATGCCGCTCTATGGTGCCCGGACTTTCCTCTGGCGCTTGAAGCGTCAGCGACGGGCCCCCCCGCTGCCATAAAAATTATTTTCGCTTTCCCGAGGTTACTGCCTTCGCATAGCCCACTATCATATCGGCCACTACAGAAGCCGGCAGCTTCGAAGCGTCGATAGAGAGATGATAGTTGTTGGCTTTGCCCCAGCCGCCGTCGGTGTAGTAGTTGTAGTAGCTTTCCCTTTCGCTGTCCATTTTATTGGCCAGCGTCTTGGCTTTCTCAAGCACCATGCTGTCGCCACGGCGCACGATCTTCTCGGCGCGCCAGTCGAGCGGAGCATGGAGGAATACGCTCACGAGCTCAGGGTCGTCGCGCATCACATAGTCGGCCGTGCGCCCCACAATCACGCAAGGGCCACGGCGACACAGCTCACGTATGGCCTTGCTCTGCTCGCCGTAGAGCCGCTCGCCACTCATTGAGGTGGTGTGGAAATTGTCGGCAATTCCGTAGACACCCTGAAGCACCTGCCTGAATGGGGAAGGGCGCTTCTCATCGGTTTGATTGAAAATCTCGGGGGCAAACCCGAGAGTGCCTGCGGCTTCGGCCAGCAGCTCCTTATCATAATAGGGTATCGCCAGACGGTCGGCCACCATGCGCCCGATGCGCCGGCCTCCGCTGCCGAACTCCCTTCCGATCACTATTACCATATCATCTGAATCTTGCCCCTCTCTCGGCTCCGCAACTACGCCGCGAAGGCTCGCTCGCAGCGTAAAATGAGCGTCAGGAGGGTGATTAACGCTACAAAATTAATAAATCGGACGCAGATATGGAAATTTCGCCTCGGTTTTTATTCGTGATTGAAAAAAATGTCCTATTTTTGCGTCACGAAAACAACAGACCAATGGACAACATATTGAAAAATCTTGAAAACGACACCGACGGGATGCTCACCTATGAGTATATCGCCAACAATTGCGACAGTTGCGATGAGGTGATGCCCTTCCTGGTAGACAAGCTCAAGGAGGTGGATACCTCGGGGCAGTTCCTGGCCAGCAGCGCACGCTTTCTCGCCGCCGTCGACAGAGAAAGATTCTCACCCTGGCTCGCCCCTCTCATAGAGGGAGCCATTGCAAAAGATCGCGAACGACGCTACATAGGCTCGCTCCTGGAAGCTATCTGGGGGCCCGACTATAAAGACCGCGTCGAAGAACTGAATGCATCTGACGACAACTTCCGACGCATCTACAAACGCATCTTCTCAACCGGCATCTAAATGATAAAGAAAATTCTGATTGGCTTCATCGCCGTGGCAGCGGCCTTGGCCGTTTACTCCCAGACAAGCAAGGACAGTATGGAAAATCTGACTCCCATCAATAACGACGACGCCATAGTAGAGCTCAAGACCTCTCTCGGCGACATCTACGTGGAACTCTTCAACGACACGCCCCTTCACCGCGACAATTTCCTCAAATTGGTGAACGACGGTTTCTACGACGGCGTGCTCTTCCACCGTGTGATCGACAATTTCATGGTGCAGACCGGCGACCCCAAATCGAAAGAGGCTCGCCCCGGGCAGCCCCTCGGCAGCGGCGACCCCGGCTACACCGTAGCGGCCGAAATCGACTATCCGCGCCACTTCCATAAATATGGAGCCCTCTCGGCAGCGCGCACAGCCGATGCCGTAAACCCCGAACGCCGCAGCTCCGGCTCGCAGTTCTACATCGTCACAGGCCAGAAATACTCCGAGCGTCAGCTCGAAGCTATGGGTTCGCAGAAAACCAACCAGGAGATGCAGCGCTATTTCCAGAATCTCGCCATGGAATATCGCGACAGCATCCAGGCCATGCAGAAAGCGGGCGACCAAGAGGGACTCGAAGCCCTGCGCCAGAAGCTTATCAAGCAGACTGAAGAGAATGTGAAGGAGGAGACCATGCCCGACAACGTAAAGAACGCCTACATCGAAATGGGAGGCACGCCTCATCTCGACGGCCAATACACCGTATATGGCGAGGTGATCAAAGGAATGGACGTGGTAGAGAAAATCCAGAAGGTGGAGACCGACGGCAGCGACCGTCCCAAAGAGGATATCCGCATCATCTCCGCCAAAGTGGTCAGCGAACACAAATAACCCCCATCTACCGCTCCCCTACCCCCGAGCTGTGATTCTGAAGCGCATCCGGCAAGCCCCGGAGCCGCTCAATCAATAACATGAATACCCAAAATCAAACTTTTAAATATGAACGAGCTTGACAAGATGGCTACCCTCGAAGAGAGTGCCACCACGACCCCCGAGGTTGAGGCTATCGCCACAACCGAATCTGTAGAAACCAACGTTAGCGACACCGAAGCGGCCGACACCGATCAGCGCCGCACTTACCTCTCTAAGGAGGAGATGGTGGAAGCGCTTAAGAATATTATCGCTTCCGGCGATCTCGAAGCCCATAAGGAGGTGGCCGCCATCAAGCAAGCTTACTATTCTCTGCTCAACCGCGAGGCTACCGCCGCTCTCGAAGCCCACATTCTTGCAGGTAACACCCCGGAGACTTATTCGTCGATGCCCGACCCCTTCGAGGCTCAGATAAAAGACCTGCTCGCCGACTTCAAGGAGCGCCGCGCAGCTTATCTCGAAGAGAAAGAGGCCGAGCGCCAGAAAAACCTTGAGGAGAAACACCGCATCATCGAGGCTCTCAACGAGCTGGCCGTGGATATCGACAACGTCAATACCCACTTCCCCCGCTTCCAGGAGCTCCAGGCGGAATTCAAGGCTGTGGGTGAAGTGCCCCCCAGCTCCGACACCGATCTCTGGAAGGCCTACAACCAGGCCGTGGAGCAATTCTACGACCATCTCAAGATGAATAAGGAGCTCCGCGACCTTGATTTCAAGAAGAATCTCGAGCTCAAGCAGGCTCTCGTGGCCAAAGCCAAGGAACTCAACGAGGTGACCGACGTGGTAGACGCATTCCATCGCCTGCAGGAGCTCCACGACCAATGGCGCGAAATCGGCCCCGTGGCAAAGGAACTTCGCGACGAGATCTGGAACGAATTCAAGGAGGCTTCTACTATTATAAATAAGCGTCATCAGGATTTCTTCCAAAACCGCAAGGCTGAGGAGGCTGAGAACGAAACAGCCAAGATCGTGCTCTGCGAGAAAGCGGAGGCAATCGACCTCAGCACGCTCAAGACCTTCAACGACTGGGAGACCAAGACCAAGGAGATAATCGAGCTCCAGAAGGCTTACAAAGAGATCGGTTTCGCTCCCCGCAAGAGCAACTCTCAGCTATTTGCCCGTTTCCGCAAAGCATGCGACGACTTCTTCGCTGCCAAAGCCGAATACTTCAAGAAGACCAAGGATGAATTCCGCGAAAACCTCGCCAAGAAAGAGGCTCTCTGCGAGAAGGCCGAGGCTCTGCTGCCCCGCGCCGAAGAGCGCAAGGCTTATGAGGAGCTCCAGGCTCTTCAGGCTGAATGGAAGACCGTAGGCCCCGTGCGCCGCAAACAGGCCGACGAAATATGGAAGCGCTTCTGCGACGCCATCGACGCTTTCCAGGGCGTGCGCCGCAAATTCCTCGGCGCGCAGCGTTCGGAGGAGAATGAGAATCTACGCATCAAGCAGGAGATCATCGCCCAGCTTGAGCAGATTTCTGAAGATAGCGAACGCCGCGAGGTGATCGGTCGCATCCGTGAGCTCCAGGATAAATGGCAGGCCACCGGCCACGTGCCCTTCAAGCAGAAAGAGAGCGTCAACACTGCTTTCCGCGCCCAGCTCAAACGCCTCTTCAGCGCGTTTGACGCAAGAGAATCGCGCAACCGCATGCGTCGCTTCGAAGGCGAAGTGAAGAGAATGGAGGGCGACAAGGGTAGCCTCGGCCGCGAGCGTGAGAAGCTTCAGAGAGCTATCGACGCGCGAGAGAGCGAGATCAAGACCATCCAGAACAATCTCGGATTCTTCACCGTGAAGTCGAGCGCGGGCAACTCCATGCTCAAAGACTACGAGCGCAAGATCGAAAAGCTGCGTGAAGAGATAGCCGAGATTCGCCAGAAGATGTCTCTTCTCCAGAATCCGTCGTAACTTATAGCTCTGCGTGTATGCGCATGAGCCAAACCTGCAAAGAGATTCCCCCTTAGCGGGCGGAATCTCTTTTTTAAATTACACAGCCAACGATTCTTTTGCAATCTATACGATTATTTGCAAACCTATCTAATTATGAGCAGAGAACTGATACTCATCAACATATCCGGCACCGACCAAGCCGGTCTCACCACGGCCCTGACCGAGATTCTCGCGCGCCACGACGCCCAGATTCTCGACATCGGCCAGGCCGACATACACCACACCCTATCGCTCGGCATCCTTTTCAAAACCGATTCGCAGGCCTCGGGAGAGATTCTCAAGGAACTCCTTTTCAAGACACGCGAACTAAAGGTGCAGGTCGACTTCACTATCGTGCCTGAAGATGAATATGAAGCCTGGGTGGGACGCCAGGGTAAAAACCGTTATATCATAACAATTCTCGGCCGTCAGATCACAGCGCGACAGATTAGCGAGACCACCCGCATCATCGCCGACCAGGATCTTAACATCGACGCCATCACCCGCCTCACAGGCCGTATGCCTCTCAACGAAGAGGAGCAACCCGCAGCGAAAGCGTGTATCGAATTTTCCGTGCGCGGCACACCCCGCGACTATTCGAAGATGCAGGAGGAGCTCATGCAGCTCTCACGCCGCCTCAACTTCGACATTTCACTGCAGGAAGACACCATCTACCGACGTTCGCGTCGCCTCATCTGCTTCGATATGGACTCAACGCTGATTCGCACGGAAGTGATCGACGAATTGGCCGACCGTGCCGGCGTGGGCGAGCAGGTGCGTGCCATCACCGAGTCGGCCATGCGTGGCGAAATAGATTTCGAAGAGAGTTTCAAGCGCCGTGTGGCACTGCTGAAGGGTCTCGACGTGAGCGTAATGAAAGAGATTGCCGAAAACCTTCCCATCACGGAGGGGGTAGACCGCCTTATGGAGGTGTTGAAACGAAGCGGCTTCAAGACGGCCATCCTCTCGGGCGGATTCACCTATTTCGGAAATTACCTGAAGCAGAAATATAATTTCGATTACGTCTATGCCAACGAGCTTGAGATAGGCCCCGACGGCAAACTGACGGGGCGCCACGTGGGCGACATCGTAGACGGCCGCCGCAAGAAGGAGCTGCTTCGCCTCCTGGCCCAGGTGGAGAATATCAACATAGCGCAGACCATCGCCGTGGGCGACGGGGCCAACGACCTGCCGATGCTCAGCGAGGCCGGTCTGGGCATAGCCTTCCACGCCAAGCCGAAGGTGAAGGCCGAAGCGAGCCAAAGCATCAGCACGATCGGAATAGACGGCGTGCTATACTTCCTCGGCTTCAAAGACTCGCATATTTGATCTGACTCAACAAATAATGCGTCTCTTCAAAAATTTGATCTGACTCAACAAAAATCATAGCATATGCAACATATTTTTTATGTTGTAAAACATATTTATAAAAATATTCCTTAACGGAATGATTTTTTGAGATTTTTGTTTGCAGATTAAGCTCATAAACCGTATCTTTGTAGCTGAAATGATTCCGAAGTAATTTTTACCGACTTCGAATTCAATACCTGAAAGCGCTGTGGAAAGATATAACCCGCCCCAATGGGAAAGATATAACCCACCCCGTTGCAAATGAAAAACTATCTAAACCCAGATATAGACCTATGAGTTATCTGAAATTTGACAAAAACCTGATGATCAACCTGGAGCAGAGCCTGCCGAAGGAGATGCTCCGTACCAACAAGTCGGGCGCATACCATTGCACCACCATCGTTGGCTGCAACACCCGCAAGCAGCATGGCCTCCTGGTGATCCCTATTCCTGAGATGGACGACAAGGCCCATGTGCTCCTCTCATCGCTCGATGAGACTGTGATACAGCATGGCGCTCCCTTCAACCTCGGCCTCCACCAGTATGGCGACGGCATCTTCAGCCCCAACGGCCATAAGTATATCCGCCAGTTCGACTGCGAGAGCGTGCCGACTATGACCTACCGCGTAGGTGGCGTTGTGCTCACAAAGGAGAAAGTGTTTATCTCCCATGAAAACCGTATCCTCATAAAGTACACCCTCGTCGACGCCCACTCCGACACTACGCTGCAGTTCCGTCCGTTCCTTGCCTTCCGCAATGCCAACGACCTCTGCATGGAAAACGGCGCCATAAATACGGCAACGGAGCCTGTGAAAAACGGCATCTCCACCTGCCTCTACGACGGCTACCCCAACCTCTACATGCAGTTCTCAAAACCTGTGACATGGGTTGGCGACGGCCACTGGTACAAGGGCATCGAATATTATAAGGATAAAGACCGCGGCATACCCTATAAGGAGGATCTCTGGGTGCCCGGATATTTCGAGCTCCCCATCAAGAAGGGTGAGACAATCATCTTCTCTGCCTCTACCTCAGAGGCTAACCCGGCCGACTTCCTGGCCACTTACGAGAAGGAGCTTGAAAGCCGCACTTGCCGCACTTCATTCTACAACTGTCTGAAGAACTCGGCAAAGCAGTTCTATCTCAAAAACAAGTCGGGAATGTATATCATGGCCGGCTATCCTTGGTATAACGTGCGCGCACGCGATGAGCTCATGGCTCTTCCCGGATGTACACTCGCCATCGACCACAAGGAGGACTACGTCAATATCATGGACACCTTCCTGAAGGCTCTCGGCCGCTATCTCAACGATGGCATCAAGGATAAGACTATCGGAGAGATCGACCTCCCCGATATCCCTCTCTGGACCGTATGGGCTATCCAGCAGTATCGCCGCGCCACCACCACCCGCGAATGTCGCGAGAAATATGGCGAGACAATCCGTTGGATCATCGACGAGATCAGAAAAGGAAAGGTGACCAACCTCTACCTCAACCCCAACGGGCTGCTCTCGAGCAATGGCTCCGACTCTCCCGTCACCTGGATGTCGGCTTCTATCAACGGCAAGCCTATCATTCCGCGCACAGGATATATCCTCGAATTCAACGCCCTCTGGTATAACGCCCTCCGCTTCGTGATCTCACTCTACGACGGCGAGCCCAACATGGAAGAATATATCGAGGATATCACAGCCCTGGCCGACACCGTAAAGGGCTCGTTCCTCTCTACCTTCCTCAACGACTACGGCTATCTTTACGACTACGTCAACGGCTCTTACACCGATGTCGAAGTGCGCCCCAACATGGCCATCGCTATCGGTCTGGAGTATTCTCCGCTCGATCGTCGCCAGCGTCGCAAGGTGCTCGACTTCGTGACACGTGAGCTCCTCACTCCTAAGGGACTGCGTTCGCTCAGCCCCAAGAGCTATGCCTATCGCCCCACCTACGTAGGCGATCCAATCCAGCGCGAATACACCGTGCATCAGGGCCCGGCACGTCCCTGGCTCTTCGGCTTCTATGCCGACGCCTATTTCAAAGTGTTCGGTCTTAGCGGCCTCGGATTTATCGAGAGAATGCTCATCGGATACGAGGATGAAATGACAGAAGGCTGCATCGGTTCTCTCTCCGAAATGTATGACGGCAACCCGCCCTTCACAGGCCGCGGCGCTGTGTCTACAGCCAAGAACGTAGGAGAAATTCTCCGCACGCTCAAAAATGTGAAAGAATTCAATAAACTACAAACCTTAGAGAACGAAGAATCGAAATGAAGGCTTTAATGTTCGGATGGGAGTTCCCTCCGCATATCCTCGGCGGTCTGGGCACGGCAAGCTACGGCCTCACCAAAGGTATGCACGCCTGCGGCGATATGGATATCACTTTCGTGATTCCTAAGCCCTGGGGAGATGAGGAGAAGGGATTCGCCAACATAATAGGAGCTTCGAATACTCCGATCGCATGGCGCGATGTTTCTTGGGACTATGTCGAGAGCAGAATCGGCAAGGTGATGAACCCGCAGACCTATTTTGACCTGCGCGACCATATCTACGCCGACTTCAACTACATGCGTCTCAACGACCTCGGATGTATCGAGTTCTCCGGAAGATACCCCGACAACCTTGTCGAAGAGATCAACAACTACTCGATCGTGGCCGGTGTGATAGCACGCACCGTGCCTTGCGACATCATTCACGCCCACGACTGGCTCACCTACCCCGCCGGCATCCACGCTAAAAACGTCACCGGCAAGCCTCTCGTGATTCACGTGCATGCTTCGGAGTTCGACCGCTCACGCGGAAAGCCGAACCCCACTGTGTTCGCTATCGAGAAAGACGGCATGAACAACGCCGACCATATCATCACAGTATCCAACCTCACCCGCGACACCGTGATCAATAAATACGGTATCGATCCGGCCAAGGTGACGACAGTGCACAACGCCGTGATTCCTTTGAGCGACGAGCTTCTCAACCTGAAGCGCAAGGAGGGTAAGGATAAGGTGATCACCTTCTTGGGACGTATCACCATGCAGAAGGGACCCGAATATTTCGTAGAGGCTGCTGCCAAGGTGTTGAAAAAGACCAAGAACGTGCGTTTCGTGATGGCTGGTGGCGGCGATATGGAGGAGAAGATGATTCGTCTGGCCGCACGCCGTGGCATAGCCGACCGCTTCCACTTCACTGGCTTCTTGCGCGGCAAGGAGGTGTATCAGATGTTCCGCGATTCAGACGTGTATGTCATGCCTTCAGTGTCGGAGCCTTTCGGCATCTCACCCCTTGAGGCTATGGAGATGGGTGTGCCCTCTATCATTT
>CAZGJH010000040.1:0-1486 GCA_964525735.1 uncultured Sangeribacter sp.
TAGACACCACCGGCAACTCCATAATCGACTATGGCTCACTCATCCAGATAGCTCTCGAACGCTCGCGCACAGCCCGCGAGGCCATCGATGTGATGACCGACCTCGTAGAGAAATATGGCTACGCAAGCGAGGGTGAATCTTTCTCTATCGCCGACAAGAATGAGGTGTGGGTGATGGAGATGATCGGCAAGGGCGCCGAGAAGGGGGCCAACTGGATTGCCGTGCGCATTCCCGACGATGCCATCTCGGGCCACGCCAACGAGCCCCGCATCCGCAAGGTAAACCTTAAGGATAAGGAGAATGTGAAATACAGCAAAGACCTTATCTCTTTCGCCCGCAAGCGCGGCTACTTCAACGGCAAGGATGAGGATTTCTCTTTCGCCGACGCTTTCCAGGTGCACGACAAGGCTACCCGCCGAGGTTGCGACGCCCGAGTGTGGAGCTATTTCCGCCGCTTCCAGCCCGACGCCGAGAAATATTTCGCATGGGTCAACTGCGACAGCGACGAGCCGATGCCCCTCTACATCATACCCGAGCGCAAGGTGAGCCTCGCTGAGATGCAGGAGAGCATGCGCGACCATTTCGAGGGCACGCCCTACGACATGACGCAGGATATCGGCGCGGGGCCGAACCATGTGCCCTACCGCTGGCGTCCGATGGATTTCGAGGTCGACGGCCACGAGTATTGCATGGAGCGTGCCATCGCCACACAGCAGACCGGCTGGAGCTTCGTGAGCCAAAGCCGTGCCGACCTCCCTGATGAGATCGGTGGCGTGCTCTGGTTTGGCACCGACGACACCAACACCTCAGTATATATGCCCTTCTACTGCTCAATGACGGAGATTCCCGTAGAGCTGCAGGAGGGTGACATCACCGAATTTTCGATGGATTCCAACTTCTGGATGACCAACTGGGTGGCCAACCAGGCCTACAACCGCTACGACCTCATGATTCCCGATATCCGCAAGGTGCAGGGCGAGCTGGAGAAGGGCTTCCAGGGTGAAAGAGGTGTGCTTGAGAAGGAACTCGTGACGCTGCTCAATTCGGGCGACGACGCTGCCTTCCGCAAGCGCGTAAACGAAGATGGCAAGCGTGTGGCCAAGGAGGCAACCGACGCTTACCGCGACTTGGCTATCTACCTGCTGGTGAAGTATATGGACGGAAATATGAAGAAGACCGACGAAAACGGCCGCTTCCTCCGAAACGAATACGGCACGCCGGCCTATCCCTCCTTCCCCGGCTACGACAAAACCTACTACGAAAACATCGTCAAAACCACCGGCGATCATTTCAAAATCAAATAAAAGAAAAGATGCAAAAAAAGCGGCCCCTCACCAGGAGCCGCTTTTTTGTGCGTATTTCTTTCTTACTGGGGGTGGCTTTAGCCACCCAAAAAATCAGATGTTCTTCGCGATGGCTTCGCAAATCTCCTTCATGCGAGCCGGATCGGGATCGGAAATCTTATTGCTGAAATCCATATCTCCCT
>CAZGJH010000040.1:1586-3493 GCA_964525735.1 uncultured Sangeribacter sp.
TTCATGCGAGCCGGATCGGGATCGGAAATCTTATTGCTGAAATCCATATCTCCCTCCTTCTGCAACGGCACAAGATGAATATGCGCATGAGGCACTTCGAGCCCGAGCACCGTCACGCCGATCTTGCGACACGGTATCGCCTTCTTCATGGCCGTGGCCACTTTCTTGGCAAACACCATCATCTCGCCGAGCTGCTCATCGTCGATATCGAAGATATAATCTGTCTCCTGCTTGGGCACGACGAGTGTGTGGCCCCAATTCACAGGGTTGATATCCAGGAAGGCGTAGAATTTATCATTCTCAGCCACCTTGTAAGAGGGGATCTCTCCAGCGATAATCTTAGAAAAGATAGTCATCTCTTATTTAGATTAGATCTCGTTAGATTAAATCTCGATTTCCGATTAGATCTCGATTTTGATAAGCTCGAACTCAAGCACACCTACAGGAGCCGTCACCTTCACGATATCGCCCACTTTGTGGCCCATCAGGCCCTGTGCGATCGGTGTGGAAGATGCGATCTTCCCTTCGCGAAGATTTGCCTCATTGTCGGTGACAATGGTGTAGGTCACCACCATTCCTGTCTTCACATTCTTGATGGTCACCTTGTTGAGAAGCTGCACAATCTCGGTGTTCAGCTTGCTGTCGTCGATAATGCGGGCCGAAGCGATAAGCTCCTTGATCTTCGAGATCTTCATCTCGAGCATTCCTTGGGCCTCCTTGGCCGCATCATACTCGGCATTCTCCGAAAGGTCGCCCTTGTCGCGTGCCTCGGCGATTGCCTGTTTTATAAGGGGGCGCTGTGCCTCAAGCTCGGCAAGCTCCTTCATTTTCTTGTCGTAACCCTCTTGGGTAAGATACGTTGCCATTTTTGATGGTATTTATTTTTACGTGAATGTTTGAGTTATCTATTCTTGTGAAGATAGTAAAAAAGAAGGAATCTTTTATTTCCGTCGTCCGGGAGAAGGCGCGCTTCCTCCACACTACGGCCGTAAAAGACCCTCACTGGCGCCGCAAGCGCCATCGTTTTTTCTATTTCTGCCGCAAAGTTAATACTTTTTCATCCCGAAAACAAATTTTATCGGTTAATTATTCTTATCTTTGTCTCCTGATTCGCTCCTCACCCTTTTATTTCTCATTTTATTACCTCTCACCATTCTTTTCTAACACCATTACCCCATCATGCACCACTTCAACCGCCTCAGAATATCCCTCCTCGCTCTCATTGCTCTTTTCGCCATGACAGGCGAGGCCCGCGAGCGAATCTCCCTCGACGGCACATGGCTCTACACCCTCACCGACAGTGTAGCCCCCGACGTAGCCCGCTCAGGCTCACTCACGCTGCCCGGCACTCTCGACACCAACGGTATCGGAAACCCCGTGGCCGACTCCGCCATAACCGACCAGCTCTCGCGCCGCGTCGCCTACACTGGCCCCGCTGTATTCTCCCGCACAATCGAAATACCGCAATCGGCCGCCGGCAAAGATATCATCCTCCACATGGAGCGCACACGCCCCACGACGGTAAAAGTAGACGGCCTCGACGCCGGCTCGCTCCGCACAATCTCCTCCCCGCAGCGTTACGACCTCTCCCCGCTCCTCACGCCAGGCACCCACACAATCGAAATCACCGTCGACAACGGCGCCTCGATCCCGAGCGCAGTGCGCAACAGTTCACACGCCTGTGCCGAATCTACCCAAACCAACTGGAACGGCATCATCGGCGAATTCTACCTCGAACTCATCGACCCCACCCACCTCTCCGACCTCACCATACTCCGCAATCCCGCCAACAAGCCTGAAACTGAGAGCGGCGAATCACTCTCAATATCCGGCATGATCACCGGGCGCGAACCTGACAAAAGCTACGTCATCACCGCCACGGCTGCCGGCCAAAGCGTCACTCTCCC
>CAZGJH010000040.1:3593-19040 GCA_964525735.1 uncultured Sangeribacter sp.
TCATGGCGTAAATACTTCGCCACTCTCAAAGACTACGGACTCAACCACGTGCGCTTCCACTCCTGGTGCCCTCCCGAGGCGGCTTTCGCGGCCGCCGACGAGGCCGGATTCTACCTCCAGCCCGAGCTTCCCATCTGGGGAGAGATCGATGCCGACAATCCCGAATTGCTCGATTTCCTCAACAACGATATGGAGGGTATCGTGCGTGCCTACGGCCATCACCCCTCATTCGCGATGTTCGCAATCGGTAATGAGCTCTGGGGCGACACAAAAGTGATGCGCACCTTCATCGACCGCGCCCGCGAACTCAACCCCTCCCTTTTAGCCACTTACGGTTCGAACGTCTACCTCGGCTACAAGGGACATATTCCAGGCGAAGACTTTCTCGTGACATGCCGTGTGGGTGGCGGAGAGGGGACATCGACCCACGCCCGTGCATCCTTCTCCTTTGCCGATGCAGAGAATGGCGGACTGATGAACTCCATGGTGCCCAACACAGCCGCAACCTTCTTCGGAGCCATAGCCCGCTCGGAAGTGCCCGTAATCGGCCATGAGACGGGTCAATACCAATTCTATCCCGATTTCAAATCAGCCCGGAAATATACCGGCGTGCTCCGCCCCGACAATCTCGTAGAGTTTCTTCGCCGTGCTGTCAAGAGCGGCACGCTCCGTAAAGCGGAGAAATTCTACAAAGCCTCGGGAGAGTGGGCCACGCGCCTCTATCTCGCCGACATGGAGATGAATCTGCGCACACCCGGGATGGGTGGCTTCCAACTCCTCGACATCCAGGATTATCCCGGTCAGGGCACAGCCCTCGTAGGTATTCTCGACCCCTTCATGGAGTCGAAAGGCTTCATCACGCCCGAGCAGTGGCGTCAGAGCTGCGACGCTGTGACGGTGCTCGCCCTCCTGCCGAAGCGCGTCTTTACCAGCGGCGAGCGCGTGGAGCTGCCTCTCCGCATCGCCGACTTCTCCGGTGGCGCCCTCCCCCCCTCCGAAATAGCCTGCTTCCTCAACGGCACACCCATCGGCACAGTCTCTGCTGATTCTGACGCGGATCTTTCCCTGACTCTTCCCAATATCACCCGGCCCGAAAAGATGACTCTCTCCCTCAAGACAATTCCCGCTGCGGCCACTAATACCTACGATATATGGGTTTACCCTGAGAATCCCCCGGCCCTCAAGCCCTTAAAAGATCTGCTCATCACAAAGAGCCTCCCGCAGGCTCTCGAATGGCTCGAAGAGGGGAAGCGTGTGATCCTCACCCCCGACTCCGCCACTGCCGCCGCCAACACCCTCGGCCCGCTCTTCCAGACCGATTACTGGAACTACCGCATGTTCAAGACTATCTGCGACAAGATGCAAAAACCAGCCTCCCCCGGCACACTCGGTCTGCTAATCGACGATCAGCACCCGGCCCTCGAATACTTCCCCACTGATTTCCACACAGATTGGCAATGGTTTTCGGTAATCACAAACTCCCGCCCGCTGATCGTCGACCGCCTCCCCGCCTCCGTCGATCCCATCATCGAACCGATCGACAACGTAGAGCGTAGCCTCCGACTCGCTCTCATGCTCGAATGTAACGTGGGGAAAGGACGTCTGCTCCTGGTGATGACCGACCTCGACAAAACCGACCTAACTCCCGAAGGGCGATGGTTTAGATATTCGCTCGAACGATATGTGGCTTCGAAAGACTTCAAGCCCTCTCTTTCGCTCACGCCTCAGCAGCTCCGCCGACTGCTCACTGAACCCTCGGCAGCTCGCAAAATCGAAGCCATTCGCAACATATCTTATTAATTGCACCACTTATCCTGCACAAAAGCGTGATTTTTCGCGCTTTTTTGCTTAATTTTGCAGTTGAAATTCACACGAGCCCTTTATTTCTGGATAAATGCACAATTCATAATGCATTATTCAAAGTGATTTGAAGCTGACGTTCAAATAATAACGAAGTAAGGGCTTCAGGTTTTCAATTTAATCTTTAAACCTTATAATAATGACTATCAACGAAACCCAGGACGAAATAATCGAAGAGTTTGAAGGACTCACCGATTGGATGGACCGATATGCATATATCATCGACCTCGGCAACACCCTCCCGGAATTCCCCGAAAAGGATAAGACTCCCGAAAATCTTATCGAGGGGTGCCAAAGCCGTGTCTGGATCACAGCTCAGGATGAAAAAGACGATCACATACATTTCGAAGCCGATTCTGACGCTCTTATCGTGAAAGGTATCGTGGCTCTCCTGATGCGAGTGCTCAACAATCACACCCCCGACGAAATCCTCGACGCCGATCTCTACTTCATCGACAAAATCGGCCTCAAGGAGCACCTCTCGCCCACTCGCAGCAACGGACTCGTGGCCATGGTGAAGCAGATTCACAACTATGCCAAGGCTTTCAAACTGCTGCATAGCAAGTAAGAAGCCTCCTCTCCTCAGCGATTGAAAATTTTCAAACTATCATAACAAGTAAATCTATGTTTAAGAACCAACCCTTCGGCCTCTATGTGCTGTCGCTCGCCAACACCGGCGAACGATTCGGCTATTACACCATGCTGGCCATCTTCCTGCTGTTTCTGCAGGCGAAGTTCGGATTTGATTCTACCGTATCAGGTCAGATCTACGCAGTGTTTCTCGCCCTCGTCTATTTCATGCCCCTCATCGGCGGCTGGGTAGCCGACAAATGGAGCTTCTCGAAATGCGTCGTTACGGGTATCTGCGTAATGTTCGTAGGCTACGCCGTTATGGCCATGCCCACCGAGATCCGTTCTACCACTTCTCTCGTAATTCTCTGCTGCTCACTGCTTCTCATCGCGATAGGCACTGGCCTCTTCAAAGGCAACCTCCAGGTGATGGTGGGCGACCTCTACAACGACCCGAAATACAGCGGCCAGCGCGACGCCGCCTTCTCGCTCTTCTATATGGCTATCAACGTGGGCTCAATGTTCGCCCCGATGGCCGCCACAGCAATGTGTAATCTCGCTCTCAAGGCTAAAGGTCTCGTATACAATGCCGACCTTCCCGCACTCTGCAACGGCTACCTCGACGGCAAGGAGAATGGCGCCGAGCTCATCCAGACAGCCTCCGAGAATGGCATGGCCGTAGGCGCCGACGTGGTTGCGTGGTGCAACGAATACATCTCTACCCTCTCTACCGGCTACAGCTACGCCTTCGCGATCGCTTGCGGTTCGCTTATCGTCAGCTTCCTCATCTACTGGCTCGGCCGCTCATCTTACGCCCACATCCTCACCTCGAAGAAAGATGGCGCGAAGGCCGCTCAGGTGGCTACCGGCCCCGAGCTCACACCCGCTCAGACAAAGGCCCGCGTCGTGGCTCTCCTTCTCGTATTCGCCGTGGTGATCTTCTTCTGGATGGTGTTTCACCAGAATGGCGCCACACTCACCGAGTTTGCCAAAAGCTGCACTTCGCCCGACGCTACGGGCTGGACTCGTATCGGCTTCAACGTATGGGCTCTCCTTTCGATCGCCGTTGGCGTCTACGCTCTCTTCAACCTCTTCCAGACCAAGTCTACTCAGGGCCGCATAGTGAGCGGGGCGCTCATCGTGATGGTGACATGGGCTCTCTACTATTTCTACGCCAACACCCCCGATCCGCTCCCCGGCATCCAGCCGCAGCAGTATCAGCAGTTCAATCCCTTCTATGTGGTTGCGCTCACTCCCGTATCGCTCGCCATCTTCGGCGCGCTCGCAAAACGCAAGAAAGAACCCTCCGCACCGCGTAAGATCGGCTACGGCATGGTGCTCGCCGGCGTGGCTTACGCCGTGATGATGCTCGGCTCGCTCTCAATCGTGGGCACAAGCGCATCTGTTTCGCCCAACTGGCTTATCTCTACTTATCTGCTCCTCACCTTCGCCGAGCTCCTGCTCTCTCCGATGGGCATCAGCTTCGTTTCGAAAGTGGCTCCTCCGAAGCTCAAAGGTTCGATGATGGGTGGCTGGTTTGCCGCTACCGCCGTGGGCAACTACCTCGTGTCGATCCCCATGATTCTCTGGGGCAAGATACCTCTTTATATGCTCTGGATCATCCTGATCGCCATCTGTCTCGTAGCCGCCGGCTTTATCTTCATGATGATGAAGCGTCTTGAGGCCGCTACTTCCGACGAGCCCGCTTCTGCCGATGCCGAGCTCGCAGCTGCCGAGTCAGTAGCCGCCGAAGCCGAAGCATAACAATTCAATAAGCAATAAAAAAGCCGGGATGCAGACGATCTCGGCTTTTTTATTGCTTATTACTTTATTAATGTGTATATAGGAAGCGCTTGATACTGCGTTTCGGAGTCTTCTCGAATTCGTTTGGCATAAGGATGATCTTAGTGAGCTTCTCATACGGAGCCACAATCTTGTTGAGCTCGTTGCGCACATTCTCCATCGTGCTGTCCATATCATTGAACGTGATGCCAAACTTATCGGCCGCCTCGAAATCGGGATAAACGAGTCCGACGAGTTTGCCGTCGCGCTCCACAACCAAGCTCTCGGCCACAAACGGCATGTTGTTGAGCTTGGCCTCGATCTCTTCGGGATAGATATTCTGGCCCGACCCCGACAGGATCATAGTTTTCGAGCGTCCGCGCAAGAAGAGTGTGCCGTCGGCCGAGCGTGTGCCCATATCGCCTGTGTGCAGCCATCCCTCCTCGTCGATCACGGCGGCCGTAGCCTCGGGGTTCTTGTAGTAACCCTTCATCACGTTGGTGCCGCGCACGCAGATCTCGCCAGGGATATTCTCCGGATCCGGACTCTCGATCTTGCTCTCCATCGTAGGCAACGTCTTGCCCGACGAGCCGACGATAAACTTACGCCACGGCGTGTAAGAGATAAGCGGGCCACACTCCGTCATGCCGTAGCCGACTGTGAAGGGGAACTTGATCTTGTGCAGGAACTCCTCCACCTCATGGTTGAGCGGCGCGCCACCCACGATAACCTCCTCGAATTCACCGCCGAAGGCATCGATAAGTTTCTTGCGTATCTTCGAGTAGATAATGGAGTCGAGGAAAGGCACGGCGAGTGTCCAGCGGAGCGTCCCCTTCGAGATCATCGGAAGAATCTGGTTCTTGTAGATCTTCTCAAGAATCAGAGGCACACAGATCACAAGATTCGGACGCACCTCAGCGAGAGCTTTCAGCAGCACACGGGGCGACGGCGTCTTGCAGAGCAACGTGATGTGCGACCCCACGGCCAACGGCGTCAGCATATCGAAGGCGCAGCCGTAGGCGTGGGCCAACGGAAGGAAAGCCAAGGCGCGCGAAGAGCGGAAGTGAAGCTCCGACTTCATGCCGAAGCATACGTTGCCCGCGAGATTCTCACCCGTAAGCATCACGCCCTTCGAGAAACCAGTAGTGCCCGAAGTATAGTTGATCTCCACCACCTCCGAGTTGTCGCGGTCGATATACTTCACATCATGGCTCGTGTAGCCGTCGGGATAGCGGCGATGGAAACGGCGGTTGAGCAGACGTATGTGGCGCTGGAGCTCCACTTCAGGTTTCTCGTCGAGCACAGTCTGTTTGTCGAGACTGATCACACCCTTGATGTTGAGAAGCGATTCCGGCTCCATGTGCTCCCAGAGAGCATCGGAGATAAAGAGGAACTGCGCCTCGGAGTGGTTGATGATATGGGCGATGTCGAGAGGGTTAAACTCCGACAGGATTGGCACAATCACTGCGCCGTAGGTCACTGTGGCCATATAGGCCATGACCCACGCGGCCGAATCTTTGCCGCAGAGAGCGATCTTCTCGCCTGGCTTGATGCCGATCGACTCGAAGAGCAGATGCGTCTTGGCTATCGTGCGGGCAAGCTCTGAATAATTCATCGTGTCGCGCTTGCCATATTCAGAGAGGGCGGGAAGATCCCAGTTTTCTATGAAACTCCTCTCATATATTTTGATAAAATTCTTGATTTTCACGGCTTAAATAGCTTAAATTTAACTTGATAATGCCCGCGGCATGTGGTTTCCACGAGGGTTTTATAGAGCGAGCTCGTAGATTTCCCGGCAATCTTTCATCGAAAGAGGCACGTAGTTTCCGAGCTTCGGGCCCATGTTGCCTTCGAGGCTCTTCACGAGAGCGTCGATATCAGGCTCCTTGCCGATCAACTCGCGCAGCGAGGTGGTAAGACCGAGATCGTGATAGAAATCCTTAAGCAATTCGATACCCTCGGCGATGATCTGCTCCGTAGTGAGACCGGCGGGGTTGACGCTCATCACGTTGATGGCGAAACGCCACACCATATCGGGATTCGTGCGCGACACAAACGTGAGCCATGCGGGCACGATACATGCCAATCCGGCTCCGTGAGCCACATCGTAGAGAGCCGACACCTCGTGCTCGATACGGTGGGAAGCCCAATCTTCCACTTTTCCTACGCCGCAGAGACCGTTGTGGGCGAGTGTTCCGGCCCACATGATATCGGCGCGGGCCTCGTAATCGTCGGGATTGAGGCGGAGTGTGAGGCCGCGATCCATGATATCGCGCATAATAGCCTCGGAATAAGCGTTTACTAACGGAGCGGGAGTGTTGGAGAAGTAACGCTCGAAGATATGGCAGAGCATATCCACGATGCCGCAAGCCGTCTGGAATTGCGGAAGCGTCACAGTGAGCTCCGGATTCTCGATGGCGAATTTAGGACGTGTGAGCTGACACTTGTAAGAAATCTTGTGATGACCGTCGCGCTTGGTAATCACAGAGTTAGGGCTACCCTCGCTACCGGCTGCGGGAATCGTGAGCACCACGCCCACAGGCAGAGCAGCCATAGGAGCCTCCTTCCCGGCGTAGAAATCCCAGAAATCGCCTGAGTAGCAGCTGCCGAGAGCCACGGCCTTGGCTGTGTCGATCACAGAGCCGCCACCCACTGCGAGGATGAAGTCGACACCATTTTCGAGCGATATGCCGATACCCTCATACACCTTATCATCTGTAGGATTGGGCTGCACGCCCTTCAATATGTGGTAGGTGATGCCCTCTGCATCAAGCGAATCCGTAACCTGCTTGATCAGGCCACTGCGCTCGGCCGAGCCACCGCCATAAACGAGCAAAACGTTCTTGCCGCCGTAGCGGGCTACGAGTTTTCCGGTTTCCTTCTGTGTGTCGCGACCGAACACAAACTCCGTCGGGGAGTGAAATACAAAATTATCCATGAATTTATTTTTAGGCAATACATTAGAATATACTATTATAACGCCTCCCCCGCCCCAATAGTTGCAACCGCCCCTCCAGTTACAATTCTCATCGTCCCCTATTTCACCCTTCGCCGTCAAGTCGTAGTCCTGTGAGGCGCCTTCAGGCGCCCCTTTGATATCACTAACCTATGCCCTCCCTCACTCTCAAACCGCAGAACATGCAAAATAAATTTTGCAGTTTCAAATTTTTATTGTAGTTTTGCAGTGCTTTTTGTTTCCATGATATATCGCTATGCGTAAGCATATGACTATGATTAAGATATCATTCCGCCGGAACATCGGCACAGCCGCCGTAGTGATCATTCTCTCAGCCGGTTGCCGCCCCAATTCCGATAGCGGTTCTGATGCCATTTCCTCACGCGAAGTGGCCGAGGCTACGATTCCCGACGAATTTCACGCTGACAACGATATCGCTATGACTATCCGCAGCCTCGCCGACGCTTTGAAAGTGGGAGAGCCTCTCGACTCTACCCTCTACGATTTCCAAGGCATCCTCACAGATGGCCAAGGCTCACCCCTCTACACCGACGTGCAAGGCTCCCCCGGACAATGGGAAGTAGACGTGCTCGACGATCGCAACGTGATGATCCGAAATGTTTATTTAGGCGATCTTCTCCCCGGCGACCTTGAGACCTACCTGCTCCAGAGCCTCCGCATCGACAAGGAGAGCATGCTCGACTTCACAGCCCACGATGCCGTGGACGACGACGAAACAGAGATCGCCGTCTACGATTTCGACGGCGGCTACCTCCGCTTCGAGGTGCGCGCCGGCATTGCCCCCAACGGCCTCGAAGGCCCCATGCTCAGCATCGTCATGAGTGCCGATCCGCCGGTCGGGGTCGAAACACAAACCATCGGGTTGGCTCAAACCTCGGCAAAGCCATAAGCTGAAGGTCGGCTTTACGGTCTTCGAGCGTCTCTTCGGCGTTGCCCACCCTCTTTCCTGCCTCTTCAAGCGCCCCTCTGACAGCCGCCAAGGCTTTCTGAGGGGTGTTGTTGTCTTGCGAAAGATGGCAAAGGAAGATGTATTCAAGATCGGGATTTACCATCTCGCGAAGAAAAGCGGCCGTCTGGAGATTGTCGAGATGCCCCTGGGCAGTCTGTATGCGTGCCTTGAGGTATTCGGGATAACGCCCGTTGCGGAGCATCTGAAGGTCGTAGTTGGCCTCGATCACGAGATAGTTGGCCCGGCTCATGTAGAAGCGTGCGCGCTCAGTCACCTCGCCCAAGTCGGTGGCCAAGACGAAGCGGCGATTGTCAAACTCAATGGAGAAGCCCATGTTGTCGGTGCCGTCGTGAGGCACGTCGAAAGCCGTGATCTCCAGGTCGCCCAACGAGAAGGGTATCTCCTTGAAGATAGGATGGTGATAATCCTTGATGCGTTTCGATATGCTGTGGCGGCGTAGCATCCCGTTGAGCACACGGTTGGTGCAATACACTTTCAGATGCTTATACATTCTGAGCAGGGTGTAGACGTAGCGCACATGGTCGGAATGATCATGTGTGAGGAGTATCCCCTTCACCTTCTGCATATCCACGCCGTTGGCTTTGAGTGTCGATTCGATCACGTCGGCCTTTATGCCGGCGTCGATGATGATGCCCCCGGCGTTGGTGCCGATATAGCAGCTGTTGCCGCTCGATCCTGAGCCGAGCGACATATATTTCAAAAGACGGTCGGAGGGATCGACCGCTTTCCGCTTCGGTTGCGGAATCTCGGAGGCGGCGTATACGTTACGACGCTTCGAGGCAGGAGCCGGCTGGGCCGGCTGTTCATTTTCCCACTCCTCGAAAGGGAGCGTGGATTGTCCCTCAAATGATATCTTGCGTGCCAAATTTTTAGAGTTTAGAAGCCTACCCTCAAGGGCGTGCATATATAAGGAAGATTGCCGGCCGCTTATCGAAATCGTAACGGGCCGTGCGCCATTTAGCCGCCTGGCGGGTCACGATTGTCTCCTTCTCGGGATCGGTGATATCGCAGGCCACACAGATAAGAGTGTCGCCTTTGAGTGTCTTGGCGAGACTCTCCACCATACGGTTGTTGCGGTAGGGAGTTTCGATAAATATCTGAGTCATATCGGCTTTGCGGGAGATAGCCTCCAGATCGCGCAGCTTCCGCTCGCGCTCCTTGCCGTCGATAGGTAGATAGCCGTTGAAGCTGAAGCCTTGGCCGTTGAAACCCGAAGCCATCAGAGCCATCAGTATGCTCGACGGCCCCACGAGCGGCACCACCTTCAGCCCCTCCCTCTGAGCTATGCTCACGGGATACGACCCAGGGTCGGCCACGGCCGGGCAGCCGGCTTCGCTCATCACCCCCACGGGCTCGCCGCGCCGTAAAGGCTCGAGATAACCGCTCACCTCCATCGGATCTGTGTGGCGGTTGAGCTCGTAGAAAGTGATGGCCCCGATATCGAATCCCGGATCGCAACGCTTCAGAAAGCGGCGGGCGGTGCGCACATTCTCTACTATTAGATGATGCAACTCTCTGAGTATGTCGAGATTGCCTTCCGGCAAAACATCGCGTAGCGGCGCGTCGCTGATATTTACCGGAATCAGATATAAGGCTGGAGTTAATTTCATACCTCAAAATTAATAAAAATTTTTATTACTTTTGCAAATTGATTAATCTTTTTCACGTATGAATCTTCCCTCTGGTTTTCTCGATATGGCCCGCGATCTGCTTGGCGACGAGGCCGAAGCTTTTATTGAGGCCATGTCGCGGCCGCCGCTCACCTCCGTGCGCCTCAACTCCCGCAAGCCGGGGGCCGAATTTCCTGATGCACGACCCGTAAAATGGTGCCCCACAGGATTCTATCTCCCTGAGCGACCGGTTTTCACGCTCGATCCGCTGCTTCATGCCGGCGCATATTATGTGCAGGACGCCTCCTCTATGATATATCGCGAAGTGATTGCCCGATTGGTAGATAGGCCCGTCACGCTCCTCGATATGTGTGCCGCCCCCGGGGGGAAGACCACCGCCATGATCGACGCCCTCCCCGACGGCTCACGCGTAGTGGCCAACGAATATATTGGCAAACGGGCCGTTATTTTAAAGGAGAACCTCACGAAGTGGGGCTATCCGTTGGCTACCGTGACCAATCGCGACACCTCCTTCTTCGCCCGCAGCGGCGGCGCGTTCGACGTCGTGGCCGTAGATGCCCCATGCTCTGGCGAGGGGATGATGCGAAAGGATGAGGATGCACGTGCTCAGTGGTGCCCGGAGCTCATCGAGCAATGCGCCGCTTTGCAACGCAAGATTGTGGCCGACGCGGCTCAGGTGGTGCGCCCCGGAGGCTACCTTATATATTCTACCTGCACTTTCAATAGGCGGGAGAATGAGGAGGTGGCTGAATTTATTCGCGACTCGCTCGGGCTCGAACCGATCGATATGCACTTCCCCGAAGAGTGGGAGTTGCCGCGCGGCATAGATACCGATCTCCCCGTATATCGCTTCATGCCTCACCGCACCGAGGGTGAAGGGCTCTTCTTGGCCGTGTTCCGTCGCCCGGCCGACCCTGACGCTCCCGCCCTCCCCTCGCTGCTCCCGGGCGCAACCTCTTCAAAGCCTGCGAAAGCTGCCAAAGGTAAAGCGGCCGTGAAGGGTAAACCGGAGAAGGGCTCGAAAGGCAAAGTTGAGGTGGAAGCCCCGGAAATAGAGGAGGTGCTCTCGGTAGATTTCGACCGCTCCCGCTTCCCTGAAGCCGACGTAGATCTCCCCACGGCCCTCGCCTACTTGCGCCGCGAATCGGTGACGCTCGCGCCCGACATTCCAAAGGGACTCGTGGTGATAACCTACAAGGGGCTCCCGCTCGGCATGGCCAAGAACATCGGTAGCCGCGCCAACAATCTCTACCCGAAAGGATGGAGAATATTAATGAGATAATTATCAGAACTATGAAGAAAGCTACTTATCCCGTGACAGGTATGATGTGCGCTGTCTGCGCCGGTACTGTCGAGAAGACTGTGGCTGAATGCAAGGGGGTAAAGGAGGCTTCGGTCAATTTCGCCACGGCGGAGGTGACCTTCTCCTACAATCCCTCGGAGATATCGCCCGAAGCTATCGCCGAGGCCGTGCAAAAGGCCGGCTACGATATGATTGTCACGGCCTCTGCGGCCGAAGCCGTAGAGGAGAAGGAGAAGGCCGAGCATGAGCAATACGTGCGTATGCGACGCAACCTCATCATTGCCTGGGCTTTGACTATCCCGCTTTCGGCAATCTGCATGCTCCACATTCATTTCCCAGGTGAAAACTGGGTGATGATGGCGCTCGCTCTCGGCGTGATGGTGATAAGCGGCCGGCGTTTCTACACCTCCGGCTTGCGCCACCTCTTCTCGCGCCGTCCCGATATGGATTCGCTCGTGGCCGTCTCTACGCTCGTGAGCTTCCTCTTCTCTCTTTTCAATACAATCTGGCCCGGCGCGCTGCGTGAGCATAACATCCCGGCCGACCTCTACTATGAGGCTGCCGCAATGATCATCGCCTTCGTGAGCACGGGCAAGTTTATGGAGATTCGCGCCCGCCGCAACACGGGCACAGCCATACGCGCCCTGATGGGGCTCCAGCCCTCGACGGCTATCCTGGTCGGGGCCGACGGCACGCAGCGCGAAGTGCCGATCGATTCGATCGTGATCGGCGACGTGATCTCCGTGCGTCCCGGCGACCGTATCCCGGTCGATGGTGTCGTCACCGACGGCCACTCCGTGGTTGATGAGAGTATGCTCACCGGCGAACCGGAGGGTGTGGAGAAGGTGGCAGGCAGTAAAGTGACCGCCGGAACACTCAACACCAACGGGCATCTCACGATACGCGCCACGCATGTGGGAGCCGGCACGGAGCTCTCGCGTATTATAGAATGTGTGCGTGAGGCTCAGGGTTCGAAGGCTCCTGTGCAGAGGCTCGTCGACCGTATCAGTGCCGTGTTCGTGCCGGTTGTGATCGGTATTTCCCTCCTTACATTCCTTATATGGATACTCACCGGCGAGGGTCACCTCCCAATCGCTGTGCTTACGGCTGTATCGGTATTGGTGATCGCCTGCCCTTGCGCTCTCGGGCTGGCTACACCGACGGCTGTGATGGTGGGCATCGGACGCGGAGCGCGCGAGGGTATCCTCATCCGTGAGGCGGCCGCTCTCGAACGGCTCGCAAAGGTGAATGTGCTTGCCATCGACAAGACGGGCACACTCACGGAGGGTAAACCGAAAGTGGCCGCCACGTTCCCCTCTGATCTTTCACGCGACAAGGTGCTTCTCCCCCTCCTTCTTTTGGAGAGGAAATCGGCTCATCCGCTCGCCGGGGCTATCGTAAGCTGGTGTGAGGAGCAGCTCACTGCGAGCGGCGATCAGGCTGCGGCAGGCGGTGATCAGGCTGGTGTGGCTGGCAAAGAGCCGGAGAGTTTCGATTATATCCCCGGCAAAGGTATCATCGGCCGCGTAGATGGCGCGGATTACTGGATCGGAAGCGAATCTTTGGCCAAGAGTCAGGGAGCCGAAGTGCCGGAAGCGATGCGTGAGAAGATGCGCGAATGGGAAAGCGAAGGGGCCGGAATCGTGTTGATGGGAGATGGCTCGACGGCTTTGGCGGCCTTCAAGGTAGCCGACACGGTACGTCCCGACGCCCGCGAAGCTGTGGCCCGACTCAAGGAGAAGGGTATACGCCCTGTGTTGCTCACAGGCGACCGTCGCTCCACAGCCGAACATATAGCCAAGGAGGTGGGCATCGATGAGGTGATAGCCGAAGTGCTTCCGCAAGGTAAGCAGGATGCCGTGGCGCGTCTCAAATCGGAGGGCAACGTAGTGGCGATGGCCGGCGACGGCATCAACGATTCGCAGGCTCTCGCCGAGGCCGACATATCGATCGCGATGGGTGGCGGCAGCGACATAGCCATCGAGGTGGCGCAGGTCACAATTGTCTCCGGACGCCTCCTTTTCATACCGAAAGCCGTGGGTCTTTCCGAAAAGACGTTAAAAATCATACGAGAAAACCTCTTTTGGGCGTTTATATATAACCTGGCCGGTATTCCTGTGGCGGCCGGCGTGCTTTACCCCTTCTTCGGGATACTGCTCTCGCCGATGATCGCCTCGGCCGCCATGGCCTTCTCTTCGGTGTGCGTGGTGCTCAACGCGCTTCGCCTCTGGAAAATCTGAACCGCCCCACGCTAAGCGGTTCCGGAAAATCTGAACCGCTGCCCAGCTAAGCGGTTTTCCCCAACTGTAGGGACGCGATTCTTCGCGTCCACCGCGTCTCGGGGTATCTTAAAAATCAAACTTTTAAAGCAAAATAGATATGAAATTCAAGACAAATGCCAAATGCGCTGGCTGCTCCTCAACTATCCTCGGAGCCGTGCGCGCCAAATTCCCTAACCAGGAGTGGAGCCTTGATCTCAACTCGGCCGATAAGGTGCTCGAAATGCACGGTGTGCCCGACGACGCCGCCATGGCTGCCGAAGTGGAGAAAACCGTAGCCGAAACCGGCTTCAAGGGCTCTTGGCTCCGTCAAGGCGAAAACAACCTCTGAGCCCCGTAAAACTCAGATTTCGAGATAATGATCGAGATACAGAATGTAACTAAAAGTTTCGGCAGCCTCACCGTGCTTCACGATGTCTCCCTGACGTTGCCGGAGAAGCAGATCACGGCCATAATCGGCCCTTCGGGCGCGGGGAAAACCACCCTGCTGCAGATTGCCGGCACGCTCGACCGTCCCGACACGGGGCGTGTGATGTATGACGGCACCGACCTGCTCACGCTCAAAGATCGCCGCCTGTCGGAATTCCGCAACCGCAATATCGGTTTTATTTTCCAGTTCCACCAGTTGCTGCCCGAATTCAGCGCGCTGGAGAATGTGGCCATGCCCGCTCTGATAGCCGGCATGCGCAAGCGCGCGGCCTTCGATGAGGCTCGCAGGCTGCTCGACACGCTCGGCCTCTCGCAGCGACTCTCTCATAAGCCGGCCGAGCTCTCGGGAGGCGAGAAGCAGAGAGCCGCTATAGCCCGCGCGCTGGTGAATAAACCGAAGATTATCTTTGCCGACGAGCCTACCGGCAGCCTCGATTCGGCCAACCGGAGAGAGATTCAAGACACTCTCCTGAGGCTCCGCGATGAGCTCGGACAGACCTTCGTAGTTGTGACCCACGACCGCGATATGGCCCTCATTGCCGACAGCGTCGTGGAGATGGCCGACGGGAAAATCGTCAAAAGTTTGGAGAATTGACAACTTTTAGCTATCTTCGCATTCTCAAACGCGCCCTCGCCACGGGCGCGATAGATTTTGACAACATTTAAAACAAATAAAACAATGGCAAACGAGAACAACCAGAACAAGAATCAGCTTCAGATTCAGCTCCGTCCTGAAACTGCCGACGGAAAGTACAGCAACCTTGCTATGATCGGCCACGGCCCCAACGAGTTCCTCATCGACTTCATCTTCGCAGCTCCCGGCATGCCCCAGGCTCCCGTAGTAAGCCGCGTGATCATGAGCCCCGAAAACGCTAAGCAGCTCATGTTCGCCCTCACTGACAACGTGAAGAAGTATGAGGCTCAGTTTGGCGAGATCCAGCCCCGCCCCGCAAAGAACCCCAACATCGGTGCTAACTGATAACGGGCTTTCAATCTGACAATAATCTCTGCAAGATAACCCGAAAAACGCGGGAGGATATGCTCCTTCCGCGTTTTTTTAGTAATATCAACTCCTCTGCCTCACGATTAAACAATTATGGTAGACAACAACCTTACCCTCTACAATTCGCTCACACGCATTAAGCAGCCTTTCAAGCCTGTTCATGAAGGACATGTGGGCATGTATGTGTGCGGACCGACTGTATATGGCGACGCACACCTGGGCCACGCGCGCCCGGCCATCACCTTCGATATCCTCTTCCGCTATCTGCGTCACTTGGGGTATAAGGTGCGCTATGTACGCAACATCACTGATGTGGGCCATCTCGAACACGACGCCGACTCCGGCGAAGACAAGATCGCGAAGAAGGCTCGCCTCGAACAGCTCGAACCGATGGAAGTGGTGCAGTTTTATCTCAACCGCTACCACCACGACATGGAGGCGCTCAATGTGCTTCCTCCCAGCATCGAGCCCCACGCTTCGGGCCACATCATCGAGCAGATCGAATATATCAAGAAGATTCTCGATGCCGGCTACGCTTACGAGAGTTGCGGTTCGGTATACTTCGATGTAGAGAAATACAACCGCGATCACAATTATGGCAAGCTCTCGGGCCGCAATATCGAGGATATGATATCCTCTACCC
>CAZGJH010000041.1:0-18509 GCA_964525735.1 uncultured Sangeribacter sp.
TTGCCCGTTCCGCTTGTTGAGGCCCTGGAATTGCCCTTAGTAGTAGAACGGACAAAGCAGAAGCCTCACGCAGTGTATGTATATGACATTCCAAAGCACGCAAGTGCTTTTAAGAATGGATCATACATATCCACGAGGCATCTACCGTTGTCTCATTCTCGACTACTAATTGAAGTTTTCCAGGTTTCAACAAGCCAAGAAAGAGCGTTCGATAAACGCTTCCATCATTATGTGTGCATCTCGCTGCCAACACCTCTTAATATGTGGTGCCAACGATACGCGCCACAAATTTATAAATTTATCCCCAAAGCCACAAATTTTCTGAGAACTATTTTCTGATGGTTTTATATTTCATTTTTGCAATATGGCAAATATGTTTTATCTTTGTGAAAAATTTCAATTTCCCTTTATGAAGATTCTCAGATTTATGGAAGTAAGGATTGAAAAGCAAAAAGATGGAAGCTATATAGCCTATAATACTGGGGATGAAAAATTTGTGCTCATTGGTACGGGAGATACTGTGTCAAAGGCCAAAGAAGATTTCTTCAACTCAATAGAAGAAAGCAAAGAGATTTATGAGGAAAAGGGTTTGCCTATTCCGGAAGAATTGGCCAGCACGCCAGAAATATTACATTATTCCTTCGTATGATGTACTTCATACTTTTGATGTACTTCATACTTTCGGCTCGCGCTATCTAATGGAGGATATCAGCGATTTCATGAAAGAAAAAGTGTATTATGATATCGGAAACAGACGTAGTGCTTAGAGCTGCCAAGATTGCCAATATAATCAAGGGCATTGTGGAGCTTTATAAGATTCCAGTTAAGAAGGCGATGGATTTGTATTACAATTCAGTAACAGCCCAAATGATTGAGGAAGGTGTTGCAGATCTTCATTGCCGAAGTGACAAGTATCTCGCAATCCTTGTTTGGGAGGATATGAATGACCAATAGCAGGATCCTCAAAATACCAGCTTATCTCTTTGGAAAATAATTATTTTTTAGATGTGCAGAAACACCTTATAGCATCTACCCAAAAAAGTTAAGGAGGTTAAGAGCAAAGAGTTGTATCACGAGCCTCTGGTTTTTGAAGTTAGTTCAGAGGCGCGTTGACGCATTGAGGACAATGCTCTCCACCTAACTCCGACTCGGCTGAGCGCAAGCTGGAGGCTCACGATCCTATCGTTAGGTCTCTTCCTTAAAAAATAATACTTCCTTATTCCTCTTAGAATGCCATGCCATGCTTTGAAACAAACAACCTCAACTTTTGGTGTTACGGTACTTATCGTTTAATTTTGCGATAATAAAAAATATTTGGCTATGTCTCTTGAAAGAATTGAACTTTCTAAAGACGAAATACTTATGGCCTTTGTGTCGTCATGTATTGAATGGGTGGCACTTGAAACGAGTGAAAATTATCTCGATGTTTTCAACAGGATTGTACCTCAGTCGAGAGAGTGAGGAAAAGAGAGTCTATATCACTATCAATGATGTCCGAATTTTTTTGGCATTTGCAGTTCATCTATCATTTTTTTAATCTCTTTTTCATACTCAGCTACTCCGATTGGCCTCTCTATTCCCTCAAATGACCATTCGACGACAGTATCATCCTTTGATTTACATATGAGCAGGCCAATGGTTTGATTATCTTCTGGTCCTCTTAGAAGATGATCAACTGCAGAAACATAGAAATTTAGTTGGCCGGCATAGTCGGGAATAAACGGAACAATTTTTAATTCGCAAACTACGTACCGATGTGTTGGTATATGATAAAAAATCAAGTCTGGATAATACGTCTGACCATTAGGCATCGACAATTGCATCTGTCTTCCCACAAATGAAAATCCTTTACCCAGTTCAAGTAGAAAATCGGTGATATGCCTTACTAAAGCATCCTCAAACTCTCTTTCCGTATAATTCAACGGCATTTGTAAAAATTCCATATTATACGGACTCTTTAGCATTTGATTTGCTAACGCCGCCTCTCCTTCAGGTAATTTTCCTTCAAAATTAGTCAAAGCCTTACCGTGACTTGCATAATAATCTTCTGAATAATAATACTCCAATTCTGTCCTGCTCCACCCGTGCTCACAAACTTGTTCTACATAGAACAACGCTTCATGTAACGACTTGACCTTCGCCGTAATGAAGATATGCTGACCCCATGGGACATTTGCAAAGAAATATGGCATTGACAAAATCCCTTGACTTATTTGGGTTCCAAATAAGTCAACAGGTTGTTGACCTTTTTCAATCCACTGAAAATAAGTCTTATACCACCGTCGAGCCGCTTTAATATTGCTAAGGGATAATCCGGTGTCTCCGGGAAATTCCGATTGTAAATCAAGAGTTACATTTTTCAATAACCCATCCCCGTATTTGGCTGACTTAGCCATCTCACAGATGTCCCGTCCTAATTCCCAATAGAAATTCAGCATCTCACCATTAACTTTTACGGCAGCACGGACTTGTGCCCGGCGATACCGTTTCTTTACATCGGAAAGCCAGATTTTGTATTCAGAGGTCATTGAGGTTAGTTCGCGATTAACAAACAAGGGGGTCTCGTTTTCAACTTGGGACATAAAAAACTAGGTATGAGGTGAGGGTTCAACTTTGGGGTTTTGTTCTCTTCCATAGTTGGCGAATAGAGTTATCGGGTAGATTTGACCAACGACCCATAAAAGCACTACAGCACCGACTACGGATATGATCAGATTGCCGATAATGCAGCTTGTGGTGATACCGAGCAAGCCGAACAGCCAGCAGCACGACGGAGCGCGGCAAAGAATTCCTCATCACATTTTTGCTTAGATTCCTTTACCTTTTCAGCCGCTCTCTCCATAAGTTTGGACAGTTGCTCATCACTTGGATCATGCTCATCATCAAAAAGATAAGAGCGATATTCTGACTTTGTCATAATCTGCA
Source organism: uncultured Sangeribacter sp. (assembly GCA_964525735.1). Taxonomy (GTDB): domain Bacteria; phylum Bacteroidota; class Bacteroidia; order Bacteroidales; family Muribaculaceae; genus Lepagella. Next base: position 2,926 of record CAZGJH010000041.1, read on the forward strand.
GCTTGTTTTATTATTAATCCTTTACACTTGCGAAGTTACTAAAAATATTTTGTTCATACAACCGACCTGTACAAATTGCCATTACAGAATGAAGTTGTTTATACTTTTATTTTCCGAGATTTCATCAGATTTTTGAGGTGATTTGCCTTCTGGAAGCGGGAGTTTATGATGTGCACTGCCCCACGAAAAGGATATACAAATATCGCGTCCCTATTTTTGAAGTTAGTTCAGAGGCGCGTTGACGCATTGAGGACAATGCTTTCCACCTAACTCCGAGGATACTCGACTGCGCAACTCCGCTACATCCCAAAGGGATGTCCCTATTATGAACCGGTGGGGGCTACGTCGATCAGATGGTATAGCCCAGGCCGAGCATCAGATTGTTCTGGCGGCTAAAGTTGAGGAGCTGGTAGCCAACGTTGAGGTAGAGGCCGCGGTAGAGGCGCACCTTCAGATTGGCCATCTGATAGCTGGCGCGCTGCTCCGGAGGAGCCACTAAATTATACCCGATCCCTAAGTTGACCGAAAAAATCGGCATCACGAGCTCGGCCCGCGCCGACAGTCCACAACTCACCTGACTGAGAAACGGCGGTCGATAAAACTCCGGCATCGGCAGCTCCGTAGCCCCGATATCTACCAACTGATCTTTCTCATAACGCTTCAGATTACTGCTCTGATCCCATTGGAAATCAGCCGATACGCCAGCCCTGAAGATGGGCGCAACCGTCCACATCGGCGCGAAATTGATACCCGCAACGGCAAAGTGCCCGTTGAGCAATACCGGATTGGTCCAACCGCGATATACGCGCTTCCGCCATGCGCCATACATCATGATGTCGTAGGTAAGTTTGCGCTTCTCCACGTCGCAGCCAACTGCAGGCTCCAAACGCTGCCCGCCCTCAGGAGCGACACCGCGCTTAGCCGTGAAAGCCGTGTCCCGGGCAGTATGCCCGAAAGATCGCGACACTCCCACCCGCACCCCGGCCATATTCACTCCAGGATTCGGAAAAGAAGTGTTGCCATTGGAGAAATGCGTTAGGTCGAGGCCGAGTGTAACGTCCCAGTTGCGGGCCGGTTGCCAAAGCAGTCCGCCGCAGAGGTTGATGTAAGCGTTAACTTTTGAGCCTACGATGAGGTTGGAGTGGGTGGTTTCGCCGTCGCAAGGTTTCCAGCCGAACGACGCTCCGAAGTTCCACTCGTAAAAGATTGACAATCCGCGCGTAATCCTATAAACCGGTGCCCCTTGAAACGCGTAAACCGCCATCGGATTACCGATTCCGCGCCTATTGCCGAAGAAATTGACCCCCGCGCCGATCCCTTGCCACACCCCAGGAAAGAAACGCCCTTGCGGCGTCGCCTCCGAGAATTTGAACCCGAGCTTGAGGTGGGCTGCCTGAGCTATGCGCGTGGCGATAGCCCCCTCAGTGTTGAGCGTTTCGCGGAGTATATCGTCTTTGTATGAGGAGAACGTGTAGAAGCCTCGGTAGTCGGCTCCGATTTGAGGAATCAGCTTCTGTGCATGCCCCAGCGACACGCAAAGGATGCAGATCAGCAAACAGATTATTTTCGGGAAAGTCTTCATTTCTTACACAAGGGGTTTTTCACAATAGGAGGGCATCGCAGCTACAGAGGCTCACCCCCGATCAGGAGCGATGCCCAGGCAGTGGTGCAAAATTAAGTCTTTTCAGCGAATTGGCCAACGATTTCGCAACGAGTGTCTAAAAATTATACAAAACAGCTGCCGTAAAACGCATTTCCCGCGAATTTTCTTCCCATAGAATGGTCGGCCTACTAATTTTGCGGCATGAAACGAAAACAACTGACATATCTCATACTTCTCGCGGCGTCGCTTCTCGCCCCCTACGCAGCGAAAGCCGAGCAAACCCACGAAGCGAAAGCCGAGCAGCCCGTCCCGGTAATGACCCTCCGCGACTGCCTCCTCTACGCCCGGCAGCACGCCCACCGTGTCCGCGCCGCCCGCCTCGCAGCCGACGAAGCCTCGGCCGACGTCGGCCTCACAGCCGCCGCAATGATGCCCCGCCTCGACCTCTACGGCAACGGCAACATCAGCTTCGGCCGAAACATCGACCCCGCCACCAACACCTACGACAACAAGCAGACCCTCTCCACCGGCTTCGGCCTGCAGGCGTCGGTGCCTCTCTTCGATGGCCTGGTCAACTTCAACAATCTCCGCTCAGCAAGAGTGGCTCGCCAGCGCGCCCAAGTGCGCCTCCAACTCGAAGAAGATGAGGCTCTAACGGAGGTGATAAAGCAGTTTTACCAGGCCATCTACTGCAAGGCGATGGTGGAAGCGGCCGAACAACAGCTCCGTCGCGATTCTACCGATCTCGCAGCCACCCAACGCGGGGAGCAACTCGGCTCGAAAAGCGGAGCCGATGTGGCTGAAATCGAAGCCCTCGTGGCGGCCGACCGCTACCAACTGCTCAACCAGCGGAATCTCCTCCAAAAGGCTCGTCTCGACCTTCGCGCCGCTATGGGAATGCCCCTCGGTCAGCCACTCCCGACGCTCCAAGAGTCAACTGAAGATCCCGAACAAGCCCAAAAAGCCTCTGAACACCCCAAACTGAAAGATGCACGCCTCGCAGTAGAAGGGAGCCGCTTCGATCTCCTCGTAGCCAAAGGTGCCTTCTTCCCCTCGATCTCCCTCTCCGGCGGCATCTCCACATCTTACTACAAGATGCTCAACACGGAAGCCGCTTACCCCGGGTTCGGTCGCCAGGCCCGCGACAATATGGGCGAATACATCGGTCTTTCAATCGGTCTGCCTCTCTTCGACGGCCTCTACAACGCCAACCGCCTCAAGAAAGCCCGCATACGCCTCAAGGAAAACGAGTTGCAACTCGAAGAGCGTAGTTATCAACTCGACAAGGAAACCGCCCAAGCCGCTATGGACTACCAGGGTGCTTCCGAAGAGCTCGAAGCCGCCCGCCAGCGCGTGGCAGCCGAGGAGCTGGCCTTCCGGGCCACTCGCCGCAAATACGAACTCGGCGACGCCTCAGCCCTCGATCTCTACACGGCCAGCGAAAAACTCGCTACGGCCCGCGCCCTTCAGGAAGGAAAACGCATTCAAAAGATTATCAACCTCATAACCTGGCGCTACTGCCAAGGAATACCTTTACTATCAAATTAAAATGGATACAGAAATAAAAGTAAAATACCCCTGGCTACGTAAATACGGCCTCTGGGTGCTGGCAGGCGCTGTAGTGGTGGCCGCCGCCGTTTGGGGCATACTAATCGCCGGACGTACATCCTATCGTGCTGAGCAATCGGGCCTGCTCATCGAAGAGGTCACCGAAGGGATCTTCAATGATTACGTCCACCTCACAGGGCGCGTAGAAACAGGCGTAATAGTGCGCGTCTCGGCACTCGAAACGGGCGTCGTTGAGCAGAAATGGGTAGAGGAGGGGGCCATGCTTCAGCCCGGCGACCTCATCGTGACGCTCCGCAACCCCAATCTACGCCAGCAGATTCTCGACTCCGAATCGCAACTCGCCGAAAAGCAGAACATGCTGCGCGATACGGAGTTGGCCATGGAAAAGGAGGCTCTGCAAGTGAAGCGCGACATCCTCTCGGCCCGCACGGAGCTTAACCGTAAGCAACGCCTCGCCGAACGCCAGCAGGTGCTCTACGAAGAGCGGCTCACATCGCGCGAAGAATACCTTCAGGCCCTCGAAGACGTGAAGCTCGCCCGCGAAAGCCTCCGCCTGCTCGAAGACCGCCTCCGCCAAGACTCCCTCTATCGCGGCGTGCAGATCTCTATGATGCGCGAGAGCCTCCGGAATATGCAGGAAAACTTCGCCCTCGTGCGCCAACGCGCCGATAATCTCAACATCCGCGCCACACACGCCGGCCAACTCGGTTCGCTCAACGTGGAGCTCGGCGAAAACATCCCTAACGGCCAGCAGATCGGCCAGATCAACATTCTCGACAATTACAAGCTCACCGTCAATATCGACGAGCATTACATCGACCGCATCTCCCCGGGGCTCACCGGAAGCGCCGATCGCCAGGGCACACGCTTCGACGTCACCCTCACGAAAGTGTATCCCGAAGTGGTGGACGGCCAATTCAAAGGCGACCTCTCCATCCAGGCCGCAGATTCGATAAAACTCAGGGTAGGGCAGAGCTATCCCGTCGATCTCCAATTGGGCGCGCCCGCGCAAGCCGTCATGATTCCGCGCGGCCCATTCTTCCAATCGAGCGGCGGAAGATACGTCTACGTCGTCGCAGCCGACGGCAAGAGCGCCGTGAAGCGCGAGGTGAAGCTCGGCCGTCAGAACCCGCGCTATTATGAAGTGACCGAAGGTCTGCGCCCGGGCGAAAAAGTAATCATCAGCTCCTACACCCCCTTTGGTGAGGCCGATATAGTTAAGATAATATAATACTGAAACTTATGAACATAGAAATCAAGAATCTCGAAAAAGTGTTCCGCACCGACACCGTGCAGACTGTCGCCCTCAACAACGTGTCGCTCTCCATTGCCGACGGCGAATTCGTGGCCATAATGGGGCCCTCGGGCTGCGGAAAATCTACTCTCCTCAACATACTCGGGCTGCTCGACAACCCCTCTGCCGGCAGTTATACCCTCGACGGCCGCGAAGTGGCCCACCTGCGCGAAAGCGAACGCACGGCCTATCGCAAAGGTCGCATCGGATTCATCTTCCAGTCGTTCAACCTTATCGACACCATGACCGTGCGCGACAACGTGATGCTCCCGCTCACCAACCTCAATCTCTCGCGCGACGAACGCAACTCTCGCGTCGACGAGGCCCTGCGCCGCATGGGCATAGCCCACCGCTCGCGCCATTACCCCTCGCAGCTCTCAGGCGGTCAGCAGCAACGCGCGGCCATCGCCCGAGCCATCGTGGCCCGTCCCGGCGTGATCCTGGCCGACGAGCCCACCGGCAACCTCGACTCCAAGAACGGCGCCGAAGTGATGGCTCTCCTCACAGAGCTTCACAAGGAGGGAGCCACGATAGTGATGGTGACCCACTCCCAACGCGACGCCTCCATGGCCGACCGCATCATCAATCTCTTCGACGGACAAATCATCACCACCGTAAACTAACTTGCCATGTTTAAGTTTTTTACCAACGATCTCCGCCGCAATCTCATCAAGATTCTCTGTCTCACGGTGGGCCTCGCGGTGGGCTTCCTTCTCATTGCGAAGGTTTACTTCGAACAGACCTACGATTCCTTCTTCCCCGACAGCGACCGCATCTACTGCATCACGGAAAGCGTGATCGAAAACGGCGAATACAAGGAGTATCCCTGCATCCCTGGCGGCACAGCCCCCGGACTGGCGCGCGCAATCCCCGGTATCGAAAAAGCTACTCGCTACACGTTCTTCTCCGGCTCCACCATAATGTCGCTTACCGACGGCCACCTCTTCGAAGTCGAGGGCAATTGTTTCGCCGATTCAGCCTTCTTCGATGTGCTCCAGACGCGCATCATTTCGGGCGATCCGCGCGAGGTGCTCAGTGTGGCCGACATGTGCATGATCCCGAAGTCGGTAGCCGATAAAATCGGAGGCGACGTGATAGGCAAGCGCATGTTCAATACCGCTTTCGGCGAGGAAGCCCAGGTCACGATAGGCGGTGTGTATGAGGACTTTCCACTCAACTCAACTATCTCTAATGCCGTATACGTAAGCATGCCCACACTCCCCAAATACGATTGGGACGGCACGCAGAATTGGATTGGCAACGACCGCTACTTTGGCTTGGTGCGCCTCGCGCCTGGTGTGACGCCCGACGACCTCCTGCCCGAAATTCGCAAGGTGCTTCGCGATAACATCCCGGCTGAAGCTTTCGACATCTCGCACTACGAAGTATGGTTTCGCCCTCTGGTGGGCGCCTACTCCTCGCGCCCCGGCGTGAAAACGATGTCGTGGATGCTCGGCATGTTGGCTATCGTCATGATAATGAGTGCCGCGCTCAATTATCTCCTCATCGTGATCGGCCAGCTCGCTTCGCGCGGCAAGGAGATGGCCATTCGCAAATGCTTCGGCACGAGTTTCGGCCGCCTCTTCATCCGCGTGATGGGAGAGAGCTTCTTCTTCCTCGTGCTTTCGCTGGGGCTCTCGTTGGTGATCGCATTCGCGCTATCCGATTTCTGCGCCCAGTTGCTCGGCTACACCCCCGCCCAACTCCTCTCCACGCCTCGCCTCTGGATTGTAGAGGGTGTGGTATGCCTTGTGCTTCTGGTGATTACGGGCGTCATACCGGCGTTCATCTACGGTCGCACCCCCGTGTCGAGCGCGTTCCGTCCCCTCTCCCACGGTCGCCGAGGCTGGAAATTGGCCATGCTCGCTTTGCAGTTCTTCGCCTCCGGACTGCTCATTTCGCTCCTCGTGCTCGTTGAGCGTCAATACGATATGGTCAACTCCCTGAAGATGGGCTTCGACTACGAGAACATCGGAGTCTGCTCGCTCAATGATATGCCCGACGACAAACGCTCCGCTCTGCTGCAGGAGCTCCGCAAGCTCCCTTACGTGGAGCAGGTGGCCACGGGCAGCGGTCGCGATTTCAGTGAGGTGGCATCAGGCAACAACATGTGGAAAGATGGTTACTACGAAAAACAGACCAACATTGCCGACCTGGAATATGTCAACCCCGAAATGCTCGAAGTGATGGGCGTGAGGTTTGTGCAAGGTGAGAATTTCACTGAGCGAGCTGATTCTGTGCAGGAAATCATCGTTGAGGAGCGTATGGTAGAGGTACTTCAGAAGCTCTTCGACGTGAAAACCGACAACATCATCGGCCAGACGGTGTGCATCACCGGTCATGACGGATTGTATTTCACCATCGTAGGCGTAGTGGGCAATATGCGCCGAGGCGGCTACGAACGCGAAAACTCCGACACTCGCGCCGGCGTGATGTTCCCGACAATGAGGTTGATGGACCGTCTCTTCATCCGATTCACCGAACTGAACCCCGACAACATGCGCGCCGCACAGAAAGTGATCGACACCGTGGCCGGGGGCCATCACACATTCATCTGGCCCTACCGCGACTCTATCATCCGCTTCCGCGAACCGATTCGCCGATTCGGCACCTCCGTCATGGTCGTGGGCCTCGCCATCCTGCTGATCACCCTGATCGGCCTGGTGGGCTACGTGGCCGACGAGGTAAACCGTCGGGCCAAGGAGATAGCCATCCGCAAAGTCAACGGCACGGCAGCCCGCGCAATCGTGAAGCTCTTCTGCGCCGACATACTCAAAGTGGCGCTCCCTTCGCTCATTCTCGGCGGAATCGCCGCAGGCGTGATAGGGGAGAGGTGGCTCTCGCAGTTCACCGACCGTGTCGGCGTATCGGCCTGGGTAATAATACTTTCGTTGCTTGTGCTGGTGATCGTTATTACGTCGGTGGTGGTGTTCAACTGTCTCCGGGTAGCCAAGAGTAATCCCGTAGATCATTTGCGCTCCGAATGATTGGTCAAAGTTATTTGGCAAAATCGCCGCAACGTGTTAAATTTGCAGCATGAAAGTTCTGATATTAGACGACAACGCCGCCGTGCGCACCACTCTGAGGCTGCTGCTTCGCCGTGAATTCGACGAAGTGGCCGCCGTGGGCGATCCGCAACTGCTCCCCGCCCTCCTGCGCGAGGGGGATGTAGATGTAGTGTTGCTCGACATGAATTTCACCTCCGGTCAGCTCGACGGCTCCGAGGGGCTCTTCTGGCTCTCGCGCATCAAGGAGAGCCCGGAGGCTCCCGCCGTGGTGGTCATCACGGCTTTCGGCGACGTGCCCCTCGCCGTTGAGGCCATGAAGATGGGAGCGGAAGACTTCGTCGCGAAGCCTTGGGACAACGACGAACTGATACGAAAACTGAAAGATGCCGTGGCGAAAAACCGCCGGTCGAAGTCGGAAGAGGCCTCCGTGAAGCGGGCGCAGGAGATTGTAGCTTCGGAGTCGGAGCGTGAACGAATGACGCTCGAAGAGTTGAAACTCAGCCATGTCAAGAATATGGTGGCGGCTTGCGGCGGCAACATGTCTCTTGCGGCCGAACGCCTGGGCATCAACCGCCAGACGCTCTATAATCTGTTGCGTAAACCGTAAAAATCTATTTGACGCATGAGGCATTTCCTGCGAGATACTATCCTGATAATCTGCGCCGTCGTAGCCTTCTCGGCTCTGACCGGCGCACTTTTTGCCTCCTCTCGTCTCCCGCTCGCCATCTTGGCTGCCGTGGCCTCGCTCGCTGCCGTGATCTTTCTCTGGAGCGAGATACGCAAATTGATTCGCATGATGTCGAATTACGTTGCGGCTCTCGAAATGAACGAAACATCCGTGCGCATCGAAGGCGACGCTGTAGATAGCGAACTGAAAGAGATGGCCGCCGGCATGAACCGTATCGCCGCGCTCTACATAGCAAATCGCCGTGAACTGGAGACGCGTAAACTATACTACGACCGTATCTTGCGCGTCATGACCCACGAGATGCGCAACTCCATCGCTCCCGTCACGGCCCTCTCGGCCGACATCGTGGAGCATCCCGAAGCCTACGGCGAGGCGGAGTTGAGGGAGGCCCTCGGCATCATACGCCAAAACAGCGAGGGTATCTCGCGCTTCCTGGAGAGCTATCGCCAGCTCACCCATCTCCCTCCGCCGGAGAAGCGACAGCTCGACGCGAAAGAATTCTTCATCCATGTTTCGCGGGCGGCCGGTGTGTTTGCCCGCTCCTTAGGGTTCGATCCATCGGCCGTTATTCGTTTCGAATTGACTGACGGTCTGCAATTCGAGGCCGATCCGTCGCTCTTCTCGCAGGTGTTGGTAAATCTGCTGAAAAACAGCTTGGAGGCGATGGCGCAGTATCGCGACTCGCTGCCGCCGGAGGCCTCCTGGACGCCCGACGTGCTGGTGCGCCTTACGCGCGGCGAGGAGGGCACGGCCGTCACTGTCGAAGACAACGGCCCCGGCATGTCGCCCGAAATGCTGGCCGACCCGTTTCAACCTTTCGTCACCACAAAAGAGGGGGGGAGCGGCATCGGGCTCTTCATCAGTCGCCAGATTGTGCGGCTGCATGGCGGCGAGATGCAGCTCTCAGGGCTCGGAGGCCGCGGATTGCGCGTCGTCATCACGTTGCCCTGAAACCGCTCTTGCCGTTCTTAGAACGGCTGGGGTTTAGAACGGCTTGCGGTATTTGTCGGCTCCGGCATCTTCGGAGGCCTCCTCAAGTATCGAGAGGTAGGAGGCGTAACGGCTCTCCGAGATGTAATGATCTTCTACGGCGGGAATTACGGCGCAACCTGGTTCGCCGTTGTGCTTGCAGTCGCTGTAGCGGCAGTCGCGCGAGAAGCGGAATATTTCAGGGAAGAAGTGGCCCACCTCCTCCGGTTCGAAGTCGATTGTGCCGAAGCCGCGCACGCCTGGTATGTCGATAAGCGCGCCGCCGGTGGGCAGGTCGATCATTTCCGAGAATGTGGTGGTGTGCATGCCCGTGTGGTGTATGTCGGAGATTTCACCTGTGCGCAGGTCGGCATCCGGCACGAGCGCATTGATGAGCGACGATTTACCCACGCCGCTGTTGCCGGCGAGCAGCGAGATCTTACCCGTGATGAATTCGAGCAGACGGTCGAGGCCCGTTCCCTTGGCGGCCGAGACGATAAATACGGGGTAGCCGATCGAGGTGTAGAGGTTGCTCAGGGCGTCGCCCAGTTCGCGGTCGTCGTCGTCCCACATATCCTCTTTGTTGAGCACAACGGCTGCCGGCACAGAGTAAGCCTCGGCCGTAGCGAGAAAGCGGTCGATAAACGTCGTGGGTGTCAGCGGGTCGCGGATGGTAGCCACGAGAATGGCCAGGTCGATGTTCGAAGCCAAGATGTGGCTCTCCTTCGAGAGGTTGGAGGCGCGGCGAATTATATAGTTTTTGCGCGGGGCTATGGCCGTGATATAGTCGGCGTCGTCGGCCGCCTTCGAGACGGTCACGATATCGCCCACGGCCACAGGGTTGGTGGTGCGTATCCCTTTTATGCGGAAATTCCCTTTTATGCGGCATGGGAGCTCGCGCGCGTCGTCGAGACGCACGATATAGGAGGAGCCGGTATTTTTGATCACTCGTCCCTCGCCGATGATGGTGGAGGGAGCCGAGGCGGTGCTTTTCTTCTTGCTCATTTCTTCTTGTTAATAACCGATAGCTGTAAGATAGCAATCTTGGGAGCGATTTTTCTGCAAAATTACGTAAATATTGCGTTAAACCGCTCATCTGATTAACAAATCAGCTTATAAAATTGTTAAAAATACAAACGACGAGCAATAAATTGTGTGAAATTAAGAAATTTTGATTAACTTTGCGCTTTCAAAATCGTTGCTTCAGTCGTTTTTAAGACTATTCCTGATGAAATTTCAGGAAAATTTGTGACTAAAAATCAAGTTTAACTATTAAAATTAAGTAAAGATGACACTTGAATCAGTTGACACTTTCGGCACATGGGCCGGAGAGGTTTACAAGGCACTTGAGGTATCAGATACCCGTTCGCTTGGCCTCAAACTTATCAAAAAAGCTACGAAACTCAAAAAAGACGAGATCATGGCCGCTCTCGGTTGGCTTGGTCGCGAGGGTAAGATCGTAGTGAGCATGGACGACGAGGACATCGTAGTGAAACTCGTATAATATTGTTGGGCGCCATGCCCGCATATAAAAAAGGCAAAAAGGACAGGCCTCACGGTCGGTCCTTTTTTCTGTGCTAAAAATCAAAACTATTCAATATCTTTTTAATCCGCTTACGCTTGCATCAGCAGGCTGAGCGAATTTTTTTGTATCTTTACGAATGTGCCGAGAGCTACGCCCTTCAGCGACGGAACGGCACGGCGCACACCACTCTCACTGGCACATTGCGGCCGTCGATCTTGCCGGGGCGCCATGCGGGCATCTCCGAGATCACTCTCACGGCCTCCTGATTGAGCGAGGCCTCCACACCCTTGATCACGGTGACGTGGCTCACGGCTCCGTCGGTATCCACTACAAACGAGCACATCACTCTCCCCTCGATGCCGGCGTCGTAGGCGCGGGCGGGGTAGTGGCGGTTGTGGTTGATGAAGCTCACCATCTTGGTGCCTCCGCCGGGAAATTCCGGCTTCTCCTCCACATAGTCAAACTCATATACGAGCTTGTAGGCGGCCTCCCCGTTGCCATGCATGCCGCAGCTCACGCGGCAAGTCTGGGCCGCGGCTGTGGCGGGCAGCATCATTGCGAATGCCGCGCCGAGTATTATGGCTATGTTGGGGGTCTTGGTTCTCATGGACCTTGTTTCCTTTGTTGAGTTTATGTGCTGTTGTAGAGTGTAAATCCTACGGTTTAGAGTATGGTCTGGCGCCTCTGTGGGCGGGCGTCACGTTTTCGAATGCAAATATACGTCTGCATTCTAACATATGCAATACCCCCGGGCCTTCAAATGGTGTATTTTAAAATAGTTTTGCATTTATTCACATTTCACCCCTCCTCTCCACAGAGAGATTCCGCCCCCTCCACAAGCAGATTAACCCCGTAGAATCACAATCGACTTGTAGAATCACAATAGAAAGGAGTGTCTTACGTTTAAAGATTGTATGAAGCTGATCTTTCTCTCACATATCGCCATTGCCGGAGCCTTTACACTCCCTTGCTACGGGCAGACAGCCCGTACGGCCTACGATTTCCTGACGGTGCCCACTTCGAGCCGGGTGTTCGGTCTGGGAGGATGCAACATCTCCCTCATCTCGGCCGACGTCATGCTCGCTGAGCAGAATCCGGCGCTGCTCGGTGCGGAGATTGGCAGCCAGCTCGGCGTAGGCTACATGCACTATCTCGGCAGCGCCAATTTTGCCGGCGCACGCTACGGCCATTCGGCCGGCGAACGCGGTGCCTGGGCCATCGGCATGCGCTATCTAAACTACGGTTCGATGACCGGCTACGACCAGAGTGGATTGGCCACAGGCACCTTCACCCCTACCGACATCGTGGCCGAAGGCACCTACTCTCACGACTTCACCGATCGTCTGCGTGGCGGCATCAACATGAAGATGATCTACAGCAACTATGAGCAGTATACCGCCTTCGCCATGGCAGCCGACCTTGGCATCAACTACTACGACCCCGACCATGACCTCTCCTTCGGCCTGACGCTGAAAAACATGGGCGGCCAGCTGAAACGCTTCGAGAATACCTACGACCGCCTCCCCTTCGACGTGCAGTTCGGCCTTACGAAGGGCCTGAGCGAGAGCTTCTCTTTCAGCATCACCGCGTGGAATCTTACCCGCTGGAACCTCCCTTACTATTCTCATACCGACGACGATTCCGGCAAGCACACCGAATTGAAGAGCAACTTCGGCAAGAACCTCTTCCGCCATCTCATCTTCGGCATCGAGTATCTCCCCAGCGAGAGCTTCTACATCGATTTGGCTTACAACTACAAGACGCGCAGCGACATGTCGAGTTATCAGCGCAACTTCTTCTCCGGCTTCTCCGTCGGCTTAGGTTTCCGTGCCCGTTCCTTCACGATCGGCGCCGCCTACGCCATGCCCCACAAATCCGCCTCGACCCTCCTCTTCAACGTCCTCCTCGACCTCTAATCGTAGTCCACTGAGCATCGCCCGCCTCATCGTAGGGACATGCCTTTGAAAAGTAAACACGCTCACCGTAAGCCAACTAACCGTCTCCAAAGGTAACTTAATATATTTTATATCTTCTATAGAAGAATTTATGCAAGATTTTCATCTTTTTTTAATCTTTAGGAGATAGTATTTGTTTCTAATTAATATTTTTATTATTTTTGCAACGAAAAAGCAGAGAATTATGGGAAAATTATTGAATAAAAAAACTTCATATAACGGCGTTGAGCCTAGAAAAAAACTTTCAAAGGGCCAAAGACTTGGGTGGGTGCATATATCGGAATATGAGCCAGTGAGTTTGCGCAGTTTGCCTTCGCAGGGACAAACACTTATGCCATATGTTACAGGACCCTTTTCTTTGAATAAGCTTGTACCTTAAAATGTTTCCATACTGTCTCCGATATATTCAAGTAGAGCGTCAAAAGGGACGAGTATTTGGAGAGCCGGAAATAACCCATATTTACACGTTTTTTGCACCTTCGAGCAAGTATGGAAGTTTTTTTAAGTATATAATAAGAGCGGAGAAATATCAGGATTGCTTTGCGATTAAGTACTATTGTGCACGATGTAAACACTCTGAATATAAGTATTCTAGGGTGCTTAATTTATTTACTCCAATGGAAACAAAAAGAATAATGGAAACGTGTGCTTCTGTTATTCCTGAAATTTTGAAAAGGTATCCGAATGCATCATTTGCCTTTAATGGTTCACGTACATTTGATAAGAAAAATTACATTGAAGATCACTATCGCACTCAACGGTATCGAATATATATCGAACTTGTTCGTCGTCTATTTGGTAGGAATTCCTTTGAGATAGCTCAATATGATACGTCAAGTTCATGCCTTTTTGTCAATAGAAGTGCTAATCAGGATATCGAGGGCGCAAAGACCAGATTATTTACGATGTTCGCCAATATATATGATATGGAAGTTTGATGTTTCTCCCTGAAGGGATTAGGAAACTTTACCTTCGGGCGTTTATATCATCCATCATAAGATAATTCAAATATCTTAATTACTGCGGATTTACTCTCTATCTATAGAGTAAAAAAAGAGCATTCGTGAATAACACTTCATGAATGCTCTTTTTTACTCGTTTTGGGTGAGTTTGGAAAAATCAATGGGAAATTCGAGTCTTTTTGCCATTGATGAGATAGAGACCGGGCGATAGAGGTCGGGCGGAAATAAGATTGCCCTTGAGATCGTACACTATTTCCTGATGCTTTGCTCTATCCTCGATATTGTCTATGCCGGAATTTCCTGAAAGCGACAGTGTGAGGAGCACGCGGCCATTTCCGAGAAATTGGCGTAGTTGGGCGGAGGACGCACCATCCACTTTGCCCAAAGGTGTATAGCTCCAAGAATTTGAGCCATAAAATATTACCATGTTATTTCCCTGATAGAGCATTATATCGCCAGGTTCCGTTGTAATCTGTCGATTGGAGGTGCTGAACGATCGCGGCAGCAAACCAACTTTCTCAAAACCGCCATAATCGCTCATCTCTATCGTCAACGAACCTTGCGACAGTAGAGCTTCTAATTCATGAGCAGCCTCAGTGTCGGAAAGTGTAGCGGTCATTTCGCCGTTGCCGGTCGAAAGGGTTATTTTTGTCTGTGCCATTGCAGTAAATGATATCAGTGATAACAGGATGGATAAAATAGAAACCTTCATAATTCTATGCCGCTTTCTTGGGAGAAACGTTGAAATGATTGGCTTCCTATTTGTTGAAATACTCCGTGTAGAAAGCGGCTATCTCGTCCATCGGAATTATGTCGAGTTGGTCGTAAAGGTCGCAGTGGGATGCATCTTTTACGGTGAGCATCTGCTTGTTGTCGCCTTTTAGTTTGGCAAACGTGTCTTTACCGAAATAATATGAGTGAGCTTTATCGCCGTGCACAATCAGAACGGCATTCTCCAGTTCGTCGGCATATTCGAAAAACTTGAAGTTGACGAAAGGCAGATTTGATGTGACATTCCAGCCATCGTTTGAATTGCCAGAGCGCACATGATAACCACGCGGTGTCTTGTAGTAGGCGTAGTAATCCTTGACAAACTGCGGAGCATCGTCGGGCAGCGGATCAACCACACCACCTCCACGTTTATAGGCGCCATTCTTGAAATCGATTGTACGCTGAGCAGCCATGGCCGCACGATTCGCATTGCGCTCAGCGGCACTGTTGGCAGAGTCAAAGTAGCCGTTTGCGTTGACACGCGTCATGTCATACATTGTGGAGGCAACCGTGGCCTTGATACGTGGATCGTTGATAGCAGCCTGGATGGCAATGCCTCCCCATCCGCAGATACCGAGTATGCCCACTTTTTCAGGATCCACATCGTCACGGTTCGAGAGATAATCGACGGCAGCCGAGAAATCCTCCACATTGATGTCGGGAGAAGCCACACGACGAGGCCGTCCGCCGCTTTCGCCTGTAAACGACGGGTCGAAAGCGATTGTCAGAAAACCACGCTCAGCGAGTTGCTGGGCATACAATCCTGAGGATTGTTCCTTTACGGCTCCGAATGGTCCGCTAACAGCGATAGCCGCCAACTTTCCGCTTACGTTCTTCGGCTTATACACATCTGCGACGAGTGTTATGCCGTAACGGTTTACGAAAACCACCTTCGAGTGGTCAACTTTATCGCTTTTAGGGAACACTTTATCCCAATCGTGCGTCAGCTCCAGTTGCTCAACGGGAGCGAAAGAAGTGTCGGTATTCATATTATTCATAACCTGAGAATTTGCTATCAACCCGCTGAAAACCAGCATCGCCGATAAGATTAAACTATACTTCATCTCTTTTTTTGATTTTGATGCAAAGTTAGTAAGAATCCCCCTCTCCCACAGCCCCGAATCAAAGGAATACCAACCCCAAATGCAGAAGAGTGGCTATTAAACCTCTTCATTGCGTCCCAAGATGGTCGCTAACAGGCTATGGCGGCGGTCAATAGTTATCCGAAAAAGGCTCTAAC
>CAZGJH010000042.1:0-18494 GCA_964525735.1 uncultured Sangeribacter sp.
TCGAATGGGTGCGCATGGCCCCGAAAGCCCGTCAGGCCAAGGGTAAGGCCCGTCTCTCGAGCTACGACCGCCTGCTTAATGAAGACCAGAAGCAGCGCGAGGAGAAACTGGAGATCTTTATCCCCAACGGTCCGCGTCTCGGCAACAAGGTGATCGAAGCGCAGCATCTTGCCAAGGCTTACGACGACAAGGCTCTCTTCGACGACCTCAACTTCATGCTCCCCCCCAACGGCATCGTGGGTGTGATCGGCCCGAACGGTGCCGGCAAAACCACTCTCTTCCGCCTCATCATGGGCTTGGAGAAGCAGGATAAGGGTGAGTTTGAGGTGGGCGAGACTGTAAAGATCGCTTACGTTGACCAGAATCACAAGGATCTCTCGCCCGAGAAGAGTGTCTATGAGGTGATTTCGCAGGGAGTGGAGTCGTTCCGCATGGGCGGCCGCGACATGAATGCCCGCGCTTACCTCTCGAAGTTCAATTTCACGGGGGCCGACCAGGAGAAGAAGATCGGCGTGCTCTCCGGCGGCGAGCGCAACCGATTGCATCTCGCCATGGCTCTCAAAGAGGAGGGCAACGTGCTGCTGCTCGACGAGCCCACCAATGATATCGACGTCAACACGCTCCGTGCCCTTGAGGAGGGTCTTGAGAACTTTGCAGGCTGCGCCGTAGTGGTGAGCCACGACCGCTGGTTTCTCGACCGTATCGCCACTCACATACTCGCTTTCGAGGGCGACAGCAAGGTGACCTTCTACGAGGGATCGTATTCCGACTATGAGGAATTCAAGAAGAAGCGCGACGGCAACGACACGCCTCATCGCATCCGCTATCGCAAACTTGTGAAGTGACACGATAAAAAACTCCCAGGGCTTCGGTGAAGCTCCGGGAGTTTTCTTATTTCTGCTGTAGTAGAGCGCGTGCTGATTTACACGAGCTTGATCCATTCGTCGCGGTCGCCCGGCAGAAGGTCGATCACCGGAATCTCGATCATCGTGTAGCATCCGGGGGCCTGCTTCATGGCGGCGCGGGCTGCGCACACGAGAATCTGACCCGTGAGAGCCGGGTTGTTGATCTTCATGTCAAACTCGAAGAGCTGGTTCTGGGTCTTGCCGCTCACGCCTTTGCGCACGAGGTTGACGCCGTGGCCCATATCCTTGAGCGCGTCAACGCTCTCCACCTGCATCACGTGGGTTTCGTCTGACGCGAAGTAAGGATCGGCTTTGATGGCTGCGGCCACTGTGGCGAAATCGTAGCCAGGGAGCAGTTCGATGTATACCATGCGGCGATGTATGCCGGTGCCCACGGGGATCGTCATCGAAAGAGCCGCCTTCACACCCTCTATGGCCTTTACGGCTACGGTGTGGCCCATGCTCATGCCGGGGCCGAAATTGGTGTAGGTGATTCCTTTGGGCGCGACGGCCTCAAGGAGAGCGCGCACGATAGAGTCGCTCCCCGGATCCCAACCGGCTGAGATCACAGCCACTTTGCCGTGCTCCTTGGCCACCTTGTCGAGTGTGGCGCGAAGAGCCTTGATCTGGCCGTGGATATCGAAGCTATCCACAGTGTTGATTCCCTTCGAAAGGCATTTCACGGCGTGCTCCTCCACTTTGCGGGTAGGAGTGGCGAGGATAGCCACGTCTACGTCTTTGAGCTGATCGATGTCGCCCACCACCTCGATGCCGGCCGGAATGCCTTCACGGTCTGAGGGATTGCGTCTTACGATACCGGCGATCTCGAAATCTGGAGCCGCCTCCAAGGCTTGCAGAGTATACTGCCCTATGTTGCCGTAGCCCACTACGGCTGCACGAATCTTCTTCATATTGCGTTTAATTTAAAATCTTGGTGCAAAATTACGAATAATCCGCAAAAAATGAGTAATTTTGCACTCGTTTTCTATAACGCCATAATTACTCTTCAAGATGGAGCGATTGCGGCATCTTATGAGACGCTTTAAGGTAAAAAAGATATAATTTTCTATAACTATCAGGTTTATACACTTATGAATTGGTTAATCGATCTGCTGACGCCGGGTAATCTTTCTCTCGCCAGCACGGTTCTGCTTTATTCCTTCGTGATATTCGCCGGCATCTACCTCGGTAAGGTGAAGATTTTCGGCGTGTCATTGGGAGTGACGTTCGTGCTGTTTGTGGGAATCCTGCTCGGCCATTTCGGCTATGGCGTGGAGGCCAACACCCTTCACTTCCTTAGAGAGTTTGGCCTCATCCTGTTTATCTTCTCTATCGGTATGCAGGTGGGTCCCGGTTTCTTCTCCTCTTTTAAAGAGGGTGGCATCCGCATGAATATGCTCGCGCTCCTCGGCATCGGGCTCAACGTGGCTATCATGCTCGTAATCTACTTCTGCCAGGGGGGCGCCTCCGGACAGTCGTCGATCGTCGAGATGATCGGCGTGCTCAGCGGAGCCGTCACCAACACCCCGGGTCTCGGTGCCGCTCAGCAGACTATCCTGCAGGTGAACCCCGACGCCTACACTGCCAGCCAGCAGATGTCGATGGGTTATGCCGCTGCCTATCCCCTCGGCGTGGTGGGCATTATCGTGACGATGATCGTGATCAAGAAGATCTTCAAAATCAACGTTGACAAGGAGATCCAGGAGATCGAGACTGAGAAGAAAGACTCTACCACGGCTCCGCTCATGGTGACTTTCAAGGTTACCAACGATCTCGTATCGGGCATGACGATGCAGAAGCTCCACACGCTGATTTCTAACGACTATGTGTTCTCGCGCATCGAAAAACCCGACGGCACCGTGATCATCCCTACTTCGCAAGACAAGATCGAACTGGGCGACCTCGTGCTCACCGTCTGCTCGCAGCAGGATGAGGAGATCTTCACCCGTTTCATCGGTCAGAAGGTGGAGAAGGAGTGGCCTATGGACAAGGGTCCGGTGGTGTCGCGCCGCATCCTCGTGACGCGCACGGAATACAATGGTGTGAAACTCGGCGCGCTCCGTCTCCACGCTGCCTATAAACTCAATGTGACTCGCGTAAACCGTGCCGGTGTCGACCTTCTCGCAAGCCCCAACCTTCGCCTCCAGATGGGCGACCGTCTCACCGTAGTAGGCAAGATCGACGATATCGAGCATCTCGCTGCGAAGCTCGGCAACTCCATGAAGCGTCTCAACGAGCCTAACCTCGTCACGATGTTTATCGGTATCTTCCTCGGCATTCTCCTCGGAAGCCTTCCGATTCAGTTCCCCGGCATGTCGGTGCCGATGAAGCTCGGCCTGGCGGGCGGTCCGCTCGTTATGGCTATCCTTATCAGTGCGTATGGACATAAGTTCCACCTCGTCACCTACACCAACTCTTCGGCCAACCTTCTTCTGCGCGAGATCGGCATCTGCCTCTTCCTCGCTTCGGTGGGCATCGCGGCCGGCAAGGAGTTTTTTGCAACGGTATTCAATATGCGCGGCGCCATGTGGGTGCTCTATGGCTTCATCATCACTGTGGTTCCGCTCATCGTGGTGGGTTGCATAGCCCGTGGCAAGTATAAGATGAATTATCTGAGCATCATCGGTATGATGAGCGGCAGCTACACCGATCCCCCGGCCTTGGCTTATGGCAACAAGGTGGCCAACAACGACGCTCCTGCCGTGGCCTACTCTACCGTCTACCCGCTCACCATGTTCATGCGCGTAATCGTGGCGCAGGTAATCGTGCTTTGCTTCCTTGAATAAATGGAGACCACATTGCTGACGTTCATCCTTGAGGTGATTGGCACTGTGGCGGCAGCCATCTCCGGCATACGCCTCGCCGCTGAGAAGCGCTTCGACTGGTTTGGCGCCTACATCATCGGCCTGGTGACGGCTATCGGCGGAGGCACCGTGCGCGACATTCTCCTCGACATCCCGGTGTTCTGGATGCAGACGTGGTGGTATCTTGGCGTCACGGCTTTGAGTCTGCTCACGGTGATCATTTTCCGCAGCATTCTCATAAGCCGCGACCGTCTTCTCTTCATCTTCGACAGCATCGGCCTGGCCATGTTTTGCGTGATAGGTATCAACAAGACCTTGGCCATAGATTATCCGATGTGGGTGGCGATGGTGATGGGCATCATCACGGGAGCCTTCGGCGGAGTGCTTCGCGACATCCTTATCAACGAAGAGCCGCTCATCTTCCGCAAGGATATCTACGCCACGGCGTGCCTCGCAGGGGGCCTGCTCTATTGGGTGATCATGATTTCGGGAGGGTCGGCCGAAGCGAGCCAGATCTCGGCCGGAGCGGCCATCATCTTGATTCGCTTCCTGACGCTGAAGTATCATCTCTCGCTCCCGATTCTCAACGAAATTCCTCTGGCTGAGCTCAAACGGAAACGGCGGCGTTAAATTTATTTGCATAGTTGCGAAAAATTTCGTAACTTTGCACCGCCAATCCGATGGGATCGCGACCTGTCGGGAATTTTCAAAAAACATCAAATTTTAACTGCAGAAAATTAGAATGAAAGCTAAAATTCATCCCGAAAACTACCGCGAGGTCGTTTTCAAAGATATGTCGAACGAAGAGATCTTCATCACTCGTTCTACTGTGGCAACTCGTGAGACTATCGAGGTAGACGGCAAGACTTATCCTTTGGTTAAGCTTGAGATCACTTCCTCTTCTCACCCCTTCTTCACCGGTAAGCAGAAACTCGTCGACACCGCTGGTCGCGTCGACAAATTCCGCAGCCGCTACGGCAACCGCACAAAGAAGTAAGCTTCCACAACAAAATCCTAAAAAGGGCGCCCATGACGATGTGGCGCCCTTTTTCATTTGTATGTATCCCAAATTATGAATTATGCATTATGCATTAAGAATTATGAATTATGAATTTCGCTCCAGATAGCTCGTGAGTATTATCACCGCCGCCATCTCATCAGCCCTCCCCTTCTCCTGCCGCTGCTTCTTCTTGAAGCCTCCGGCTATCATCTCGCGATGGGCTATCGTCGATGTGAATCGCTCATCCACCATCGTCACCTTCATCTCGGGCATCACCTTCTTGAGCCGGTTGAGAAACGGCTGTATGTAGCGCATGCTCTCGCTCGGATTGCCGCGCAGGTCTTTCGGCTCTCCCACCACTATCTCCTCTACCGGCTCACGCGAGCAATAATCTTGCAAAAAATCCATAAGCGTGTGCGTGGCCACCGTAGGCAGCCCGTTGGCGCTTATCTTCAATACGTCTGTCACAGCCACTCCGCATCGCTTCCGGCCGTAGTCTATCGCTAATATTCTACCCATAATAGCTTATTCTTACCATTATAGCTGCAAATTTATCGAATTTTCCACTTTATCGGCCGTAATGGCCGGAACAAACGGAGCTCAATTAACGTTTTTTAATACAAACCCTCTCTCCCTCCCGTTTCGCCCCCTTTATCTCCCTCTCTACCTCTCAATGGCCCAATTACACAGAGTTTTCTTGTTCTATCAGATATATCATTGTAATTTTGCAGCAAAACAAATAGATTTTATATGAATTTCAAAAAGAAATTGCTTTTCATGCTCCTCTCGGCTGCAAGCGCCACTGGCTTCTCCCAGAAGACATGGACATTCAACGACTGCCTCACCTATGCCCTCGAGCATAGCGCCGACGTGAAGCAGGCGCTCCTCGCCGTGCGTCAGGCCGAAGAAGATATAGGCGCGGCCAAAGACGCGTATCTCCCGAACGTAGGATTCTCTACCAATCAAGGTTTTGTGAACTACCCTGTGAAAACTGAAGGGCGCACCTCTAACGCCTACACGAGTTCTTATGGCGTGAATGCCAACTGGACTGTCTGGGAGGGCAACGTCAGGAAGTATCGCCTCGAATCGTCGAAGATTCTCAAGCGTCAGCAGGAGCTCGCCGGAGCCGACGTGAAGAAGGATCTCACGCTCAGTATCCTCTCGGCCTACCTCAATATCATGTATGCCCGCGAGGCTGTGGAGATTGCCCGCCAAACGCTCGAGGTGACTGCATCGCAGACCGAACGCGCACGCCGTTTGATGGAGTCGGGACGCACTTCGAGGGTCGACTACGCTCAGATCGAAAGCCAGAAGGCTCAGGATGAATACAACCTCGTGCAGGCTCAAAACGAGCTGGCGTCTGCCCGTGTGAATCTTAAAAAGCTGCTCACGCTGGGCATAGATTCCGACATCGAGATCGCCGATCCGATGCTCCCCGATTCTGAAATCGACGTGACTCTCCCCACAAAGGAAACCACCTACACGGCCGCTGCCGCTTGGCTCCCGGGCATCCAGAGCAATGAGCTCAGCAAGGAGATCTACGCCAACGATATCAAGATCGCCAAAGCTGGAAGGTTGCCCGACATCGCTCTGCAAGGTGGCATCGGCACGGGCTATTCTTCGGGCGGCAACGGCTGGGGCTGGCAGATGGGCCACGGATTTAATGAGAATGTGGGCGTCTCGGTGAGCGTGCCTATCTACGACGGCAACTCCACGAAGCGTGCCGTGGCCAAGGCGAAGCTCGCCTCCTTGGAGTATGACATCAATCAGCAGCGTCTGCTCGACAATCTCTCGCAGACTGTCGAGGGTCTATACATCGATGCCGACAATGCCCGCGCACGCTATAAGAGCGGCACGGCGCGCTTGGAAGCCACTCAGCTCACGGCCGATCTTGTCAACCGTCAGTTCGAGCTCGGTCTCGTAAACCCTCTCGAACTGCTCACGGCCCACAACAACCTGCTCAATTCGCGCCTCGAATTGCTCCAAAGCAAGTTTATGGCCATTCTCGCTAACAAAACCATTAATTATTACGCCACTTCATCCGTATCCTTATGAAGAATTACGCTATCTATATAATGTCGGCCGCGCTTGCTGTGTCGGCTGTCTCCTGTTCCGAGAAAGAGAAGATGGAGCTTGAGACTTACACCGTGGAGCCTACCACGATCTCTGACGTGGTGACGGCCACGGGCACGATGGAATCTGTTACGTCGGTCGACGTCGGTACGCAGGTCACCGGCATCATCGAGCATCTCTACGCCGATTACAACGACACCGTGAAGAAAGGGCAGCTCCTGGCCGAGTTGGAAAAGACTCTGCTGAGCAGCGAGTTGCGCAGCGCCGACGCCAACATGGCCTCTGCCAAGGCCTCTTACGAGTATGCCAAGGAGAATTTTGAGCGCGACCGTGCCCTCCATGCCGAGAAACTGATCTCCGATTATGAGTTCCAGACCTCGCAGAAGGATTATGAAGTGGCTCGCCAAACCTACGACAAGAGTCAGGCCGACCGTGTGCGTGCGGCGAAAAACCTCAACTATGCCGAGATCTATTCGCCGATCGATGGCATCGTGATCTCGCGTGAGGTCGAGGTGGGCCAGACCGTCGTATCAAGTATGAACGTTGCCAATCTCTACGTTATCGCCGACCTCGACAATATGCAGGTGGTAGGTAATGTTGATGAGGCTGATATAGGCCAGGTGAAAGTGGGCCAGCACGTTACGTTTAACGTCGATTCTTACCCGAATGACACGTTCGAGGGCACCGTCACTCAGGTGCGCCTCAATCCTACTACGGAGTCGAACGTCGTGACGTATGAGGTGATCGTGAATACCGCCAATCCCGACCATAAGCTCATTCCGGGCATGACGGCCAACCTTACCATTTACACGCTTGAGCTCACCGATGTGTTTGCCGTGCCTCTCAAGGCGTTGCGCTTCCAGCCGATGGAGTCGGATGGCAAGGAGAGCTCGCTCCCCGTGCCGCAGCCGGCCGAGGGCGATCCGAAACATTCGGTGTGGGTGGTGCGCGATGGCCGACTGGTGCAGACCCCCGTCGAACTTGGCGTGATGAACAGTGTGTATCAGCAGATTACGTCTGGCCTCCAGAAGGGCGACAAGGTGGCTCTCCAATACAACGTGATCCAGGGCAAGGCGAGCGAAGGCAATCAGGAGCAGAATCCTTTCATGCCGAAGCCCCCGGGAAGCAAAAAGAAGAAGTAATTAGCTATGGCAAAAGAAATTATCAAGATAGAAAACCTGAAGCGCTATTTCAAGGTGGGCGACGAAACGGTGAAGGCTCTGCGTGGCGTCTCTTTCACGATCTATGAGGGGGAGTTTGTCACGATCATGGGCACGTCGGGTTCGGGTAAGTCTACTCTGCTGAATACGCTCGGGTGTCTCGACACTCCTACTTCGGGCGTCTATCTGCTCGACGGCATCTCGGTGCAGGATATGGGCAAGAATGAACGGGCCCGTATCCGCAACCGCAAGATCGGCTTCATCTTCCAGAACTACAATCTCTTGCCGAAGACCACGGCCGTGGAGAACGTTGAGCTTCCGCTCATCTACAATTCGGCGGTGTCGGCAAAGGAGCGCACCGAAAGGGCCATCAAGTGTCTGGAGGAGGTGGGACTCGGCGAACGTCTCTATCACAAGAGCAATCAGATGTCGGGCGGCCAGCAGCAGCGTGTGGCCATTGCCCGCGCGCTGGTCAATAACCCCGTGATTATCCTCGCCGACGAGGCCACGGGTAATCTCGACACGCGCACGTCTTTCTCGATTCTGACGCTCTTCCAACGCCTCTACAAGGAGGGGAAGACGATTATTTTCGTGACCCACAACCCTGAGCTGGCGCAATACTCCTCGCGCAATATCATGCTGCGCGACGGGCGTATCGTGAGCGACGAATACAACGATAACATCAAATCGGCCAAGGAGGCCTACGACGCTCTGCCTGTCGACAACGAGTAACTCCCTTCCTTTGCTGAAAATGAATTAGTTATGAATATTTCGATTCTTTTTAAGATAGCCCTCAAGGCTCTCAACAACAATAAGATGCGATGCTTCCTCACGATGCTCGGCGTCATTATCGGCGTCGGGGCCGTGATCGCGATGCTCGCTATCGGCCAGGGTTCGAAAAACTCGATCAAGGCCCAGATCTCTGAGATGGGCAGCAATATGATCATGATTTTCCCGGGAGCCGACAAGCGTGGGGGCGTGCGCCAGAGCAGCGATGACATGCAGACGCTGAAACCATCTGACTATGAGGCGATCGTGACGCAGGCCACTACCGTAGCCAACGTCACGCCTACCGTCAACAGCGCGGGGCAGTGGGTGTATGGCAACAACAACTATCCTTCGTCGGCTCAGGGTGTCAATACCCAGTTTCTCGAAATTCGCCAGCGTAAGATGGCTTCTGGTGAGATGTTTACGGAGGAGGATGTGAAGGCTGCCGCAAAGGTTTGTGTGCTCGGCAAGACGTTGGTAGATAATCTCTTCCCTGACGGCACCGACCCTATCGGCAAGATCGTGCGCTTCGGCAAGATACCGATGACGGTGATCGGTGTGCTCGAAGAGAAGGGCTACAACTCGATGGGACAGGATCAAGACGACCTTGCGCTCGTGCCTTACACCACGGTGATGAAGCGTGTGCTCGCCTCTGATTATCTCCAGGGCATTCAGGCGTCGGCCGTAGATGAAGATCTCACCGATGCCACGATTGCCGAAATCACTGAGATTCTACGCGATCAGCACAAACTGCGCGAAGGCGAGGAGGATAATTTCACTATCCGCTCGATGAAGGAGTTGGCCGAGATGATCTCCTCCACCTCTTCGATGATGACGGTGCTGTTGGCTGCCGTGGCAGGTATTTCGCTGCTCGTGGGCGGTATCGGCATCATGAACATCATGATTGTGAGCGTCACGGAGCGCACGCGCGAAATCGGTCTGCGTATGAGTATCGGTGCCACGGGGCGCGACATCATGATGCAGTTTCTCATCGAGGCAATCATTATCTCCGTCACGGGCGGTCTGCTCGGCATCCTGTTGGGAGCCGGGGCCACGTGGCTCATTTCGGCCATAGCCCACTGGCCGGTAGATATCTCGGCCTCTTCGGTGATCCTTTCGTTTGTGGTCTGCACCGTGATCGGCATCA
The DNA here is from genome assembly GCA_964525735.1 of uncultured Sangeribacter sp. Taxonomy (GTDB): domain Bacteria; phylum Bacteroidota; class Bacteroidia; order Bacteroidales; family Muribaculaceae; genus Lepagella. Next base: position 9,858 of record CAZGJH010000042.1, read on the forward strand.
TCTTCGGCTTCTATCCCGCTGCCAAGGCTTCCAACCTCGACCCGATCGAAGCTATACGCTATGAATAAATACACCAGGTAAAAATGACCAATAACAGATTGTTAAACAGGTGGGGAGGAACGGCGACAGTAGTGCTGCTGGCGTTCCTCCTTTTTTACTTTCCCTCCGTGCTGAGCATCATGAATCCGTGGCGCGAACCGCGATCCTGGATCTATTTCAGCGTGATAATGGGCACTTTCTACACCCTCATTTTCTGCCTCAATTATTACTGGCTCGTTCCGTCAATGCTCATCCGCACGGAGCGTAACTCGTCGTATTATCTGCTCAATTTTCTCATTATCGCGGGTATTTGCACTACGATGTCGATCTGGTTTGAGCATCACGGCGGCCTCCCCGGGCCGCGACACCTTCGCGAGCAACAGCTCACTCGCCTCGAATCTATCTACGGCTATCTCCGTTTCCTGATACGCGACGGCATCATGATGGTGCTCGCAGCTGCCATGGGCTATGCCTTGCGCCTTTCGCGCGAACGTGAGGCTGTGCGCCGGCGTGAACTGGAGCTCAACGCCGAAAAACGCGAAATCGAACTGATGAGTCTCAAGGCGCAACTCAATCCTCACTTCCTCTTCAACTCGCTCAACAATATCTACGCGCTCATCGGGTTTGCTCCTGATAGGGCCCGCGAGTCGCTCCACGACCTCAGCAGTATGCTCCGCTTCATGATCTACGATGCGGGCAATTCGCTCGTGCCACTCGCGAAGGAGGCACAGTTTATTCGCGACTACACCGCTCTCATGAAACTGCGCCTCAACTCCAACATCGCTGTAGAATGTAACATCGTCGACCATCCCGACGCCAACATCGAGATTCCGCCCCTGCTCTTCCTCACGCTCGTAGAGAACGCTTTCAAGCACGTCGCCCCCCTCCCCTCCGGCCACGGCTTCATCCGCATCACCATCACCTACGACGCAGCCGAAACCCGCAAGCTCACGGCTAAAGTAGAGAATACCTATAATCCGGAGAAGCCAGTGCAGACAGCCGATAAAGCCAAAGGCGTAGGCATCGAAAACATCCAGCGCCAACTACGCCTTCTCTACCCCGGGCGCCACACCCTCCTCCTCACCCCCACCTCCACAACCTTCACCGCCCTCCTCCAAATCACCCTCTAATATGCCGTTACCCATCAAATGCATCATAATCGATGATGAGCCCCTCGCACGAGAGCTCATCAAAAGCTACGTAGCCCAAAATCCCTCCCTCTCCCTGAGCGGAAGCTACGCCTCTGCCGCCGAAGCCATCATGACAATCAAATCAGGCGAAATCGATCTCATCTTCCTCGACATAAACATGCCGATGCTCAACGGAATCGACTTCGCAGCCCTCGTGCCACCATCCACCCGCATCATCTTCGTGACAGCCTACGAAAACTACGCGCTGCAAGGGTTCAAGGTCAACGCCCTCGACTACCTCCTCAAACCCGTCAGCTTCGCCGAGTTCACTAAGGCCGTCGCGAAAGCCGTGGAGTGGGTAAAGATGCGAGACACCTACCGTCAAAACCAAACGGGTCCCGCCACTCACATCACAGTAAAAGCCGATTACCGCCTCATCCAAATCCCCCTCGACAAAATCCTCTACATCGAAGCCCGCAACGACCGCGTCATCTTCTTCCGCAAAGACGCCTCCCCCGCAAATGAATTCGAAGAGGTCAGCTCCCAAATGACGATGAAAGAGGTCGAAGAACTCCTCCCATCAGATCGCTTCATGCGCGTCCACCGCTCCTTTATCGTTAATATCCCGAACATTGAAGTAGTAGAGCGGCAGCGCATCGTCTTCGGCAAGACCTACATCCCCATCTCCGAAACCAAGAAAGAGGAATTCTTCGCCCGCTTCATCCACTCCTAAACAAAAATTGGGCTCATCGGCGATGCCGATGAGCCCAATTTTTGTTTATTGTAAGCTATTACTTATTAGCGAAGTAGCGCTTATAAAGCCCCTCAAACCCGCGACCATGGCGAGCCTCATCCTTTGCCATCTCATGCACTGTGTCATGAATAGCGTCAAGATTCTGAGCCTTTGCATTGCGTGCGATACGCATCTTATCCTCGTTGGCACCAGCCTCTGCGTTCATACGCTTCTCAAGGTTGGTCTTGGTATCCCATACCATCTCTCCGAGGAGCTCTGCAAACTTAGCAGCGTGCTCTGCCTCCTCCCAAGCATAACGCTTGAAAGCGTCGGCCACCTCAGGATAACCCTCACGATCAGCCTGACGAGACATAGCCAAGTACATACCTACCTCTGTGCACTCGCCCATGAAGTGAGCGTTGAGGTCTTTCTTCATCTCATCATCAACGTCTTTTGCTACGCCGATCTCGTGCTCTGTCACGAATTTGAGAAGTTCTTTCTGATCAAGCTCTTTGAATTTTGATGCAGGAGCACCACACTGGGGGCACTTTACAGGGGGTTCAGCACCTTCTGCTACATATCCGCACACGGTGCAGATCCATTCTTTTGCCATAGTTATAAGTTTTTTATAAGTTTTTTTGTGATTCACGACTCATATACGGGAGAATTTGCGTAAATTCGCACCCATGAAGTCTCATAAGTTAAAACAACACTCTCTCGAAAAAGTTGTGGCCAAAGCATTGAAAAATGCAGGTGTCTCAAAAATTCTTGCTACAGTGAGCGGCGGTGCCGACAGTGTGGCCCTCCTCGCCGCACTCTCCTCGCTCCCCTGGGTGACGGTCGTAGCCGCTCATTGCAACTTCCATTTACGCGGCGAAGAAAGCCAACGCGATGCCCTATTCGTAGAAAACCTTTGCCGCCAACTTTCCGTCCCCCTCCTCGTAAAAGACTTCGACGTAGCATCCTACCGCCTCCAGCACCCCGGCACATCCATCGAAATGGCATGCCGCGAGCTCCGCTACGCCTGGTTCCGCTCCCTCCTCACCACCCCCCTGCAGCGAATAGCCACAGGCCATAATGCCGACGATAACGCCGAAACCCTCCTCCTTAATCTCCTCCGCGGTTCCGGCACAACCGGCCTCCGAGGAATGCTTCCAGACTCCAACGACATCCTCCGCCCCCTCCTCACCGTACACCGCTCCGAAATCCTCGATTACCTCCGCGAGCGCAACCTCACCTACGTAACCGACTCCTCCAACCTCTCCTCCGACTACCGCCGCAACTTCCTCCGCAACGACATCCTCCCCCTATTACGCAGTCGATGGCCCGGAGCCGACAAAGCTCTCGACCGTTCCCTCGAACTCCTCCGCGCCGAAAACGCCCTCGTCGAATCCGCCCTGGCCGCAGCCCTCCCAGCCCCCTCCTCCCCGGCTGCCCCCAATAGTCCCACTATCTCGCGTAGCCCTCTCACCACACAAGCCATCCTGAGCTTCCCGGCCCCCGAACTCCTGATTCGCCGCTACATACTCCCGCTCTCCCCCCGCACCACGACGGCAGCCGAAATCCTCGCAGCGGTAAAGGCAGCCAAATCCGACGTGCGCCGCTGGCAACTCCCCGGCGGCACAGTCGAGCTCCGAGGCTCCCTCCTCCGCCTCCTCCCCACCCCATAAAAATACAATCCAAGCAAATCCATGAAAAGGCCCGCTGTTAAGTTCTTAACAGCGGGCCTCAAACTCTTTACAAATTGATATTCACCTGAATCGGCGGCAAAAGGCTCCAAGGCGTCGGCGGAGTCCAATTCACATTGATAAGCGATGGCGCCCCATATCGGTCAGCATAAGGATACACATACTGCGTATAATACTTATTCCCCTTCCTATACTGCACAACGTAAGTATTATAATCTACACGCCACACATTCACAACCTTACCCCCACGGCTCGCATGCTTCACCATATGATTCAAACGCGGAGGCATCGGTCCATTATAATAAGCGTGTCCCGCAGGCTTCGGCGCCCCAGGTCGTGGCGCGCTAATTCCTCCAGGCCTCGGAGCCCCAAAACCGGGCTTCGGCGCAGGCACGCCAGGTTTCACTGCATGTCCGGGTTTCGGCGCAGGCGCCCCAGGCTTCGGAGCCGAAAAGCCCTTCTTGTCATGCTTCTTGTCGTGCTTCTTGTCATGCTTCTTATCATGTTTCTTGTCATGCTTATACTTCTGCTCCTGCTTGTGCCCGGCCTTGTCGTGGCTGCGATCGGCGTAAGCATAACCCGTACCAAGAGAAAGGAAGAGAGAGATTACCAAATATGTAGCGATACGTCTCATAGCGAATTTGTTTTGATAATGAATACTAAATCTATCACTCACGGCCGAGCTTCGGATAATCCCGAGGTACGCATAAACCCTGAAATCCGTATCCTCAAGCATCGGCTTCTGTTGTTTTGACAACAAAATGAAACAAGGTTTAGTTCTACCTTCCCTTTTAACATTTCTAAATAAATTCCCCCTCCCCCCGTCGCGCACTCTCGCCACCCCTCCTCCGTCTACCCTCAAACCATAACTCTTCACCCCCAAATTAAACCTTTCCAACTTTCGCAAGGTCAGATTATCATAACTAAACTTCTTAACTCAATCAGCTCCATATGAAGACACAACGGCTCACGCCGATTCTCCTCTCTATTACCCTCGCCGGAGGGTCTGCCTGGGCTGCCACAATCAAGGGCGTCATCAAGGATGCCGACGGCGCGCCTCTCCCAGGCGCCGCCATACAGCTCACCGCCCTTCCCGACTCTACCCGTGCGGGATACATGATGAGTGGCGACACCGGCGAATTCGCTTTCAACGACCTCAAACCAGGCAAATACCGCCTGCTCGCCGTCATGACCGGTATGGAAGACATCGACCGTAACCTTACCGTCGAAAAGCCCGACCAAACCATCGACCTCGGCGGAATCACCCTCACCGAAAACGCCGTTATGCTCCAGGAAGCCGTCGTCAAGGGTGTCAAAGCTGCGGTCGTGGCCAAGCAGGATACCCTCGAATTTAACGCCGATTCCTACCATACGGCCCCCAACGGCACAGTGGGCGACCTCCTCAAGAAGCTCCCTGGCGTAGAGGTAAGCTCCGACGGCAGCATCACGTCCAACGGCAAGACTATCAAAAAGATACTTGTCGATGGCAAGGAGTTCTTCGGCGACGACCCCCAGATGGCCTCGAAGAATCTCCCCTCCAACATGGTCAACAAAGTGCAGGTCGTCGACCGTAAAAGCGACCTCGCGCGGCTCACTGGCATCGACGACGGCGAGGAGGAAACCGTAATCAACCTCACCGTCAAGAAGGATATGAACAACGGCTGGTTTGGCAACGTCAGCGGTGGGTATGGCACCGACAACCGCTACGAGGGCAGCTTCGTGATCAATAACTTCAACAACGGCAACCAGATAACGCTGCTTGGCGGCGCCAACAACACCAACGAGCTCGGTTTCTCCGACCGTGGACGAGGCCGCTTCAACGGTTTCGGCGGCTCGGGAGGCATCACAAATTCGCAACGTTTCGGCCTGAATTTCAACGTCGGCAAGGATGAGATTTTCCGCGTGGGCGGCAACATCCTCTATTCCCACACCGATCAGCTCGTGACGCGCCGATCTGCCACGCAGTATCTCTACCCGGATTACGTCAACTTCCAGAACGCCGATTCGCGCAACAAGGACCGCGGCCACAACATCAGTTCTGATTTCCGTATCCAATGGAATATAAATGAGCAGAATACGATCGAATTCCGTCCGCGCCTCAGTTTCAATTTCCGCGACAGCGAGTCGAATTCGCTCACAATCTTGCGCGAGGAGTCTGACGCCCTGATCAACTCCAACCGCAACTCGCGCTCCAACAACGGCCATAGTGTAGAGACGGGCGGCGATTTCATCTACAACCACAAATTCGCCTCGCGTCCCGGACGCTCTTTCAGCGTTCAGGCAAAATACGCCTTCTCCAACAACCACCAGTTCTCCACCACCTGGAGCGAGATCGAATATTATCTCAAAAACGACGACGATGAGCTGCTCTATCGTTTCCTCGACAATCGCTCATGGTCGAATTCAGTAGAAGGCCGTCTGTCGTGGACCGAGCCGCTCGGCGACGTAAAGCGTGGCAATTTCCTCAACTTCGCCTATCGCGTTAAGTACCAATGGAATAATGCCGACCAGCTCACCTACAATCTCCCCCTCCCCGACGATCTCACCGATTTCCAACCGGAAGATTTCAAGGAGGCCCCGATCGGCGCGGAATTGTCTGATATTCTGAGCAACAGCTTCCGTAATAAGTTCTTCACGCAGGAGCTGCAGGCGGGTTATAAGAAGGTGACGAAAGCTTACACTCTTGATGCCGGCCTTCTCTTCTCGCCATCCTCTTCCAAGAGCGAAGACCTTATCATGAGCGAGCGCAACATACCCGAACGCTGGGTGTGGAACGTCTCCCCCTACGCCCGCTTCCGCTATAAATTCGGCAAGCAAACTTCTCTGCGCGCCAATTACCGCGCCCGCACCTCGCAACCCTCTATGACGCAGCTCCAGCCCGTAGCCAATGTGGCCGACCCGCTCAACATCATCATCGGTAATCCGGAACTGAAACCGACTTTCACGCAGAATATCAGTGTGAATTTCTTCAATTTCCACACCGATTCGCAGCAGTCGATCATGGCCATGCTCAACGCCTCTTACGCTATCAATACGATTGTGGCGCGCACCGTCACCGACCGCGAAACTGGTGGACGCACCACCACTTACAGCAACTGCAATGGTAATCTCAACCTCTTCGGTATGGCTATGCTCACGCAGCCTTTCCGCAACCGTAAATGGCGCTTCAACGCTCGTCTCAACGCTCGCTACGCTTCCTCCCCGGGTTACATCAACGGCGATTTCAACCGCACGGGCAACCTCAACCTCTCACCTTCGGGCGGCCTGACGTTCTCAACCGAAATCTTCCAGATGAGCGTGAATCCTACCTACAGTTTTGGCCTCACCGACAACACTTTGCCGCAACAGCCCGACCGCGAGACCCACGCCTATGGCTTCAACTCCGACCTCTCGCTCAATCTGCCCTTCGGCCTTACGTTCAACACCGATCTCTCTTTCTCGAATCAGACAGGCTTCTCTTCCGGCTACGATTCACGTCAATGGCTCTGGAACGCTCAGCTCTCCTACTCTGTGCTCGCCGATAAATCGCTCACGTTCACTGTGCGTGGCTACGACATCCTCGGCCAGAAGCAGAACATCAGCCGCTCGGTGGGAGCAAACACGATCGTCGACTCCGAATACAACGACCTTACCCGCTACGTCATGTTTGGCGTAACCTGGACCTTCAACACTCTGAAGAAGAAGAGCAAAGGTCCTGATGGCGAGAGCGAGATGTGGCCCGGTCCCCCTCCAGGCGGCAGACATCCCGGCGGCGGACGTCCCTCTGGTCCACCTCCCGGGGGTCGTCCTCCCCGCTAAAAATCCTCCCCGCTTAGATCAAAGATTTCCACTCTACTCAGATATCGCAAGGCATGTCCAATCCCCGGGCATGCCTTTTTTCATGCAGTGTGCTAAACCATTCACCTCCCAAAAACATTTTAACTAAGTGAAGGAGCTTTTCACCTCTCTTCACAATCGATTCCGAACTAAAAACTAAGAAAAACACAAAATTATGAGAAAACTCCCATTGCTCATCCTCTCCCTGTTGCTTACGGCTTCTCTCGCATCTGCCTGGGATGTAAACAAGAAATATAAGGGACCCAAAACCCCTACTACCGACACTACGTGGCATCCTGACATCCTGCCAGGTTACGAAGCGCGCTACGTCAACCAAGGCGAAGCTTTCGACGGGCCCTGCCGCTCTACGATAGTTCGCCTCCTCAATAAGAAGGGGTCGAAAAAGGCATTCCTTTACATTCATGGCTTCAACGACTATTTCTTCCAATCTGAAATGGGTGAGCGATTTGTCGACTCGGGCTACAACTTCTATGCCGTCGACCTGCGCCGCTATGGCCGCAGCTATGAGCCCTGGCAATACCCCTTCAACATCCGCAAACAGGAGGAATACTTCGCCGACATCGATTCAGCTCTCGTGCAGATTCGCCGCGACGGCAATACCGACATCACTCTCGGCGGCCACTCCACTGGCGGACTGACGGTGGCATTCTTCGGAGCCATGAAAGGTAAAGACGTAGGTGTCAATAGAATAGTTACCGATAGTCCCTTCCTCGAATGGAACTTCAATTCCTTCATGCGCAACATAGCCGCTCCCACAATCGGGTTCGTCGGCAAAATGTTCCCCAACGGCAAGATCAAACAGGGCCACTGCGACGGCTATGCCTATTCCCTGCTCAAAGAATACTACGGTGAATGGACCTACAACACCGATTGGAAGATGATCTACTCACCCCCGGTCACAATGTCGTGGGTTGGCGCCATCAACCGTGCGCAGAGCAAAACGATGAAGAAAGCGAAAAACATCGCCGTGCCCATTCTCGTGATGCACAGCAGCCGCAAGATCGACGGTTGCAACTACACGCCCGAGTTCCAGACCGGTGACGCCGTGCTCGACCCCTTCATGCTCCAGAAGCGCGGCGAGAAACTCGGCACCGTCCGCCAAGTCTGCGCCATCGACAGCGGCCTCCACGACCTCATCCTCAGCAAGCTCTCCAGCCGCGACGCCGCCTACGACACCATCTTCTCCTTCATCCGCCGCCACCCCTAACTC
>CAZGJH010000043.1:0-18401 GCA_964525735.1 uncultured Sangeribacter sp.
AGTATTATGGAAAACATTGAGACCGCGGTTGATGTGAATCAATCGCGGTCTCGCTTGTTTATCATCTTTTAGGCGTCTTCAGCCGCCTCTTGTCAGTCTTTTTTCAAAGCTGTGTGAGGAGCCAGTTCTGTTCGCCAAGTTTATTGATCAGTCCTACAGCATTCTCACTCCAGTAGAGATCATCTTCCTCATCCTTGAGATATGCCTTGAGGAGATCATAAGTGGTGGGGTCATCATGAACGCCAGCCACACACTTGCGGAGTAGTTCCAGACCATCACTCTGACGCTTAAGATCACATTTCACGTATTCTACCGGATCAGAAACTAAAGTCTCCGCGGGACGCTCTTCCACTTTCACTTCTCCTCCCAGATCAAGGAGGCGATCGATGAATTTAGTGACCCATTCCATCTCCTCGTCATAGTGACCCAGATATTTTTCACCAAGTTTGTTGAAACCTGCCGACTTAAGAATCTGACCCTGCACCTTGTGCACATACGCTCCATGTGAAAGCGCCGTAGTGAGGTATTGCAAAGCCTCGATTGACTTTTCCTTATTCATAATAATTGATTTTTTATTATTCTTTTTACCACTCTAAAACGCTGTAAGGCAGCTACGGGTTTTGCTAATAACAATCCAAAACTTATCCAAAACAAAACTTCTTCTATTTTTGTTTAGAGGAAAAATATCTTCCACCGCCATATGTTGAAACTCACAGATTTCTATATAAAATACCTGCATAAGCCATTCCCAACTGACTGCGGACTGGCTTGTGAGCAATTTGATAAGCAAGGAGTTTTGCTTAACAGTAGGCTCACCGAAAGAGTGTCAAGTTTTTCATACACACTTATTCTATCTGGCACCCGCACTCTTACACACAATGACAAAACCACGTTTTTAGCGAAAAACGACCTTTTCATCACCACTCCGGGGATGATAGTCCGAACCCTGTCGGTTTCCGACGACTATCTGGCCCTCAGTCTCATAGGTGATGAATCTGCCACTTATGAGATTCCATTTGCCCGAAACGTTATTTGCGCCTCCTATTCCCCCGATCTAATCTGTGCCGAAAACAAACTCACTCTTACTGACGAGGAGGCAAGGTGGATGGAAAAACGGTTGCGTGAGATAATCATTTACATTGATAGCAATCATCAGTTTAAGAAGGAATGCCTTTCTTCTTTGTATTCCCTTTTTATGCTCGACTTGCTTGATATGGAAAGACGGTTTAAGAAGAGTTCAGAAGTCAGCCCACATATAGTGGATCAATACCTGAAATTCCTCAAATTGTTGAGCTCACATTTTGCAACTCAACATGAGATTTCCTTCTACGCCACGGAGTTGTCGGTCACTACAATTTATCTCTCACGCATTGTCAAGAAAATCTCAGGGAAAACCGTAAAGAATCACATTGATAGGTTAATACTCATAGAAGCCTCCCATCTTCTGCTCACCACTGACATTCCGATATCTATTATAGCAGAGATGCTTAACTTCGCGAATCCTGCAAGTTTCTGCAAGTTCTTCACAAAGCACAAAGAAATTTCCCCCAGTGAATACCGCAAATCCGACTGGAAAGAGCCACGCCCTCACGCCTCTAAACTATAATGGAAAACATTGAGACCGCGGTTGATGTGAATCAATCGCGGTCTCGCTTTATGGGGCGTCTAATCGACGTTGCGTCGCTGTTTTAGCGAATCTTCTTCTCGGCTTTTGAGCCGTTGATCTCAATCCACGCTCCTCGTGCAGGACGTGTGCTGAGGCGCTGACCCTGAAGATTGAAATACTGCGTCTCACCCTCTGCAGAAGAGGCAGAAGCATTAACCTCCTTCACACCTACCGTACCGGGCTGCTCAGCCGTAGGCAGATAAATCTTGGCCGGCCACTCAATTAAGTTGCCATTTCCATCCTGCCACTGGTAACCAAAGCCACCGGTAGCATCGCTGCCGAAGAGCGGTGTGTTGATCGTGATGACGTCGTCGGTCATCGTGTCTACCCATTGCGGATCGTCCGACAGATAGGCCTCCAGATAGTCTTTCGGATAACCGGCTGCGTAATACTGGCCGAATAAGTTACCGATATAGTATGTGAAAAGTCCGTCGTAATCTGTCTCTGCAAAACCAGTATACTGCGGCGTAATATACACGAAATCAGGATTGCTTGCGTCAATCTTGATCATCACATCCGTAGGCTCCACCATATTATAGTCGTAAAGAAGCGAAGCCGGCGATGTGTAAGGATTCTTCATCATATACACGCCCGGTTCGTCGCTCTTAGCGAAGAACTCTACCTGCCAACGATAGTCGGCCGGATTGCCAAAGTAGCCCGGAGTGATGAAGCCATCCTCAAACGTACCGAAACCGATCGACTCCCACTCGGCGATAGGCTCACCGGCAGGAAGCGTGATCACACAAGGATAACTGTCTGTGCCACTGCAAGAATAGCCCATGTCAAGACCGTTGGCCGTCTCATGGCCATAGCAGGGATAGTTGATTACGATGCGACCCTTCTCGGCATCGAATGTCGAATTATAGCCATAGCTGATGATGGCATCGCGCGAATTACCGTCATCAAGGAAATACTGCGCCTGATTCGAAATATAATACGGAGCGGCATAACGCTGAGCCTTGCTGCCCGGATTATTGTGGTCGAAACCTGAAATCTGATTGGCCACCAACACGAACTCCGGATCTGAAGCGTCGATCAAAATATCGTAAGGCTCGGTGTTGCCGTTCAGATTCACAAACGGGAAGAGAGCCGATGTGTAAGGCGAATGAAGTTTGTAAAGACCAGGCTTCTCAGTGCTCTCAGAAATTGCTACCTGGAACACGTAATCCTCTGGATTATAGAAAGTGTTTACCTCTTCAGTGAGCGCGGGAATAACCCATCCGTCGGCCATCATGCCCATTCCGAGATAATTCCAGCCCTCCTCTGGAGCCATGCCAGCGTTCTTTACCGTGACACCGTCCACCATCATCGAGTTGCCGGCACGACCGCCGACATTGAGATAACGGAAAGCGATCTTTACAGTCTGGTTGGCATAGTCGGCCAACGACACCTCATACTGGCCGTAAGCCATCTCGGTGTCATAGAGATAGTCAAAGCTCTTGTCTCTGAGCGTATCGGCATAGTCCCAAATCTCACTCCAGGTCTGACCATCGTCGGTAGTGATCATTACCTTCATGTTGCAGTCGAGCTGGTCGAAATCAAACTCCCAGGTGCTCCAGTTGAAAGGCCACACGGAGAACGTATCACCCTGATGTAGGAAGTCGAGCACCTCATTCTCGCCCAGAGCAATCGAAGGCGACACGAGCCATTCATCAGCCGCTGCGTCGCTCGACCCATACCCACCGGCATACGGGAAGTGGATGAAAGCCTCCGATTCGCCATCGCTCGTCATCTCCTGATAGAAATCAGACGAGTAATAGACATACCAGGAATTGTTGATATTGTGCGAGATAGCCTCAGGCGTCGGGACATGAGCCTCGGTGTTGATCTTAGTCCAGCCCTCAGGAATCCAGTTCAGGCCGTAGATATCGCGATAGCCCTCGAAGCCCTCGTAGAAGGTTACGTTTGCCGGAGCTTTGCGTCCAGCCTTGAGAGGCGACTCAGCAAGCGGCTTCGGAGCCTGACCTTTGCCTACACGCTGACGGAAAATACGCCCGCGGGAGTCGCGAAGTGTCTGGAGACTCATGCCATCGGGCAGCTCCTGTTTGTCGAGCACGGTAAGGGTCTCAAGACCCGGCACGCCCTCCACTTTCACCGGAGTGGCTGCCAAAGCTGATCCGGCGCACAGCACACTCGCCAGACCAAGAAACACAGTCGAATAATGTTTCATAAAAGATTAGTTAAAAGGTGAATAATGAATCATTTAATGGAAAATGTCCCGCAACGTACAGTCGCGTTGCGGGACATTCTTATGGTTGATATGATCAGTGATCGATTACTTCACGAAGAGCTTGGTAGCCTTGCCATCCTGAACGCGGATTACGATGCCTTCGGGATTAGCTACACGTACACCCTGGAGGTTGTAGTATACTGCCGCACCCTCAGAAGCTGCCTCTACATTCTTGACAGCAGTCTCAAAGTCGTCAGTGAAAGTGAGTGTGCTCTGATATTGAGAGCCGTAGTAAAGCTGACCTGAACCAGAAGCGTAGAGAAGAGTAGACTTCACGGGGAATGTGATAGTTACAGTGTTACCCTCTACAGTCTTGGTGATGAACTGATTCTCTTCAGGATCCATATACCAGCTCATAGAAGCATAGCCGTAGGCACCATCTGAGCCACCAGAAATACCTGTAGCCTGAAGATCAACGAACACATCATCGGGATCAGTAGCATCGATCACCATGTCAGGGCTTGCACCGTTGAAGCCAAGAGTTGAGTAGAGACTCTTGAAAGGATCTACCACCTTGTAGAGACCCTCGCCGTTTGAATAAACCTCTACATCAGCATACTCTGTATTCTGTACGCCTGTGAAAGAAGGGTAGATGAGATTCTCATTAAATGAGCCGTCGGGGCAGAGAGTTGCGTTCTCGAACGGATCCTCAGCATATACGAAATAGTTCTCTGCTGTCATGAAGTAGAAACCAAGGATCTCAGCCTCCGGATCACCAGCTGCCCATGCATACTCGTAGGGGAACTCAGCTGCGCCATCCATATAGTAGCCTACGATCTCCTCTACCTCAGCTGAACCGTCTACAAGCATACCAGTCTCATCGATCTCTTTGAAGTAGAAGTAGATGGGACCATCTACATCGTCAAACATATACTGGTTGTTGGGGATGGTGATGGTGTATTCATCTGCGTTGTAGGTGCCGTATACAGTGTAACGCGCATCATGCTTGAAGACAATCTCGATCTTGCCAGTAGCCTCGTCGAGCACATTGATGGTCAGATCATAGTCTTTATAACCGCCATCATTGTTCAGCAGGCTGTAGCATGACCAAGTGTTGAGAGCCTCGAGCTCGTCAACCGAAATCGACTTAGCGATACCTTTGCGTGCTTTCTGCTGCTGGGGAAGTGCCTTGGCGTCTTTCACCATAGCAGTTTTGGCCGGAGCCACTTTTTCGCCGTTGTACATCGCACGTTCGGCGGAGGCGCCGAATGTCACGGCTGCCAGAAGAGCAAGGGTGTAGAGTTTCTTCATACTTGCTGTTTTAATTGTTATGAATTATGGTTGATTAATAATGGTCTGAAATCCTCTCTCCTGAGGAAACCTACCTGTTGTCAAATTGACTCGCGCCAATCTTGACAGCGCAAAATTACAAAACTTTTTTAATTAAACCTACAAAAATTTAAAATTTTTCAAAAATTTTTCACCAAAAGGAAATTTTCTCCCCCTCCTACCACTCACTCCTAAATCGCCCAATAAATCACCCAATTTTGCAAATAGCTATTTTTTTCTTAAATTTGTCGCTCATTTTATTCACACACCCCCTATGAACCTACGTTGCATCACCCGCGAGCCTTTCGAACTGCCGACTGAGATCGTCGACTATCTTGAAAAGAACTCACAAATCGTCACCTTCCGCAAGAACGAAACTATTCTCGCGGCCGGAGCACTCGATGCACCCGTATATTTCCTCAGCGCTGGCCTCGCACGCCTATATTACCCTCCCAAAAATCCCGACGACCGCGAAGAAACTATCCTCTTCGGCGAAGCGGGCAATATCGCCGCTTCTCTCACAAATTTCATACTCGGTCTACCAGCCGTTTTCGGCATCAAGGCCGTCACCCCCGTAAAGGCCTACTGTATCAAGGCCGACATAATTCACGCCCTTTACCGCGAAAACCATACCTTCTGCCGCTGGTTTATGCAGCTCGCACTCATCCAGATTGCACATTTCGAAATACGCCACACCTACTTCACCAGCACCGACCCCTACGAGCGATTCATCAACTTTATCCGCTTCAAACCAAAGTCTTACCTCCGGCGAGTGCCCGGTTATATGATCGCCTCTTACCTCTCGATCTCCAACTCCGACTATTCTAAGGTGAAGGAGCGTTACGAAAACGAACACCTCAACGTGGCCTACGACAAGGAGTTTCTTGACGCCGTCGGCCTCACCGGTTTCGCTCCCGAAGAATAGCCGTCCCGTCCGCAGCCATCTCTTTGCAATATTAGTGTTAAGGTATGTTAATAATACGCCTTTAATGTTAAAACTGAGTTTAATTAACACTTATTAACACTGATAGTTTTCAATTAAATTATCTGTTGTATAATTTTACGCTCGTCATTCATCCACTAATGATATTACGAGCATGAATAAACTACTACTCACCTCTATACTTGGAGCCATATCGTTTCTGCCGATCTCTTCGGCACCGATTTCGCCCGACGATGCGTTGGGTCGACTATCCGGCGTGCGCGCCCCTCTGAAGTCGCCTGCCGCCGCTCCGGCGAAATGCCGCCTCGCCTACACCTCCTACTCCTCTATAAATAACGCCCCCGCATGGTACGCCTTCAATAATGAGGCCGGCGGCTGGCTCATTCTCCCGGCTGACGATGTAGCCGCCCCGTTGCTCGGATATTCCGACGCCGGCTCTTTCTGCTACGACGCCCTGCCGGAGGCCATGAAATGGTGGCTCTCTCAATACGCCAGCGAAATCTCCGCCTCCTCTGCCGCCCCCGCTGTACCCTACGAAGCCCCTGAAGATTCGCGCCCCGTAATCGCACCGATGATTCGCACGGCCTGGGATCAGAACGCTCCCTTCAACTTGCTTTCGCCTGAAATCGAAGGCATCAGTGCCCCCACAGGATGCGTGGCCACGGCTATGGCTCAATTCATGAAGTTTTACGACTATCCCGCGAAAGGCACGGGCACTCTGAGTTATTCGATGAACGGCCTGCCGCTCTCGCTCGACCTTGACGCTCTCCCCTTCGAATGGGATTCGATGCTCGACATCTACCGCGACGATGCCACCGACGAGCAGAAAATGGCTGTGGCTCAACTGATGCAGGCCTGCGGCTACTCTGTAGAGAGCCTTTACTATTCTTACGTCACCACGGCTTCCGTATATCTCTGGCCTACAGCGCTTATCCAGAATTTCGGCTATGCCCCTTCGTCGCAGCTCGTGAGCCGTATCTACATGGATTACGACCTTTGGGAGTCGACTATCTACGATTCGCTTGCCGACGGTTGCCCCGTGCTTTACTCCGGCCTCGGCAGCAGCGGCGGACACGCCTTCATCTGCGACGGCTATCAGCAAGGCGGATTCTTCCATTTCAACTGGGGATGGGCCGGACTGAGCGACGGCTATTTCCTCCTCTCGGCCCTCAACCCGACGGCCCTCGGCACCGGTGGCGGCGCGGGCGGTTTCAACTCTGGCCAGATCGCCCTCGTAAACTGTCGCCCTGACTTCGAAGGCTCCGTGATGACGCCTCAGATGGGGCTGCTCGAAGGCTCCTATATCACATATTCAAATGTATCGAAAAACCTCTCGCTACTCGGCGGCGGCATCATGAATCTCTCCCCGGTCACCCTCTCAGCTCGCCCGGGCTTCGAGATAGAATGTCCCGACGGCCGACTGATTTACGCCGGGGCGACCAACGCCGAACTGGAATTCCCGGTTACTTTCGTTCTCGGCACTTACGCTCGCAAAGTGCCTGAGAATCTTTCGGATGGCACTTATAAAGTGCGCCCCGTATTCGGCGTGACGGAAGGTGACGCTACAGTGTGGCGCCACGCGTATGTCCCGGTCAATATGGAGCCTTGCTGGACTCTCGTAGTAGAAGGGGGCAAGGGCACGATCGCCGACAATCTCCCGAACGTAGATGTCGAAGTGTCTGATTTCCGGCTCACTACCGGCGCCTATTCCGGCACACAGTTCAAGATGGCCGCTACGATCGAGAATAAGGGCGAGCGCGAATTTATGTCGGATGTCTACGTGGTGGTCTATCACACCGACGGCGCGCGTGCCATGCTGAGCACGGCCAACCCTGTCGATCTGATGGCCGGCGAATCGGGCGATTTCGAGTTTACCGTCGTGCCTTCGGGCAACTTCAAGGCGGGCCAGTTCCTCGCCGCGTTGGCTGTCGACAATCCCTCCGAAGCACAGAGCATAATCGAAATCTCGGAACGTATACCATTGGATGTGAAGCCCTTCCAGTCTACCGTCAAGCTTGAGGCATCCGAATTCTACGTCGAGAATGCCGAAGCGGTAAATTGCAACAACGTCACTCTCCACGTCACGATGACCTGCGTCGAGGGCAATTACGCCTCGCCGTTGAGGCTCTGGATTCGCCCCTCCGATGTCACGACGGGCACCTGGGGACAGATGCTTCAGACGCAGCACATCTACCTCAACGAGGGTGAGACTACGTCGTTCAGCTACACTTTCGAGTATCCCAAGGGCCTCCCGGGCGTCACTTACACGCTCCTCTCCAACTATGTGATTCCGGAGTCGCAGGCCTGGTTTGGCAGCTGCCAGTTCACGGTAGATCCCGCGTCATCGGTTGAGGCGCCTGAAGCCGTCGACGAAGCCCCGACCCGATATTTCAATCTCCAGGGCGTCGAGGTAGCTGAGCCTGTGAAGGGCATCTACATCCGCGTGAGCGGCGGCAAAGCGGAGAAGATTCTTTTGTAACGAACTATATTTCTCTAACTTAACCCATACCATTCTATGAGTAGAACTATTTCCTTCCTCTCATGTCTGTGTGTTGCTGCGGCAGCCTCGGCAGCCTCGGCACCTGTGGAAATCAGACGTCCGGCAGAAATACCGGAAAATGCGATTGTGAATTACCGCTCAGCTATGGCCGAGACCACCCCGAGCTCGGTCGACCTCAGCCGAATCATATCTGTCGGCAAGGGTCGCCTCGCCGACGGCCGTCTCCGCGCTCCTGGCGACAACGAAACTTTTGATTTCCAGATGGCTATCGACACTGTGGCCAAAGAGGCTTGGGTAATCAAGTGCACCAGCACCGAATCGGTGGTGACTATCCCCGACGAGATCGAGTATGAGGGCTACGCTTATCCCGTCACTACCCTCAACACGCAGGCGTTCACGGGTTTGTCGTCGCTCACTGAGCTCAACTTCGGCGCAAATGTGCGCAAAGTGATGCCTCAGACGTTCCTCGTTTGTATGAAGCTTTCGCAGGTCAACCTCAACGAGGGCCTCATCGAGATCGGCGACCAGGCCTTCTCTACCTTCATGACCGGCATCACCAGCATCGAACTCCCCTCTACGGTAGAGGTGCTCGGCGAACGTGCCTTCTCGGGCACGAAGCTCACCGGCGAGTTTATCATCAATAAGTCGCTCCGTGAGATCGGCGGCGGCTGCTTCGCCGGAAAAACCGTCACCGGTTTCTACATCTGCGAAGAGGGCAACGATTATTTCGAGAGCATCGATGGCGTGCTCTACACCAAAGATGGCGAGTCGCTCGTAGTTTATCCGCCAGCCCTCGTGGAGCCCACGCTCGTGCTTCCCGACGGCTTGAAGAAGCTCGCTCCCTACTCGTTCGCTTACTGTTCTACAGTCACTAAGGTGGTGCTTCCCGAGTCGCTCACCGAGATCGGCGCGTTCTCTTTCCGTAGCTGCAACCTCGGCGAGTTTAACATCGGCGCCAATGTCGAGGTTATCGGCGAGGGCGTGGTAGTCGACAACAAAAACCTCAATACGATCACTCTCGACGAGGCCAACACCTACTTCACCCTCAACGACGGTATGCTCGTCGACAACGCCACCAAGACCCTCCTCGCCGTGCCTTACAACAAGGCGGATATCAACGTGGAAGATGGCGTGAAGAAGATCTCTAAAAACCTCTGCTACAACAACCAGAATGTGATGTCGCTCTCCACTCCCGCCTCGATGACGGAGGTGGGCGACTACGCTTTCTACGGCTGCAAGAGCATCGCTTCTATCGAATTGGCTGGCGTGGAGACTATCGGCTCCAACGCATTCTACGGCGTGATGCAGACCCCGAGCATCCACTTCCCCGCCACTCTCAAAAGCGTGGGCAACAATGCTTTCTCCAACAGCGGTCTGGTTGAGATAGAGTTTGCCGACGGCCTTCTCTCTCTCGGCTCTGGCGTGTTCCAGAACTCCACACTTGAGAAAGCCAACATCCCCGGCACAGCTCAGGAGCTCGGCGGCGCAATCTTCTTCGGCTGCGCCAAACTTGGCGAACTTACTCTCGGCGAGGGTATGCCCTACATCCCCGACAACATGTGCTACGGTTGCGAGAAACTCTATTTCCTCGATTTCCCCTCCACTATCAAGTATGTGGGCAACGGTGCCTTCTCATTCTCTTGGCTCCAGCTCGCCGAGCTGCCCGAGGGTTGCGTAAAAGTGGGCAACAGCGCATTCCAGCTCGCGCCGCTCCACTACATCGAGATGCCAAACTCTCTTGAGGAGGTAGGCGACTTCGGCTTCTCGCTCACCAACGCCGAATACATCAAGTGCGGCACAGGGCTGAAGCGCATCGGCCAGAACGGTCTCCAGGCTTCCAAGAAAGCCACTTCCATCCTGCTCAACGAAGGACTCGAATCGCTCGGCTACCGTGCCCTCTACGGCGAGGAACTTATGACGGAGATTACCATTCCCTCTACCGTGACACATGTAGGCGACAGCGCATTTATCCTCACGCCTCTCACGCGTCTCGTCAACCTCTCCCCCACACCGCAGCCTCTCACCTCAGCCATCACGGGCTACCCCTACAATCCCTTCCCCTTCGTAGAGCCCATCTACGACACCTGCACACTCGTTGTGCCCGAGGGTTCAGGCCAGGCCTATCGTGAGGCAGAGATCTGGGGCCTTTACGCCAACATCGAAGAGATACCCACAGTAGGCATCAAAGGTGTTGACGACGAAGAAGGCGTAACGATTGTGAAGATCTACGGCATCGACGGCGTGCGTCGCGACACCCTCTCCGAGGGCCTCAACATCTGCGTCATGTCCGACGGCACCATCCGCAAGCAATTCAAATAACCACCCAGCCGCCAGCAAGCTGGCCGCCAGCAAATCAATAAGTATGCTGCCAGCAAGCTGGCATCCCGAAGCAAATCAATTGCAGGTCAAAATAAGTTAGGTAATCGGGGATGAGCCAAGCGCCCATCCCCTTTTTAATGAAATTCCGAAGCAACGTAGGGACATGCCTTTGGCATGTAGCGGAGCCCACCGAGTCCAGTAGGGACGCGAATCTTCGCGTCCGCCAAAGCACCTGTTAAACAGAAGCAGCTGTTAGGTAGAAAGCACCGTCCCGGTGCGTCAACGCGCCTCTGAACTAACATCAAACCTTTTGCTTGGTTTGTTGAAGATGAAGATTTCGAGTTCATGTGTGATGCCTCCTTGGAGACCCTCGTTGGAATGGGATACCGAGAAATCGATTGCCTCTTATACGCCGCTGGATTGAAATTTAATTTCAACGAAATGGATAAGTTATTGGCTGAAGGAGCCAACCCATATATTGATATATCATCTACTTATCCTGCAGATATAGCTTTAGAAAAAGATCCCTCCGATCTATATAATGAGGCGGTCTGCCTCTTTGATGATGTTTCCTCCATTACATGTGATTTGGAATCATATTATGGAATCTGCGATTGTTGGAAGGATGGGTTTTACGGGAAAGAAACAATTATCTCAAGTGATCTGATTCGTGAGTTCTTCCAGGGAGCCGGATGCCAGCTGGTATTCGACACCATCAGAAAGCACCATCCTCAACCCCTATAATATCTACGAATAAGAGTTGAAATTCAACTGTTAGAGGCATCCTGGCCCATCTATCAGGCGCAGGATACCTCTTGAAATTAATACGTTACGCGAGGTTCGAGAGTCTTCCATGCAGAGATCGGCAAATTCCCCTCCGGCATTAGTGACCCATGGAGATGGAGATTGGGAGGGACATAAAACAATAGAATATAGTTATTCTTATTTTGTAGGGTTTAAATTGAACGGAAGCAACGAATCATTATCTGATTCTGAAATAAATCTATCAAAATCAGTAACAAAGTTTTGATCCTGAATCAATCTGTACTTATCATATTCTGAGTGAGCCTTTTCAATAGCCTGTTTATGAGAAATTGACCCGGCTGTAAGCACAGTAGGATAATCCATAGTAACCAAAAAAGCTTGCAAACGTTCCCTCCAATCAGCCATCGTTGTAGGGATGTGACGTTGGGCACGAGCTTCAGCTATATCAAGGAAGGACGTGGAGATGGCGTTCAATTGACTTATCTCGTCAATAGAGAGATAATTCTTGGCGATCTCTGTATCAGATTTTTGTACTCTTCCATTCGGGGCTTTTTTCCACGTGGTAAGCCCCATAAATGGCTTGTCTGCATCTGCCCGTTGATAAATTATTTCCGCTGCTGTATGATTTGTGACTGCAAGATGCATCAAATTCTGAACCATCTTAAAGAATAGCTTCGTCTCCTCTGAATGAGCGTCATAGTCAGTGCTACATTCAGCGTAGATATCTGTTATCTTCTGGTAATACCTACGCTCGGAGGTACGTATCTCACGAATACGCTCTATGAGATCATCAAAGTAGTCTTTACCGAAATGACGACCTTGCTTCAATCGCTCGTCGTCTAAAGCATATCCCTTAATGATGTATTCTTTCAAAACTGAGGTTGCCCAGATTCTAAACTGTGTGGCTTGGAAGCTATTTACGCGATAACCAACAGCAATGATAGCGTCAAGATTATAAAAGAGCGGAGTACGCTCAATTTCTCGTTCCCCCTCGGTTTGAACTATCCCAATTTTTCGGATAGTTGAAGATTTTTCCAATTCTCCTGACTCATAAATTTGAGACAAATGATAATTGATCGTTCTTACATCAACCCCAAATAAAGAAGCCATACGTTTCTGAGACATCCAGAAAGTTTCACTATTGAAAATTACTTCAATTCTCGTTTCCCCTTGAGATGTCTTATAAAACAATATATTGGAAGACTGTGAATTATCTATTAGTTCCAAATTGCTGACAGAGGTAGAAAAATATTGTCGAGCTTGTTGTACAAGCATCTTCTTTGAGTCGGCATTCTCTGCAATTATCAAACAGGCCATCTTTGACAAATGAAAGAGTTCAACCTTACGAAAAGCACCACTACCAAGTCTGACCATTTCAACCGTTTGGTAAAAATGGTCCTTGACTATCAATCCTTTTTTTGTTGCAACCTGAATCGCCTTATCAATTACACGACTGAATTTCCAATAAGCGGAATAACCCATAGCCTCCCAAAGATCACGGGAACTCCAGTAAGGTTCCCCGTTATCTCCTATTCTCTTCAGTACCTCAAACGTAGGTTGCATCTCCTGGACGCTATCTTGTTCTATCATTGTATAAGTCAATTATTCATTAGTGTCATCTTGTTCATCCTCGTTTGATTGCTCCGATTGTGGAATTAGCTCAAACTCCAGTTCAAACGATGGTATATTGAATTTGCTAAACAGATAGCGAATCACACTCATCTTTGTCTTTGTGCTACATGAGGAATACACATAACATCCATCCGCAAATTGAGATCTACTGTTCTCCGTTCCAGGAGAATCAAACAACCAGTAATGTGCATTGCACAAAACCCTCATTAAGGAGGGAGACTCTGCATACATTACACGACAAAGGGTTACAAGCATATCCTTCCATGACACCACTCTATATCGCTCACCTTTGTATAAAAATGCGGCGATATATCTACCAGTTAATTCCGTTTCATCATCAAAGGTTACTCTGTCAGTATCTTTTTCTACGGGTTTAAATGACGTGGTGATCATTGGCCAAAGATTTAGGAAGCGACTGTATAATATTTTTTGACGCTCAATTAGCTCCGATTCAGTCCATTTAGTAACGGTTTTCAGATAGTTGCTCAATGAGAAGTGACTATCACTAAATCCATAAATATGTTTTCCTTTATAGTCATAGCCAGATTTCTTCTCAGAAAAAGGACGATTTCCATAGCTGCTGTTATACCCTGTTAGAGTAAGATTGGCAAAAGTGTGAAGATATTGCTCATGAATACGCTCCGCATCATCTCCCAAATCTTGTCGCCAGGCAGCTGTTAATGTCTGAGGCATGATATGCTCAATAGTGTAGTCTCCTTTTTCCATATGAGGTACTACATTTTCCCACTTACCTTCAACATTGTCACAGTTTTCCATTCTCTCGAAAAGGAAATAGCGGTATGCCATAGGAATACGATATACCTGACGGGTTTTAAATTCTTCACAAAGAATTGTATCAGTAGGATAGCAGCCGGATCTTTGACGTTTCAGAAGCACAAACTTTAGCACTTCAGCATATGGTGATGGCTCAAGACCTCTTTTGGTCTCCTCAGATATTAATCGTAATACATCATGGTGTAGTACAGCGAACGCCTTATTCATGGCATTAGTCGGATACCCGCACATGATTCGTCGTGCCCAGTATCCTTCAATAATATCAAATACCTCAAAAATTTGCTCAGGGTTGAAGTTATTGTCGTGGGCATATTTTAAGAAAACCATATAGAAAGTCATACCCACCGTTGAACCAATAGTAGATAACTGTCTAAATTTTACATTAAGTTTAGGAGAATCAGACTTATATTTACTGAATACATAGTAATAACGCGCATATTCTGTCATGTCGGCCATTACTTGTTCACGCGTCATGCCCATCCTTTCTACAAACGACTTGAATTCGAAATATAAGTTATCGATATTCGAGATATTCTTAGTGTAGACAGTAAGATAATCTCTGATGAACATTGAGGGTTTATAGTTCGTATATTCCTCAATTTTATTCCAATACTCACCGTAACATCTTTCCTGCTCATCGCCTGTCATCATCATAAGCAGATAATTGCGTATTTTATCTGCTTCACTTAAGTCCAGACCCGTTGAATTAAGACTCTCGAATATCAGTTGAGCGTCATCATCACTTGCAAGTCTTATATCTATGACTACAAGCTTTTTAATGGACTCTAAAAGTTCCTCCAACGATAGTCCGCATGTTTTCAGAAGATCATAGAAAAATTCATAATTCCGTGTTACATTTGAATCTCTATCAAATTTTTCTGGGGATGCATATATCAAGGAATCAAAGGATTTCATATCATTCTTAATGGGCTTAAGTCTTACCTTCCGCTCATTATCCTGAAATTCATCCACTATATACGTTTTGTAGATTTTTTCTATTTGACGTGGGTCCTTATAGAGAAAATCTCCACGTCTTGCGGCATTCACCATTGCAATCAATAACAAGGAAATGGTGGTAATACGCTGCTGACCATCTATCACCAAATAGTCATCGCTATACTCATCTGCTCTAACAGTAACTATACTACCAAAGAAATGATTCTTTCGATTCTCTTCATGAAGCTTAACCAGATCAGAAAAAAGATGCCGACAATGTTTTATTTCCCAATCGTAGTTACGTTGATATAGGGGAATGATAAATCGTTTATCAGCCCCTGCAAAAAAATGCAATAATTTCTTATCTTTTCCTTCCATAGTTTGCTCAGATTATACCCAGTTCTTTAAAGATGAGAATTCAGAATAGGAGGTTCTGTTACGCAAAGTTAATGATTATTTTTCACACAGCCATTCGTAAAGGCTAACTTTATTGTAATTTCTGCAACATTCTATATACCTTCAAATGATGCTCCAAAATAACAAAAATGCTAATCCAAAGTATAAAATTGAAACTTTGAAATTTCTGATTTGATACATTGAGGGTTTAGAGGTATCCAACACCTTCTGTATTCATCAGTATACTATGGTCAACCCAACAGGACCGGATACGAGATTTCAGGGGAGGGGCAGGTAAATTTGCAGAAGAGGTGGAAAAGTGTTATCTTTGTTGGCAAAACTAAGAATTATGGGAGAGAATAAAGAGAAGTATGCCATAGGCGATCAGGACTTCAAGTCTATGCGTGAGGGTGGTTTCCTGTATGTCGACAAGACGCGATATATACAGACTATCCTTGACGCCGGCAAATACTATTTTCTGACACGTCCGCGACGCTTCGGAAAAAGTCTCTTTCTATCTACACTTAGGTATTTCTTCGAAGGACAGCGTGACCTTTTCAAAGGTCTATACATTGACTCCGCCAATTGGGATTGGAGCGCTTATCCCGTGCTTCACCTTGACCTTAACAGAAATAAATATGAGGAAATCGGTATCCTTAATGAGCTCCTCGACAATCAGTTCAGGGAGTGGGAAGAGAAATACGATGTCAAAGTGATAGCTGACCTGATGTCATCAAGATTTCAGAATATCATTAAGGCGGCACATATAAAGACAGGGCGGAGGGTAGTAATCCTTGTCGACGAATTTGATAAACCTACCTCAAAACTTGCCGGCATCTATTCCAACTTCAAGAGTTCGGCGGAGCACATACGACTTGTATTCATGACTGGAATAAGCCGATTCAGCCAATTGAGTACATTCTCTGATCTCAATAACCTCAACGACATTTCGTTTGACAACGACTACGCCGATATCTGCGGCCTCACGGAGAAGGAACTCCTTGACTATTTACAGAGTGGCATCCAATCCTTGGCTGAGGAAATGGATTTAAGCTATGAGAAAGTCTGCCAAGAACTCAAGTTGAACTATGGCGGATACCGTTTCGCAAAGAAGGGAAGCGAGATCTATAATCCGTGGTCAGTGCTAAGTGCGATAGACAAGAAGGATATCCGAAATTATTGGAACGATGCAGAAAAAACGTCCATTGTGGCTGAGAAGCTCCGCAACGCTGATGTTGACATAGAGCGCACCCTCAATGCACGTTGGAGGCTTGATGACCTTGCTGCACTTGACATTCTTGGCTCTGATCCAACAGCCATACTTTATCAGGCCGGATATCTTACCATATCGAATTTTGACCGGAGAACGAATACCGTAGGTCTGAAAGTGCCAAACGAAGAGGTAAAAAGACAT
This sequence comes from uncultured Sangeribacter sp., assembly GCA_964525735.1. Taxonomy (GTDB): domain Bacteria; phylum Bacteroidota; class Bacteroidia; order Bacteroidales; family Muribaculaceae; genus Lepagella. Next base: position 16,866 of record CAZGJH010000043.1, read on the forward strand.
CTTTTCACCGATCTTCTACCGCTCTATAGGTAGCTTTAAACTGCCCAGGTGGCGCGTTTCCAGAGGTATTCGAGCGGGCCGTGGGTGCGGACCTTCATCCACCAGCGGCAGAAGCCCCATTGCACCAGGAAGATAGCAATCCCTATGAGCACACTGCCAGTAATGCCCATCTGAAGGTGCAGCCCCCAATGATAATATAAAGCAGATCCTATGATACCTTGTGTGACGTAGTTGGTCATACTCATCCGGCCATAAGGAATCAGCAACGACAACGTGTCGCTTAGCTTCTGAGTGCGGTAGTAAGCAAACAGAATGCCACATACCAGCATGAGCATCAGGCAGAGATTAGTCAGAGAACTGGCAAAGATCTTGAAAGGAGTCATGAAGTTAGGATTCGAAACGTAATCCCCCATCATATTGAGTATGCCGCTGAGAGGGAAATATACAACGATTGCGGTAGCCAAAACTCTCCCCCAATTAGGAAGATACTCTTTCTTGAACCATCCTGAGCGGCCTATGAGCATACCGAAAATAAACAGCCCAGCTGTCTGAAAAAGTCGCCCATGTTCCCAGGCCCATGCGAGGCTCGCAAGTTGACCTTCCCACATATTTACTTTCGCCATTTCAAGGAAAGATCCGTGAGTCTGAGCGTCATAAGTAGCGGCCCAAAAAGGTCCGGAATTGATCTTTATGATTTCATAGTTGGGATCAAGGCCAGACCTTAGCATCTGATAGAGGCAAATTGGCTGGAGTATGAAGATGCTTCCCAATATCACGAGGGTTCGTGTCGATAGCCGACAAGTCAGCACAAGAATGAAACCAACTAATGCATACAAGACGAGGATTTCGCCTGTGAAAAACAACGCATCGAGTTGACCGAAAAGAAAAAGTAGGCAGAGACGCCAACAGAACCGGAGCCTGAAATCATTACCTCTCATTCGTTGGTTATCGTCCTGTATAAAGAAGCTGAATCCAAATAAAAGGGCGAAAATGCCGTATGCCTTGCTTCCGAATGCAAAGAAGAGACCATCCCAGATGGCTTTATCGAAGAAATTGAGCCATGCGGGTTGGCCACTTGTATCTGGAAAGGAATAGAAGTTGAAATGTTCGATAGAATGAAGCAGAATAATTGCCATTACGGCAAAGCCACGCAGCACGTCTGCCACGTCTACTCTCTGATGTTTTGTTGATGCAGTTTGGTTCATTCTCAGTATTTTGGAAAAGTTTACAGAATTAATTTACCGTCATTCTCCGTTTTGCCAACAAAGTTAACGATTTTCCCAATCCTTTCCAAATTAATCCATCAATAGAATTGCTCGTCCCGAGATGTCGCTACTCTCTTTCTCCTCCCTACCACATGACAAGTAACTTTTACACCATTATATGTCGGTTACATGACCACTACATGAATCATAAATACTAATTTTACTGAGGATAAAGCAGATAGATAATTAAATATAAATTATCATTACTGTCCCGTAAAAATTTGAAAGAGCACAATGAAATTATTGAGATTTAGATTGTTATGACGGAATT
>CAZGJH010000044.1:0-18351 GCA_964525735.1 uncultured Sangeribacter sp.
GCGTTTCGGGATTTTTCGCTAATTTTGTGGTTGGATCTGCAAATGTGCTGACGATATGAAGGTTTTCTCCGATCTCAACGAATTGCTCTCGCGCCTTAACAGGGAGCGAAAGCTTCTGCATGCCCTTTTCCAGGCGCGCATGAAGTTTGATTTCCGCTATGATGATGCGTTGGAGCTCGTGGAGAATGAAAGAAACCTGCGGCTGCTGATCGATTATGGCGTGATACGCCAGGAGGGGGAGATGCTGGAGCTGGAGGAGACATATCAGCGGTTTTTCGAAGATATACTGCGTCTTAACGAGAATATCACCAGCGCTTCGGTTGAGGAGAGTCTTCAGCAACTCAAGAGCAATATTGATTTCTATCTCAAGGAACGTGGCAATGCTGACTCGCAGCGGAAATACGTAAACAAAATCATCCGGACGCTCCGCAATATCGTGACGCAAGCGGCTACGAAAACCGTTGAGCTGAAACGTATTATCAACGATACTTATCGCCAGGAGCGCAATTATGAGGTGAAGCGGCAGAAGCTGGAGGAGAATCTCGCCACTCTCGAAAGCATCGCCTCTCTGATTCGGCAGACCGAACGGCTGCTCGATGAGCGCAAGGATCTGCTCGAGGTGATGACCTCCGACGACAGGCTTACACGCATTTCGATCGATGTGAGAATACGCTTCAAGGAGGTGTTTCATTCGCTTATCGAGCTGGAGCATACCATACGTGATTATCTCCATCAGATCGAGGCCCACAACCGTAGAGTGAAGCGTATCAGGAAGCTCAAATACCTTAAGGATCAGCTTACTTGGGAACGGGCCACGAACGTCTGCCAGATGCTCGGAGGGTGTAGCCATCAATTGCTCGAGACGGCTCCTTACTACACTACCCGTGTTTCGCTGGCCTCTCTGCGCGACACGGACGCGGGCTTGGAGGCAATAGCGGTTGCCAGAAAATTTCTGACAAGGCGTAAGCGATTGGCTACCACGCCTCAAATACCGCTGAAGGCCGCTGAGCTTGATGCCGGATATATAGTAGAAGATTTCGTCGACACCGACGTCATGGCCGAGGCTTTCTTCGTATCGTCGCAAGATCTTTACACTTTCGTTAAGAATTACCCTTACGACAGGCCGAAGGCATTGGAGCAGAAGGTGGAGTATTACACCGAGATTCTTCTCAACCATAGCTCACGACTCCGCATCACGGAGATGTGGCAGAGCGATGACAACATTGATTATCCATTGATTTACAATATCTCATGAAATACGTGCAGCAGGTTTTCGATCGTTTGAGCCGCGGAGGCTTCATCTCGTCAGACAGCGTGGAGGAGGGGGTTAGGAAGATTTTCATCGACCTTGACGACCACCGTGAGGCGTATGCCGACTATTTCGCGCGTATCGGCTTCATCTTGGAGGAGGGCAACGGTTATTTCTATTTCTCGCGCAAGGAGTCGAAGACGTCGCTGGCCGATAAGTTGAAGCGGTTTGGCCATTGGATCGACGTGCTCGATTTCCTGAAGGCGTGGGATCCGTCGCTCAGTCCGGGCTTCACATTCTTGGAGGCTGAGTTGGCTATGAAGATTGATTCGGATATTGAATTGCGCGAAAAGGCCAAGGGATTGTATGAAAATAAGATACGCAACGATGAGATTTGCGAGCGTCTCGTGGAGGAGCTGTTGCGGCAGGGCTTCGTGGAGCTGGCCGACGACGCCGCTCAGCGATATCAGGTGACGTCGGCTTACCGATATTTGGAGGATATGGTCGAACTTATTGCATTCAATGAAGAAGATGAGATACCTCAATAAGATAGTGTTTATCAATAGCGCGCACATCCGTTATGCCGAGGTGGCGATGGATGGGAATGTGCATTTCACCGGCACCCAGGGCGTCGGGAAGACCACTCTGCTCCGTGCGCTGCTCTTTTTCTACAACTGTCGTAAAGACCGCCTCGGAATACGCACGCAGGGGCAGCAGGCGTTTGACGATTTCTATCTCCCGACGTCAGCGTCTTACATTGTGTATGAGGTAGAGCGTGGCGACGAGGAGGTGCCTTTCTCGATAGTGCTTTTCCGCCATCACAACAGGGCGGCTTTCCGCTTCGTAGATGCGCCCTATTCGCGCGAATGGTTTGTAGATCAGCTCGGTGTCGTGGCTTCCGACAATCTGACTGTGAGACAACGCCTTCATAATCTCGGTATCGATTTCAGCGGTATCATAGATCGCTATAGCCAGTATCTCGACATTCTTTACGGCAACCGCGCCGCGCATCTTTCGAAAGACCTTCTGAAATATTATCTGCTTCGCAGCCAGCAGTATCAGAATATCCCGCGCATCATTCAGAACGTGTTTCTCAACGAGCGGGTGGACGCAGGGTTTATCAAGAACATTATCATCAACAGTGTAGCAGGAGAGGAGGAGGAGATTGCAGTCGACCTCAATTTCTTCCGTAGCAAACTCACGAATTTCAACGACGAGCTGGAAGATATCTCTCAGTGGAGCAGGAAGAACCGTCAAGGAGTGGTGGAAGCGCGGCGCGATGCCGACAATATCATCGCTACTTCGCATGAAATGGCGGCCAAGCGGTTTGCGCTGCGTGAGCAATGCGCGATGCTCAAATTTGCTGTGGGGAAAGCGGAGCGCGACATACCGATTCTCGCAAGCAAGATAGAGAGGAAAGAGGATACCATCCGGGGCATTGATGAGAAAACCCGCTCTTTAAGTGACGATTACGATAAAGACCGCCGCAAGCTTACGAGCCAGATCGATGGTCTGGCGCGCGATCTCAAGAAGGCTTCGGCCGTGAAGAAGAGGTATCAGGAGATGGGCATTGAGGCTATGATAGCGCGAGCCGCGAAACGGGGAGATCTGGAGTTGCTGCTTCAGCAGAAGGAGAGATGGCTGCAGGAGCTAAAGGCCAATTATCAGTCGATCTCCTCCAAATATGTGATGTTGGCCGATCGTATCAGGCTCGACAAGGCGCAGTATCTGCAAAGTCTCAACGAGAAGCGCACGGCGCTCAAGGAGGAATGGAATGAGCGTAAGGCGCAGCGTCTCGACCGTAAAGCGAAGCTTGATAAGGAGATACGAGAGAAGGTGGAGGGGGAGTTGGCCAAAATCGGAGAGGGGATAACGGTGTATAGTCAGTTGCTGCATGAGCAGGAGGTGGAGCGTGCTAAGATTGCCGGCTATCCTCCTCTGCGCGAGGCTATTGACGCGTGTCGGAAGGGCATCGATGATACGGAGAAGAAACAGCATCGGCTCGCTGAAAAGAAGCTTAAGGCCGAGAATCAACTCGACTCTATCAAAAACTCTCTTGAACTCAAATGCAAGGAGATAGAGAATGATTACGCCCTTCAGATCAAGGATTTGGAGAGTGAAATGGCACGTTTGAAAGAGAAGCGCGACGGGGAGCAGCTTATTCTCGACAATGCCAAGGACTCGCTTTGCGAATGGCTCGACGGCAATGTGGCGGGGTGGGAGAGAAGCATCGGCAAGATAGCCGACGAGAGGAGTGTGCTTTACGCGCGCGACCTCCGGCCGCATCTCGCCGACGAAGGGGCCGACAGCCTGTTTGGAGTAAAAATAGACATGGAAGCGATAGCGCGAGAGGTGCGTACTCCGGCTATGATTCGGGATGCTATCGACCGGTTGAACAAGGAGATAACCGCGCTGTCCAATGGTGTCATCAAGCTTCGGCAAGATTGCGAGGCAGGGGTCTCGGAGGCAGCCAAGCAGTTGCGTTCACGTCAGCGTGAGGTGCAGACTGAAATCGACAATACGGCGCAGGGCCTTAACCTTGCCGCGCAACAATTGAAGGAGGCATCGCTGCGTTTGGCCGATCTTGAAGAGGAGGAGCGGCAGCGAGTGGATGAGCTTCGCGGGCAGTTTGATGAAAAGATCAAGGAGTTGCGCGTGCAGGTAGATGGTCTCTCGGTCGAGCGAAATGCGATTCAGGCGAAGATGCACGCGGAGTTGCGTAAAGTGGGCAAAATGATAGCCGAAGAGGAGAAGGGGGATAAAGAGAAGTTGGATGCGGCGTTGGCCGAGATCAAGCAGGAGATTGCCTCAGCGGGTGCCGACTATGACGCCCGCTTGAAGGAGCTCAAAGATGGTGAGGCTGCTGAATTGGCCGATTCCGGAGCTGAGGTGGACAGCCTGCATGCTACCGAGAGGGAGATCGGTGGGCTCAAGGATTCGCTGAAGCGAATTGATGCCGAGCGTGACAAGATTACGGAGTATCATAAAGATTGCCGTGAGTTGCTCGACCATGTGGCTCAAATGCAGGTAGATAAGAAGAAATTCGAGGCTGAGGAGGCGCACCTCAGAGAGAAGTATGAGGAGCGCAGGCAGCGGCTTGAGATGAAGCGCGGTGAGGAAGAGAAGCAACTTGTAGAGCTCCGCAAGGCTCATGTGAAGGCCGTGGCGTCGAAGCAACAGGCTGAGGAGTTTATCGCTTCGAGAGCGTGTCCGGTAGAGCTGCAGGAAGCGGGAGTGGAGCGCACTGATCAGGAGGCTCCGGCTCTGGTGAGCGGTATTGTCCGCCTGGTTGCAGATATCAGTGAGCTCAAAGGTGGGCTCAAGGAGATCATCAACGGCTTCCGGAAGCGTTTTTCGCAAAACAACACATTCAAATTTCCCGCAGCGTGCGAGACGGATGAAGATTACGTGCGTTATGCTGAAAACGTCGAGGAGTTTATCGTCAATGATAAAATCAAGGATTTTCAGCACGTTACGAGCAATATGTATCGCGACATACTCTCACGAGCGGCTTCAGATTTCAACATATTGTTAGGGCGCGAATCGGAGATCCAGAGGATAATCCGCGACATCAATTACGACTTTGAGAAGAAGACGTTTGCCGGCGTGATACGCAGCATACGGCTTCGGCTTGAACGCAGCGGTGCGCCCATAATACAGCAACTCCAGAACATCACCGATTTCTGGAACGCCCATCAGTATGAGCTTGGGGAGGTGAATCTCTTTTCTACCGACGAGCATTTGGATATGAATCGTGAATCGATAAAGTATCTCAAGTCGCTTTTAACGGCTCTGAACACCGAACGGGATGTGAAGAAACTGCCTCTGGAGCAGACGTTTGCGCTGCAGTTTAACGTCGTGGAAAATGACAATGAGACCGGCTGGGTTGAAAATCTACGGGCGGTAGGTTCGGAAGGCACGGATATCCTGGTGAAAGCGTTGATCAACATTCTGCTGATCAGCGTGTTCAAGAAGCGCGCGGGGCAGGCGGGCGATTTCCGATTGCATTGCATGATGGATGAGATCGGGCGTCTGGCCGACGAGAATATACAGGGCATACTGAATTTTGCCAATCAGCGCGGCATTTTTATCGTGAATTCGTCGCCGAAGGCGCATCGGCCGCTCTCTTACCGCCGGCTTTATATGCTCTCGAAGGATAAGGAAGCGAACACCACCGTGCAACCAATTCTTTCGATACGCGAGGCCGAGATGATGTAAAAATTTGTAAATTAAGATTCTATGAAAATTACTTTGCCATTGATAGAGAAGCTTCAGCGGCTTGCGCGAGGGGAGAAGTTGCCTTTCTCTTCTATCTCGATTCCTCTTATGCAATTTCTTATGAGCGAGGGGGTGATAGATAGAATCTACAGAGGGGGATGGAGTTATCTACGCGTCACAAACGTCGAGGCGTTCTTGGGAGTTTTACCAAAATATAACGAGGCTCTCTGCAATCTGGATGCGGCAAAGGAATTGCTCATGGGCGACGGTTCGCGTGCGGCACAGGCATCGCTGTCGGGCAATTCGAAGACGCGCAGTGAGCGCACGTGCCCAGGTTTTCTTGTCAACAGCTATCATCCAATGGTTTGCAAACTGCAGAATCGCTCTTTTATGGTAGATCCGGTCAAGGGGAGTGCGATTTACATATCTGATTGGCAATCGTTTGTCCCGCCTGCTTCAGCCGTTATCATCGGTGTGGAGAATATGGAGAATTTCCTCCGTATCCGCGAGCAGAAGTTGCTCTTCGAAAGCTGTTTGAAGCCGATTGCGGAGGCCGGCAGTTGTGATGTGGAAGATCTTGAGATATTGTTTGTGGCGCGCTACGCGTTCTCTTCAGATCTGATGCATTGGCTGGCGCGATTGCCCAACAGGTATGTGCATTTCGGCGATTTCGACTTGGCGGGTATCGATATCTATCTTACGCAATTCAAGCCGCACGTAGGCGAACGCGGGCGCTTCCTCATACCGGCCGACATTGAGGAGCGTATCAAGAACGGCTCGCGCCAGCGTTACGACGAGCAATACGTAAAATACGCTTCGATCGCTGCCCGAAGCCACTCGCTAATCTCCGAGGGCACCCCCGACAGCGAGCTGCACCGGCTCATCGCCTTGATAAATCGCCAGCGTCGCACTTACGACCAGGAGGGCTACATCGGGCAACAACTGTGAGGCGTATTGCGTTATCATAATAAGAAAAGACTCTCGATATGACAAAGAAAATATATTTTGCAGGAGGATGCTTCTGGGGGACGGATCATCTGTTCTCGCTCGTGGAAGGTGTAGAACACACTCAGGCCGGCTATGCCAACAGCCGTGTGCCTCACCCTACGTATGAAATGGTGTGTACGGGCCAGACGGGCGCGGCAGAGACCGTGGAGGTAGTGTACGACGACTCCGTGGTAAGTCTCACGAAACTGATGTCGATCTACTTCCGTAGTATTGACCCGCTTACGCTTAATCGTCAGGGCAATGATGTAGGCACACAATATCGCACGGGTATCTATTACGTCGACCCTAAGGATCGCGAAATTATTGAGGCGTATGTTGCTGCTGTTCAGCGGCGTTACACTCAGCCGTTGGCTGTGGAGGTAGCGCCCCTTCAGAATTTCTATCCCGCCGAGATTTATCATCAGGAGTATCTTTACAAGAACCCTGACGGGTATTGCCACGTAGATCCCGCGCTCTTCAGGGAGGTGAGCCAATGGAAGCGTTCGGCTGACCATGCGACGACTCCGCGTAGCGACAAGGATGAGTTGCGCAGCCGGTTGACTCCGCTTCAGTGGGAGGTGACGCAGAATGGCGCCACGGAGCGACCTTTCATCAACGAATACGACCATGAATTCCGCCCTGGAATCTATGTGGATATCACCGACGGCACGCCGCTGTTTGTCTCGACTCGGAAGTACAATTCCGGTTGCGGCTGGCCGGCATTTACGCGTCCTATCGATTCAGGGTTGATCACTGAGCATGAGGACAATTCGTTTGGCCGTAAGCGCACTGAAGTTCGGTCGGCCTCCAGCGGATCGCATCTGGGGCACGTGTTCCCCGACGGGCCGGCTGAGGATGGCGGTATGCGCTATTGCATCAACTCCGCTTCGTTGCGATTTGTTCCGCTTGCCGACATGGCTGCCGAGGGTTATGGCGATCTCATTCCTCTCGTAAAAGACTAAGAACAGTTATGTCGAAAGCACAATTGAAGAAGTATATCCAGGGGCTCGATAGGGAGCACCTGGAGGAATTTATATTGGATATTTATTCCGATGTGAAACCGGCAAAGGAGTATCTTGATTTTTTCCTTAATCCGGATGTTGAAAAGGTTGTGGCGAAGACTCAACAAGCCCTTTACTCAAAATTATATCGGCCGAGTGGCGAACCGATTATGCGGTTGAAGTTCACCAAGATCAATGATATCATGAAAGACTTCACGGCAAAGGTGCGCGACCCTTATGTTGTGGCCGACATGATGGAGTATCTGCTGGCACTATTGTGCGGCTATGGGTCGCATTATTGTCATGACGAAGCATTTGTAAGGTCGCTGGTAGCCAATTTCGGACGCTTCTCGAAATGGCTTGTAAAGCATAGCCTGGAGAAGGAGTATCAGGAAAAGATGGATGAATTGATCAGGAGGACGTGGAGCATCGGCTGGGATTGCACCAGCTGGGTTCGCAGCTCCATCGACGACAGCTTCCATACTCCCATCACATGAGTGTCAATATCCGGTTTCAAGTTATATGCTGTTTCGAGGTTGTTGATATTTTGCCATCGTAACTCGCAGTATATGAAAGGTTAATCTTTGAATAAGTGAGATTTCTCAAAGATTTGAGAAAGAATAAGTCTGGCTTCCTGTTACATTTACGTAAATGTAGCAGGAAGCCAGACTTGGTAATGTTTGATATACATTTACTTAGTTGGGCCAAATGCTAAAGAGACTCAATCTCTTCTATTGATAGACGAGTAAAGTTAGAAATACTTTCATAAGGTAACCCTTGCTGTTTCATTGCACGAGCAACCTCGATCATTGCTTCTGCATGGCCTTCTGCGCGACCTTCTGCGCGACCTTCTGCGCGACCTTCTGCGCGGCCTTCTGTGCGGCCTTCTGCGCGACCTTCTGCGCGGCCTTCATCTCTGGCAGTATCGAGCACGTCGTTCTGTACCATTATATTATCCATATGCTCGTCATAAGCGCGACGTTCTTTGGAAGTCATCGACAGCACACGTAGCTTCTCACGTACCTGCTGCAGTCCAGGAGTGTGGGTATCCTCCTTTATCTTTCCGGTCTTAAGGTATGTCATCCATTCGTCAAGCGGGGTTTCGGGAATTTTGTCGTAGGCGTTTACCCTTACGATATAATACTCCGGAAATACCTCACGGGGAAGGTGAGGAACAATCACGCCCTCCTCCTTCATGTTAACTAACAGGTCGTTTCCGGTATGTATGCCCTTGAAGACGGTCTGCCCGTGATACACATAATCGTCGCCTCGTCCGTAGTCGCAGTATAGAATGCTGATCGAATACACCTTCTTGACCTGATCGTACTTGTCACCGATGTTTATATGCTCGGTTATAGCCTTGCAGGTTCCGTATAGGATCCGTTCAAGATAGTACAGCTGTCGTGTCAGCTGCACCTCAATGATTATGATATGTCCCTTGCTGTTCTTTGCTTTGATGTCAACGCGGTTGAATTTGTCTCGGTCGTTATCCTGATTGGATTCACTCTCGAGCAGTTCCACAATCTTTACCTCCTCGCCTAAGAGCACAGAGATAAGACCTTCGAGGATGTCAAAGTTGGCCTTGTCGCGCAAAATATGCTTGATAGCCCAGTCAAAGCGGATATAAAGATTGTCTTGTTCCATATTGTTGTGTTTTGATAAATTCTATGAATGCAAATTTAACTATATTTCTCCATATCTACAAATCTGAGGGCTTTCGGATTATGTAAAAATGCCATGGTTGTATCATTTAAACTCCTTGCTTGAAAAAAAAGATCGTTCATTGTTCTTTAAAGTTTTAACCGTATAGCCCGTTATTTACGGAGTAGACTAACCAAGGGAGGTATAGATTACACGTAAATACGTGTAATCTATACCTCGAGTCTTCCTTTACCCAAGCCATTCCATCCGTTGAAATATAGAAGCATTGTTTAGGAGAAAGTTTCGCATACCGCTAAATGCCTCTCTATGCTACGGATGTTCGTATGAAAGCTGTATAGCTTTTTAATACCGCAGAGAGCATAGCCATTCTCTGTACAAGCATATGGATTGGAAGAGAAATGTTTCAGTACCTTGAACCGGTATCAGTTATCTATATTTCACTACTGTATTAGAAATGGTTATCTTGCAAAACATAGTTCCGAGGAACGGATTCTATGAAAGCGTGCTTTGACCAAAAATCTAAAGCCTCCTCAATCTGTTTCATTGAAATCTTTTTCCCATTGTTATGTTTCCGAAGAATATTGTTTGGCTTATCAGGACAATCGGAGTTATCTCGATTGGTAAAATAGGCCGTGATTACTCGGATGACGTTGTCATTCACTCTTTGCCATACTATGGCGAGCTTAGTAGTTGTTTCTGGAAAACGATATTTTACAAAGCGTGAGGTATAGGGACGGTCTCCTCTGACTGCCTCATAGAACTCATCATTTTCAGAGACTTCAACTAATTCATTGAATCCTATTACCCTTCCGAACTCAATGACATTTTGACCTTTACGTCTGGAAGTATCAATGCGTCTGAGAGCCACGCTGATAAGGCTCTCAGACACACCGTGGTCGTTGTGGAGAACAAAGAAACGTTTAAAGTGCATAGTATATTAATGGTAGTGGTTTACTGAATATGTCTGATACAGGCTAACTCTTTCTTGTAACTTCAAAGGAGGATGCAAATTTAATACATATTTTGCAATTATTTCATATTTTAGATGAAAATTATTAATTTTACAGTGTAATCTGATGAGGAAGCGAGAGTTGCTGACCTATCGGAATTTCATATTTGATACATTCTTTATAAAACAGAAAAGAGAGCGAATTCATCAAAAAGTGATCTTGCTTTGCCCGGAACATGTAGATAACCTTAGGAGTGTTCTCGGAATTTTGGGGGAGGTTCACGGAAAAGTCAGTATTGGGCATATTATTTATATGATTGAAATACAATCTTATATCGTGGTAAATAACGGTTTTTGTCGGAATTTTTCATGGAAAACTAATCGTAAGTTCACGGAACGATCACAGTGTCTCTTCCAGGAAATCGTTTCTATCGTAAACGCAAAGCTGCTGAAACTTCATTTGCCGATGTTGTGTTCGACAATCATATTCCTCAAGATGTGGCTCTTTATATACAGAAAAATCATCTTCTGCCAGGAGCGTCAGTCGATGCCTCACAAGGCTATGCGACAGGCCTTAAAGTGGTGCAAGACTATCTTGCTTTCTGGATGGGAGTCTACCGCAGATTGCGTGCCTACAGCGAATTCCCTGTCAATGAAAACGAGCAAGTGAAGTAATCACACGAGAAATAAGAGGAGACCGAAGTTCGGCTGCACTCATGATTATGAGAGGCGCAGCGAGGAGATAAGTGAATGATGGGCTTATATGGTTTCTTTTCGCGATAGGAGTTTAGCTCCTAAGGGTGGGAGTTTTGCAATTATAGCCGCTATATCATTTAACTTATTAGCTTGTGAGTATCGTATTCCTTTGGTAGGAGATGCCTTTTCTTCGGTACTGACTATTAGCATTAACCCATCAGCACAAAGGTTGAAGAGAGATTTATATGGTTTGGTCCGTTCGGAAAATCTATAATCAACGATTACTATTAATCCATTACCATTCTTAATGGCTCTATCCCGAATCTCTTTTTCTGCAGGGTTGATAAAGGGTGATACCAGTACACCACCGCATCGGATGGTCTCATCCCACATCTCTATCTTTTCATCAAGATCAGGCATTTTACTTTTATCCCGACTTATTTTAACGAATGATTTCACGGGATTATCCAGAAGAAATAAATTCCCATATAGGCCGCACTTTTGCCCAGCAACTTCGATCATAATTTTGTGATAGAAGAATTCTGGACATAGTTTTTTAATCAGATATCTCCTTGGATTGTCGGCAATGTAATTGTAGAAAGCATCTTTAGCACCTGCTCGCATTGCAATCTTATCGTTAAAACCTGATGAAAAGATAGGTTCCTTTGTCAACGCTTGGATTGATTCTGGAAATTTTACCCAGTATTGTTTGCTGCATTGACTTTTAAACCCGCCGATTATAGAACCTAATGGTTCGGTAGTAGGCTCTTGTACGAAAAGCTCGAAATGAATATGATCAGGCATGGCGATTCTGCGAAGAATTTTTAGAGCCGGATGGCTCTTACATAGCATATCAAGGCATTGATATATTATTTCACCTGTTGGTTGAAGATGAACTATTGGAGAAATCTTTTTATAAATGGGATCACGAGTGATTGTAGAAAACACCGGGAAATTTGGCGATTTGAGAATAGTGATCATATAGATACAACGGCTCCGATAATTATGGGTTTTGCAACGTCTGTTAAAACTATGTATAATTGGTTCTTGCATGGGTTAGAATGATTTTTTTCTCTTCATGGAGCTGAATCTCAAAAGGATACATGGCTGGTAACAATCGAGCTAAAGCTCGATTACTGGACCAGGCTTTTGCAGGATGGGGCGGTGGATTTGAACTGAAAAAGCTTGCTCACAAGAACTCGAGGTCTAAATGATTGTCGTGGTTCTGTGAGCAAGCTTTAGATTGCGTGTTATGATTGTGGCAGCTTAGTATTCCTCCTCGTTGAAGAAGAAATCGTCTTTGGAGGGGTAGTCGGGCCAGATCTCCTCGATGCTCTCGTAGGTCTCGCCTTCGTCTTCCATCTCCTGGAGGTTTTCAATCACTTCCAACGGTGCGCCACTGCGCATTGCGTAGTCAATGAGCTCGTCTTTCGTTGCGGGCCATGGTGCGTCTTCAAGTTTCGACGCTAATTCAAGTGTCCAGTACATATTGCTTTTCCTTTTTTATTTATATTGATAACTATTTCGATGTCTATAATGTTTTATACACCTTTGTATAACTCGGCTTACTGCCTTGCCAGCCATTCCAACCTCGGCAGAACTGAGGCGGCAAGAGCGTAAGATCTCTTCAACCCTCGGAGGTGTCGTCAGCTCTTGTGCCAGGTGAGCTCGGCCACGCCGAAGAGATGGTTGAAGTAGCGGGCCAGGATGAAGAGGTAATCCGAGAGACGGTTGAGGTAGCGGATGGCCAGAGGGTCGACGTAAGCTTCGTCGGCCAAGATGAGAATGCATCGCTCGGCGCGTCGGCATACGGTGCGCGCCACATGGGTCTGCGCCGAGATCGGCGTGCCCCCAGGCAAAACAAACGCGTTCACCTTGGGTGTATCTGCATCGAGCTTGTCGATCATGCGCTCCAACTGCTCCAAAGTCTCCTCTGTCAGGCCCCAGCTATTCACCCCATACTTCTTCTCCAGATTTTCCGGAGCCTCAGAAGATACGTCAGTGAGCTGCGGCGACTCGCAGGCCAGATAGCCTCCCAGATTGAAGAGCATGCTCTGCATATCGTGCAGATACGTGCGGATCTCCTCGGGACACTCTGGCGCCGAGAGCACAACCCCCAAATGGGCCGAAAACTCGTCGATCGTGCCATAGGCGTTCAGACGCGCGCAATTCTTCTTTACGCGTGTCCCTCCTACCAGGGAGGTGGTGCCTGAATCACCGGTGCGGGTATATAAGTTACTTTTGGGCATTTGCTATGGGTTACTTTTTTAATTTGTAACGATTCAATGGGCGTATTGTTGCAGAGTAAGGTTTTTTTTATTACTTTTGTGAAAAGAAATGAAGGCGCAAGTAAAGCCAAAACAAGAGATAACCATAGATTAAGGAAAGAAGTGATGAGTCAGCAGAAGCCTTATGTAGTGTCGGCACGCAAATACCGCCCCGCTACTTTCAAGACTGTCGTGGGCCAGAAAGCCCTCACCGCAACTCTTAAAAATGCCATAGAATCCCACCGCCTCGCCCAGGCTTATCTATTCTGTGGCCCAAGAGGTGTGGGCAAAACCTCGTGTGCCCGTATTTTCGCAAAGACCATCAACTGTCTCAATCCTACTCCCGACGGCGAGGCCTGCGGCGTGTGCGACTCCTGCCGTGCCATCGAGCAGGGCAACTCCTTCAACCTTGTGGAGCTCGACGCCGCTTCAAACAACTCCGTCGACGATATCCGCTCTATCACCGACCAGGTAAATGTGCCCGCGCAAACGGGCCAATACCGCGTCTTCATCATCGACGAGGTGCACATGCTCTCTAACGCCGCCTTCAACGCCTTCCTCAAAACCTTGGAGGAGCCCCCGAAGAATGTGGTGTTCATACTCGCCACCACCGAGAAGCATAAAGTGATACCCACGATTCTGAGCCGTTGCCAGATCTACGACTTCAAGCGTATCACAATCAACGACATGGTGGAGCATCTCGAATACGTAGCCTCACAGGAGGGTATCACCACCGACCGCGACGCCCTCGGCGTGATTGCCCTAAAGGCCGACGGCGCGATGCGCGACGCTCTCTCGATCTTCGACCAGGTGGCGGCCTCCTCTCGCGGCCACGTCACCTACCAGAACACGATCGAGAATCTCAACGTGCTCGACTACGACATCTACTTCCGCCTCATCGAAGCCTGCCGCGACGGCAATGTGCCCGAAGCGCTACTCCTTTATAAGGAGGTGCGCGACAAAGGTTTCGACTCCCTCTTTATGGTAAACGGCCTGGCCGCCCACGTGCGCGACCTCATGGTGGCCGCCGATCCGCGCACTGTGCCCCTGCTCGAAACCTCGGAGGAGATCGCAGCACGCTACGTGGAACAGGCCCGCACGCTGCCCGCACAATGGTATTACGCGGCCATGAAACTGCTGAGCGATTGCGATTTGAACTATCGCACGGCCACCGGCAAACGCCTGCTCGTAGAGCTCACCCTCATACGCATGTGCCAGCTCCTAAAACCGGCCACGCCACCCTTCGACGCTCCCGACCGTCCCGTGCCGCTCCGCGATCCCGCCGCTCCCTACCACGCCACGCCCCAGCCGGCGCCTCAGGCCGCACCACAGGCACCCCCTCAAGCAGCCCCGCAGGCAGCCCCGCAGCTAAAACCGCAAGCCCCGCAGCCGCAACAGCCCGCTCCAAAAGCGGCTCCGCACCCGGCTCCTGCGCGCCCTGCCGGAGCTCGCCCGTCTACATTCCGCCTCTCCGAGCCCTCGGCTGCCACAGCCGCTTCTGCCAGCAACCTTGAGCAGCGCACCACTCCCATCACTCCCGAAGGTTTTCAGCAAGCCTGGGGAGAATTCATAGCACGCAATCCGCAGCTCCACATCCTCGTAAACACCATGCGGAGCGCCCACCCGCAGCCCGACGGCGACAACTCCTATCGGATTATCGTAGATCATCCCGCTCAGCTTCAGGCCTTTGAGCTCTCGATGCCCAAACTCATAGAATTCTTGCGCAATTTCCTGGCCAACGACCTCCTTACCCTTCGCGTAGAGGTGAATACGGAGCCAGTGGCCAACAAACAGCTGCCTCCCAAGGAATTCCTGCGTCAGGTCGTGGCCGACAATCCGGCCATGGGGCGCTTCCTCTCGGAGATAGACGCCGAGCTCGTATGAGGCTTAAAAAATCCAAGCTAATGTTAAAAATACTTAATTATTTTCGGTAAATTCGCGATTTAGCTGGGAAAGTGGCCATTAATAGGCTTATTTTTATTATCTTTGCAAAAGTATTCCGGAGGGGACGTCAGTCTCCTCCTCTTTTGTAACTGATAGAAAGCATTTAGAAACAAAGAGATGATAGACAAGGTAGCCCTTACAGAATTCATAGAAGGTCAGCTTCAGGATACCGACCTCTACCTCGTAGATGTGGCCGTGAGCCCCACCAACGAGATTTGCGTCGAGATAGACTCCGACGGTAGCGTCGACATTGACGAGTGCGTGCGTCTCACACACGCCATTGAGGAGGCCTTCGACAGAGAAGTCGAAGACTATGAGCTCGAAGTAGGCTCTGCCGGCATCACGTCTCCTTTCAAAGTGCTCCGCCAATATCAGAAGTATCTCGGCCAGGAGGTGGAGGTGCTTGCACGCGACGGAAAGAAATACAAAGGAATGCTCCGCGAAGCCAACCCCGACGCCTTCACTATCGTGAGCGAAGAGAAGGTGAAGGCCGACGGCGCGAAACGCCCTACTCTGGAGAAGGTGACTCGCACTTTCCCCTACGGCGATGTGAAATATACGAAATATCTACTTCAATTCTAAAGTCACAATGGCAAAGAAAGCAGAGACAGTGAATATGGTCGATCGGTTTGCCGAGTTCAAAGAGCTCAAGAATATCGACAAGACCACTATGATAAGCGTTCTCGAGGAATCGTTCCGCAATGTATTGGCGAAAATGTTCGGCTCCGACGAGAACTTCGACGTGATCATGAACCCCGACAAGGGCGACTGCGAGATCTATCAGAACCTCGAAGTAGTGCCCGACGATCAGGTCGAGAACAAAGACCGCCAGATTGGCCTCTCGGAGGCTCGCGAAATCGACCCCGAGTGTGAGATCGGCGAGGAGGTATCTAAGCAGATCTTCTTCGAGAAATTCGGTCGCCGCGCCATCCTCAACCTGCGCCAGACGCTCCAGTCGAAGATCCTCGACCTCCAGAACGAGGCGAAGACTTCGAAATTCAAGGAGCTCGAAGGTGAGATCATCACAGGCGAGGTGCATCAGATTTGGAAGCGCGAGTCGCTCCTCGTAGATGAAGAGCAAAACGAGATGACCATGCCTAAGGATCAGCAGATTCCGAGCGACAACTTCCATAAGGGTGACATCGTGAAGGCTATCGTGCAGCGCGTCGACAGCAACAACAATAACCCCAAGGTGATCGTGTCGCGCACCGACGACCGCTTCCTGCTCCGCCTCTTCGAGCAGGAGGTGCCCGAGATTCACGACGGCCTCATCACCATCCGCGCCGTGGCCCGCATTCCGGGCGAGCGCGCCAAGATAGCCGTAGAGAGCTACGACGACCGCATCGATCCCGTAGGCGCCTGCGTGGGCATCAAGGGCAGCCGCATCCACGGCATCGTCAGAGAGCTCCGCAACGAGAATATCGACGTGATCTCTTACACGGCCAATCCCAAGCTCTTCATACAGCGTGCCCTCAGCCCCGCGCAGATCTCAAAGATCCGCCTCGACGAAGAGGAGAAGAAGGCCGAGGTGTTTCTGCACCCCGACGAGGTTTCGCTCGCTATCGGCAAGGGAGGCCTCAATATACGCCTGGCCACGATGCTCACGGGCTACACCATCGACGTCTACCGCGACATCGAGGAGGGCGAGGAGGATATCTACCTCGACGAATTCCGCGATGAGATCGACGGCTGGGTGATCGAAGCCCTCAAGGATCTCGGTCTCGGCACTGCCAAATCGGTGCTCAACGCAAGCCCCGAGCTGCTTGAGCAGGCCGACCTCGAAGACACCACCCTCGAGCACGTAATGAGCGTAATCAAGGCCGAATTCGAGGATTAATCATTTCAAAGAAACAACCCATCACCAGCATATGCGCACAAAAATCAGCAAAATAGCAAAAGACCTTAATGTCGGAGTCTCTACTGTCTCAGACTTCTTGCGCAAGAACAACATTGAAGTCGACGCCAACCCCAACGCTCGCGTCGACGACAATGCCGTGGCCTTGCTCATGAGGGAATTCAGTAACGACAAAGCCGACAAGGATCAGTCAGACCAAAGAACCAATTCCAGGCGCGAAGACCGCAAGGCGAAGACCGAGCGCAAGGGCGACGCGACGGCTGCCCCCGGGCTGAAGGTGTTGGGAAAGATAGATCTCGACACTCTCAACCAACGCTCTTCGCAGGGCGGAGGCGGCGGTCGCCACCAGCGTGGCAACAAATCTTCAAAGCAATCTTCGCAGAATAACAACAACAATTCTGCGTCTCGCCCCCAGCAGCAGAAAGAGAATCGCCCCGACAGTGCCGAGTCAAAGCCGGAAAATCGCACAGAGAAAATAGTGAACAACCGACCTAAGAACGAACAGCGTCCTGCACAGAGACAGGAGGCACAGAAGGCGCCTGCCAAACCTGAAGCCCAGGCCCCGCGCCAGAACGAACAGGCTCATCAGCAGGCCCCAAAACCACAGGAGGCAGCCCCGCAGGAGGCTCCCAAGGCTGAAGAATCTACAGCTTCATCAGGCGTATTCCGCCTTAATGCCCCGGCTGCTCAGCCGGAATTGAAAGTGCTCGGAAAGATCGACCTTTCCGCTCTCAACCAGTCGACCCGCCCAAAGAAGCGCGGCAAGGATGACCGCCGTCGTGGCGGCGACCGCAACCGTCAAGGCGGTGGAGGCAATGCCGGCGGCCAGGGTAATGCCTCGGCTTCGGGAGAGGGTAGCGCCGACCGTAAGAAACGCAAGCGTATCGGCAAGGAGAAAGTAGATATCGAAAAAGCAGCACAGCAGCCCGGATTCGGCTCCGAACGCCGCAAGAAGAGTGGCGACAAGCAGAATCAGCAGGGTCAGCAGCAGGGCTCCGAACGCAAACGCTCCGACCGCAAGGGCGACTCCAAGCGCCGCGGTGGCAACAACGACCGCCCGCAGCGTCAGGAACCCAATCCGGAAGACGTGCAGAAGCAGGTTAAGGAGACTCTCGCCCGCCTCACCAACAAGACTCCCAAGAAGAACGTCAAATGGCGTAAGGAAAAGAAGGAGGCTCTCCACAACCGCGAGCTCGAGAATCAGCGCCGCGAGGAGGCTGAAAGCCGCGTGATACAGCTCACGGAGTTTGTGACGGCCAACGACCTGGCCAACCTCATGGAGGTGCCCGTCAACAACGTCATCGCCACTTGTATGAACCTCGGCGTGATGGTGTCGATCAATCAGCGTCTCGATGCCGAGACAATCAACATCGTGGCTGAGGAATTCGGATTCTCTACCGAATACGTCTCTGCCGACGTGACGGAGGCTATCGCTCCTGAAGAAGACAACGAGGAGGATCTCCTGCCGCGTCCGCCGATCGTCACCGTCATGGGTCACGTCGACCACGGTAAGACTTCGTTGC
>CAZGJH010000045.1:0-1857 GCA_964525735.1 uncultured Sangeribacter sp.
TCGGGGGCAGGGATGATGCCCTCGGCCCGCGCAAACAGTACACCGGCTTCAAACGCCTCGCGTTGAGCGATATCCGTTGCCTCCATCATGCCGTCTTTCAGGAGCTGCGACACAATCACGCCCGCTCCGTGGTAACGCAGTCCGCCGGCATGTGAGTTTGGCGGGATAAAGTCATGACCAAGCGTATACATCGGCAGCAGCGGTGTGTAGCCGGCTTCGTCGCCGAAGTCGTAACGGAATTCACCTTTCGTGAGCTTCGGACAAGAGTCGGGCTCGGCCGCAATGAAGCGTGTCTTCTTGTCATCCAGTATATTATGTCGCATAAAGGGGAAGGATATGCCTCCGAAATTGGAGCCGCCTCCGAAGCATCCGATCACTACGTCGGGGTATTCGCCGGCCATTTCCATCTGCTTCTCCGCCTCCAATCCGATCACCGTCTGATGCAAAGCTACATGATTGAGCACCGATCCGAGTGTGTACTTGCAATTGGGAGTGGTGCGGGCCAATTCCACGGCTTCGGAGATTGCCGTGCCGAGCGAGCCCTGATGATTCGGATTGTGGGTAAGGATGTCTTTGCCGGCACGTGTAGACATTGACGGTGAGGGAGTTACCATCGCTCCAAACGTATTCATGATGCTTCGGCGGTAAGGCTTCTGACCGTAGCTGAGCTTCACCTGATAGACGGCTGCGTCAAGTCCGAAGAGTTTGGCGGCGTATGAGAGAGCCGCGCCCCATTGCCCGGCCCCGGTTTCGGTTGTGACGTTCGTCACCCCCTCTTTGCTGCAATAGTAGGCCTGGGGGATGGCAGAATTGAGCTTGTGCGATCCTAACGGATTGACGCTCTCGTTTTTAAAGTAGATGTGAGCCTTTGTGCCGAGGGCTTTTTCAAGTCCGTAAGCGCGCACGAGCGGGGTAGGGCGATAGTATTTGTACATCTCCCTGACTTCTTCGGGAATTTCGATCCACTCGTCGGTGGTGTTGAGCTCCTGTCGGCAGAGTTCCTCAGCGAAGATGGGGAACATGTCTTCGGCTTTTAGCGGCTCGTTGGTTGCCGGGTTGAGGGGAGGGAGAGGCTTGACTGGCATGTCGGCCTGGATGTTGTACCAGTAGCGGGGGATGTCAGACTCGTTCAAGAGGAATCTTTTCTGTTTTTCCATATTTATAATGTTTAAAATTAGTGGTTTAGATGAAAAAAGTCCGACTTCGTGAAGAAGCCGGACTTCGGATATGTAATGTTTTGCTAACTGACGTTATTTTACATGACAAATGGACTCCGGCTTAAAAGTCGGCGCCACCAATTAGCTGCTACGTATGTGTATGTACGGGTTGTCGTCATGTCGATATTTTCGTTTAGATGGCGCAAAGGTATATATAAATTTTAAAAATACAAAATATTTTGATAAAAATTTGCAGAATATTCAAATCCGGCAAAAGCCTCTAACATATTACACCCCTCAAAAAAAATTCATGCCTCTACCAGGATTCTGCTCCTTTTTGACTCTTGTATACCTCCGCTGGGGTTGCCGGATTGCAATGAGCACAATTATTTTGTTTATAATGATAAAATATATTAATTTTGTAATCTAATTGATACCATTATGGATATAGCAATAGAAAAGAAAGATCATGTGTTCCGTTTGCCAACCTATCTTCTTGACAAACTGAAGGAACTCGCTGCGAAAGACCGTAGAAGTCTAAATAATTATGTAGAGGGAATTCTCTTAGATGCAGTCTACCATGAGCCCAATGAAGTTACCAAAGCTGCATTTGAAGAAGCAAAAGCAGGTAAACTTGAAGGGCCAATCGACACTTCAAGTGTAGAGGCAATGCTTAAATCTATGGGATTATGAAGGAACT
>CAZGJH010000045.1:1957-3852 GCA_964525735.1 uncultured Sangeribacter sp.
ATCGACACTTCAAGTGTAGAGGCAATGCTTAAATCTATGGGATTATGAAGGAACTTAGATTAAAGCCTTGAATGAAGTTCTCGATAAGCTTAAAAAGGAGATTCCGCTTCCAAAAAAATATCGACCACACTCATTGCTTGGAGAATATGCCGGATGTCTTGAGTGCCATGTTGAAGGAGATTTCCTTCTGATTTGGTATGACGAGACAAACAACACCATAGCACTCTTCCGTTTAGGCTCTCATTCCGAGTTATTCAAAAGCTAAACAGCTTTTTCCGTACAAAGGAGGCTATTCCAGAAGCCTTTGACCTAATAGATTTCACACTCATATTAACACTAATATCTGACTACACATTTTATGAAGAAGATTTTGCTTTTTGCGGCGGCGCTTTCGGTGAGCGGAGCGTTTGCCCAGACCGGACTCCTGAATTATCAGATGGGGGATCCGGGGGATGCGAATTACGATTACCTGAAGGAACTCGCTCCGCTGAAGAATTACATCGACTACGGGAAGTATCCCAACTTTAAGTTGGGAATCGGCACCACAGTCAATGATTACCTCACCAACGCGACGGTGAAAGGTCTTACAAATGACAACTTTACGGAGACTGTGGCCGGCAACGCGATGAAAATGGCCAGCTGCGTCGACAATAACGGCAACATGAATTTCACACGCGTCACACAATACGTCAACGCCGCCGAACAGGCCGGAATCAACGTCTACGGTCACACGCTCGCCTGGCACGCGCAGCAACCCAACGGCTGGCTTCGCGGCCTCATCAAGGATAAACCGCCGGTACCCTTCGAGAACCCCGACACAATGGTCAACGTGGTCGTCGCGTCGAAAGACTTCCGCGTGCAACAGAACGTAGGCTGGTCGGGCGATCAGACCCAGTTCGGTTTCTCGCTCAATTTCTCTGCCACCAACGGCCTTAACATCCACACAACCAAGAAGGTGAACTCCTGGGAAGTGCAATTCGTGGCCTACAGCGACATCCCCGTGGAGGCCGGCAAGTCGTATGACCTTGTCTACGAGATCAAAGGCTCGAAAGATGGCACGATGCACTCGAAACTGGGCGACTGGAGCAACGGCGGCAACACCAACTTCCAGTTTACCACCGACTGGGAAGAGGTGCGCGTAAAATACACCTGTCCTGTCAACAATCCCTTCCTGCTGCTGCAATGCGGTGATTTCGTGGGAGATATCTGGATACGCAGCATTAAGGTGGAGGAGCGGATAGGCGCGATGAAAGATGGCGACCAACTCATTCTGCCGCAAGCCACCCCGCTCACACGCGAAGAGAAATGCGAAGTGCTCAGCGGGGCTATGGAGCAGTGGATCAGAGGAATGATGAACGCTTGCGGCGGCAAGGTGAAGGCGTGGGACGTCGTCAACGAGGCCATCTCCGGCGGCGGCAATGACGGCTCCGGCAATTACACCCTCCAGCACTCCCAGGGCTACAACGGCGACACCACGTGGGACGTGGGCGGCGACGCCTTCTACTGGCAAGATCACATGGGCGATTTAGAATACGTTCGCACGGCCGTTCGCTATGCCCGTCAGTACGGCCCGGAGGATATTAAGCTCTTCATCAACGACTACAACTTGGAGAGCGACTGGGACGACAACAAGAAACTTAAGTCGCTGATCAACTGGATAGCGAAGTGGGAGGCCGACGGCGAAACCTACGTCGACGGCATTGGCACACAGATGCACATCTCCTACTACGAAAATTCGGGCATCCAGGCCAGCAAGAAGCGCGCTATCACGAAAATGTTCCAGCTGATGGCCGCGTCAGGTAAGTTGGTGCGCGTCAGCGAGTTTGATATGGGTTACGTCAATGCGAGCGGCAAGGATGTGGCCACCGGCGACATGACCGAGGCACAGCATCACA
>CAZGJH010000045.1:3952-5558 GCA_964525735.1 uncultured Sangeribacter sp.
AATGCGAGCGGCAAGGATGTGGCCACCGGCGACATGACCGAGGCACAGCATCACAACATGGCCGACTATTACGAATGGATCATCAAGGAATACCTTCGCCTGGTTCCGGCCGAGCAGCAGTGGGGCATCTGCTTCTGGTGTCCGACCGATGCGCCGACGTTTGGCGGCTGGCGCGCCAATACGCCCGTGGGACTGTGGACCTATGGCACGTTTTATCGGAAGCACGCGTATGCCGGAGTTGTTGAAGGGCTCGGCGGTGTGGATTACAGTGATGTGCAGGCGGTTGAAGCGGAAAGTGCCAAAGTGAAAGGGATTTATAATATTACTGGATATAAATATCCGGCTGGCACTTGTCTTGAAAGTCTGCCAGCCGGAGTGTATATTGTTGATGGAAAGTTGATTAGAAAGTAATTATTCCTCGCGGGAGGAGGCGTTGTAGCCGTTGAGGCGATAGTGGGAGCGGAGGTTCTGGAGGCGGCGTTTGAAGGCGGGGAGATCACGCGACGCGGGATCTGACCATTGCACTTCGGAGAGCGCCGCCCAACGAGGCAACACCATGTATTGCGCGTGCGGGAAAGTGTGGATGTACTCCGTCCAGAGATTGGCCTGCACGCCGAGTATATGGTGCTGATTCTCAGGCGAGATACCCTCAAACGGCTCGTAAGCATACGCCTTGCTCAGCGGTATGTAGCCGCCGATTGCGAGCGGTTCGTTCTCCGTGTCGTTAGATTGATAATAGTCGAGGTAATAATGCGTGTAGGGGGTCATGATGGCGTCGTGACCCATGGCGGCCGCCTTCTGACCACCCTCCGAGCCTCGCCACGACATCACGACTGCATTCTCAGGAATGTCGCCCTCCAAGATCTCGTCCCAGCCGATAATCTTCTTCCCCTTGCGCGCCAAGACGTCGGAAGAGAAGCGCATCACATGGCTCTGAAGCTTATCTTCCTTCGTAAAGTGCTCATCGTCAGTGAGTCCGAGCTCGGCAATCTTCGCCTGACACTTGCTGCAATTCTTCCAGCGATCTTTGGGGCACTCGTCGCCGCCAATGTGAATGTATTCGGAAGGGAAGATGTCGGCCAACTCCGTGAGCACATCCTCCAAGAGCGTGTAAACCCCCTCATTGCCAGCGCAAAGCACATCGTCAGACACGCCCCAGATGGTCCAGAGCTCATACGGCCCGCCCGTACACCCCAAGTCGGGATGGGCAGTGAGAGCCGCGAGCATATGCCCGGGGAGGTCCACCTCCGGGATTACCGTAATGTGACGGTCGGCCGCATAGGCGATAATATCCTGAATTTCAGCCGGTGTGTAGAAGCCGCCGTAAGGGATGGAGTCGCACGAGTCGAAATCCTTGCCGATGCACGTGCCGCGTCTCACGGAGCCCTTCGTGATCAGCTCCGGGTGCTTCTTGAGCGGCAGGCGCCACCCCTGGTCGTCGGTGAGATGCCAATGGAGGCGGTTCATATTATGAAGGGCCATCATGTCGAGGTAAGTCTTCACGCTGTCGGCGGGGAAGAAATGACGTGCCACGTCGAAGTGCGCGCCACGATAGCCAAATTGCGGATAATCAGCGATTACGGCCTGCGGAAACTCCACCGCGCCC
>CAZGJH010000045.1:5658-17420 GCA_964525735.1 uncultured Sangeribacter sp.
ATAGCCAAATTGCGGATAATCAGCGATTACGGCCTGCGGAAACTCCACCGCGCCCACTGCGCCCTGAGCCGGGATCGCTTTGCGGAAAGTCTGAATGCCATAGAAATTGCCGGCCGGCGAGGCTCCGGCAATCATGACGATGTCGGGCGTGACGGTAATCTCGTAAGCCTCCGGATTTTCCGAGAGGAGCTCCGTAGAGAGCAGGATCAGATTCTCGCCTCTCTTGCCGCCAGGCAAAACCTCCTGAAGCACAGGCACTTCAAACCCGGTAAGATCCTTGAGATAGCCGGCGAGAAGCTCAGCGTTTTTGCGCAACTTCGGGTCGGCGTTCGTTACGGCGATCTGCGTCGAGCCATCGAGCGTGAACGGCTTGCCCCCTTTGAGCTGTATGCTTCGAGGGAGCGGCACTACATCGTAGTCAGCCTTCGCCGTAGCCATGGCGAAAGCCGGTGAAAAGGCTGTGAGAGCCATAAATAAAATACTGAAGATGAGATTCTTGGTCATAGAATTTATAGTCGTTGTTTTTTGATTTGCAGACAGATAGAGAGGGCAGAGGGTCTCAGCTGCGAGCCGCGCACATCGGGCAAAGCCCCTTCAGCATGAAATTTACCGATTTCACCTGAAAACCCTCCGGCATCGTCACCTCCGGCATAGGGATCATGTCGAGGCAGAACACGTTGTGGCAGCGTTCGCAATAGAAATGCGGGTGCATATCGCGGGCCGAGTGATGGTCGTGGCCATGACACACCTCATATTTCGTGATGCCCCGGCCATCTTCGAGCGTATGCACCAAGTCCTTTTCGAGCAGCACGTTAAGCACCCGAAACACGCTCGACTTCTCAAGCGTTTCGAGCTCCGTTTCCAGTTCTACCAGACTGAGCGGATGCGAAGCCCTGAGCAATGCATCCATAACGAGTATGCGGTTGGGGGTCGGTTTGATACCACCCTTACCGAGGTGATTTATAGCAACTTGTGACATTTCGAGAGCAATTAGCGAGGTTTGTTGGGATTCACACGGCGCGTCGAAGCCTTGGCTTTCGGATAGTGAGCCCCGTCGGGCGTGGGGTCGCTGACAATCACCGGTTTACGGTAGGCCACTTCGAGAAACCGCTTCAGTTCGGCCGCCCCCTCCTCACGCGCCTTGCGCACCGTGCCGTTGGTGTAGAGCTGCTTCACCGACTTCTGGCGCACGCGACTCTTGACGAGGTTCTCCTCCTGGAGGGTAAACTTGTCGCTGCGTAGCATCGCCATCGGTCCGATAGCCTTCGTGTCGATCACCTCCCACGAATTCGGGGCCGTAGATTCGTATAGATCAACGATTTCCGGCGGTAGCGTCACACGCACCGTGTCGCCCGAGTCGTCGGCGTGCAGATTCTCCATGTCGAAAGAGATGCTTCCCGATTGCTTCTGCACGGCAAACATCACCTTGTTGTTTACGGTGTCGAGCACGGGCATCTCCGTGTAAATCTCAATGGCACAGAGCTGCGCGAGCTCCTTGATGTCGGCGATTCGGGCCGGGGCAATCTCAAGCCGCTCCGTGGGGCGTGGCATTTTGATTACCAAATAGATAGCGGCAGCCGCGATCACCAACAGCGAGAGGGCGATGACGAATTTGTAAAACTTTTTCATGATTCGCGAATAGGTGAGGAGGGTGAGTCGGAGAAGGTGATCTGAGGCGTGTAGCCCGAGTCGAGGAAGAGGGTTTCGAAGTATGCGCGCGCCTTGCGTCGAGCCGTTTCCGTAAGCTTCTGCTTGAATTCGGGGTTCGATTTGAGCTCCTTCATCAGGTCTTCGTTGGCCATTTCCTTGATTTTGGCTCGTTCCTTGGCGTCGATTTCGGTGCGCAGCAGTCCGATGTTTTCATATTCCTTGCGCATTTTCATGTCGCGTCCGGCAATTTCTACCTCGATCGGAGGGAGGGTGACGCTCACGGTTTTGGCGTCTTCGTCGAAGACGATATCGTCTAATTCGATGAGGGAGAGGTCGATATATGCTTTGAGGTAGGTGTCGTAAGAGTATACGGCGATGCGCTTGCCGACTTTGTACCAGTCGGTTCGCTCCGTAGTGGCGGTTTTTGTGAGGGCCATTGAGGCGAACACCATCTTGTTGCCGGATTTGATTTCCTGGTAGAAGGCGGTGTAATCACGTTCGGGAGCCGGGCGTTTGCAGGCGACACAAGCGAGCATGAAGAGGAGTATGTAGGCGAAATTTTTCATGGAGTAAAATTACATAGAAAAAATGGGAAATGCAAAAAACCGATTCACAATGTGTATCGTGAATCGGTTTTTGAAGTTAGTTTATTCTTATGTGGGCTCCGCTACATGCCAAAGGCATGTCCCTACGTTGACTCGGGGCAGGTGCTTCGGTGGAGGCGCGAGGGCGCGCCTCTTCCCAGTCAGCCCAGATTTGTTAGAATTGCTGGAAGACGGGCTGCATGAGGAAGGTGAAGGTGTAGTCGGAGTAGGGGAGACGATACTCGGGGCGGGGGAGAGCGCCCCAGCTGTTGACGCAACCCAAACCGTATTGAGCCTTGTCGATCAGCACGTTAGTGTAGTCTACCTTCGCAATCTCGGGCGAGTGAGTGTTGGGCTTCCACTCGCCGCCGTCGAGACTCTCGATCGAATAATTGAGAGCCGAAGCCGAGAACGGCTGAGCCGCCACAAACGCCAGGCCGTTGCCCGAATTGTTGAGCTGCTTCCAGTAGCGGATGTCGGTCTTCGTGCCAGTCTCCTGCGGACGGATGTAAGAGTAGAACTGGTCGGCCACCTTCTGCTCATAGAGGCCGAGCATCGTGGAGTGGTTGCGGTCGACGTAATTCTCGATCGGGCCGCGACCGTAATACTGTATCGTGCTGAAGCTCTCCGGCATCTGCATCTGCATACCGAAGCGGAACATATCCGACACCTCCGCGCCGGCCTGCGTCTTCATCTGCTCCGTCACGAGCACTGCGCCCTCGCCGTTGATCACGTAAGTGAGCGAGAGCGAAGCTTTTACAGCCGGCATCTCATACTCTGCCTTCACCACAGCCATGCCATCTTCCATAGCGTTTTCGAGCTTCACAAGCTTCGTGCCAGGATTCTTCCAGGCGGCAAACTTCTGCTGGAGATTTGCGCCGTAATCATTGTCGGTCGGGGCGCGCCAGAAGTTGGGCGTGAGCTCACCCTCCTCCTTGAGCATGTTTGTGCCCTTCACCACATACTTCGTCATGAAGCCGTTGTGGCGGTTGAATTCGATCAGGAAGTCATTGCCTTTCACGCCGATAAAACCGCCGTGATAAGGTGTGAATTCAGGAGCGAGCTGCCCCACATTCGGCAGCGTCGGGTTGCTGATCTTCACAGCGTCGGCCAGGTTGGCCTCACGCAGAATAAACTGATCCTGAGCGATAGTGTGGCCAGCCGGGAGCAGACCATCGGCCTTCTTCAGGCGGTAGTAGAGATTGAGCGTCCATTCGCCCTTGTCGCTGATGGAGCCGTAAGGCACAGCGATTTCGGCCGTCTTGCCCGGAGCCACGTCGATCTTCGCGATGCGGCCGTCGCGCACAGGCACGCCATTGTTGAGCAGCACCCAGTCGAGATCCACATCAGAGAGATCGCGGAAGAAATTCTCATTGTATACCTTCATGCGCCCCTTCGAGAGGTCGGCCGGAGTGGTCCAAATGTTTTGATAATAGTATCTTACCTCGTCGGCGTGCGGGTTGGGCACACGGTCGGGGCTCACGAGACCGTTCACACAGAAATTGCCGTCGGAGGGGTCGTAGGGAGTGAAGTCGCCGCCATAAGCGAAGATCTCCACGCCATCCTTGCCGGTGGTGCGCACGGCCTGGTCTACGAAGTCCCAGATGAAGCCGCCCTGCAGGTTGGGATACTCGCGGATAAGGTCCCAATACTCCTTGAAGCCGCCCATCGAGTTGCCCATCGCGTGGGCATACTCACACTGAATCAGCGGACGCTTGTTGCTGTTCTGCTTGCCGTAAGCCTCCATACCCTCATAGCCGTAATACATCGGGCAGAAGATATCGGTCATCTTATCCTGTCCGGCCTGCTCATACTGCACGGCGCGGCTCGGATCTTCGCTCTTCACCCACTTGTAGGCCGCCTCGAAGTTGGGGCCGTAGCCCGCCTCGTTGCCGAGACTCCAGAAGATGATCGAGGGATGATTGAAATTGCGCTGCACGTTACGCTCGTTGCGCTCCATGTGAGCCTTGGCATACTTTGGATCTTTCGCCAGCGTCTTCTCCTTATAGCCCATGCCGTGGCTCTCGATGTTGGCCTCGGCCACTACGTAAAGGCCATACTTGTCGCAGAGCTCATACCAGAGATCGTCGTCGGGATAATGGCATGTGCGCACGGCGTTGATATTGAGCTCCTTCATCAGCTTGATATCCTGAAGCATACGCTCGGGCGACACCACGTAGCCGCCGTCAGGGTCGAGCTCATGACGGTCGGCCCCCTTGAAGAGCACCGGCTTGCCGTTTACGAGAATCTGGCCGTCGGTCAGCTCGATCTTGCGGAAGCCCACGTTTACGGGCACCACCTCGTCGCTCCCCTTCATCTGAGCCGTAAGCGTGTAGAGATAAGGCGTTTCCGCGCTCCACTTCTCAGGGTTGCTGAGCTTCATCACCGTGCGTCCGCTCTTCGAAGCCGTAGCCGAAGCCACCTCCTTGCCGTCGGCATCCTTGAGCACGAGGTCCACAGGCGCGTTGGCCGTGAGCGAGAGGTCGATATTGAGCACGCCGTCGGTGTAATTGTTCTCCAGGTCGGGGGTCACGCGCACGTCGGCTATGCGCTTCTTGTCGCGTGCGTAGAGATAGCAGTCGCGCCCCACGCCGCTGAAGCGGAAGAAGTCCTGGTCTTCGAGATAAGAGCCGTCACACCAGCGGAACACCTGGAAGCAGATCAGATTCTCCTTCCCCGGGATGAGGTAAGGGGTGAGGTTGAACTCCGCCTCCAATTTGCTGTCTTCGCTGTAGCCCACGTATTTACCGTTCACCCAGAGATACATGTTGGAGGTCACCGAGCCGAAATGGGCGAAGATCTCCTTCCCCTTCCAATTGGCGGGCACCTTTATTTCGCGGCGATACGTGCCCACATGATTCTTCTGCGTAGGCACGATCGGGGGCTGGTTTTCGAAATAATTGCTCCAGGGATACTGCACGTTCACATAGATCGGGTCGCCATAACCGTTGAGCTCCCAGACGCCCGGCACGGTGATGTTGTCCCAACCCTTGTCGTTGAAATCCTTCTTCCAGAAATCGGTAGGGCGCGCCGAAGCGTCGTTCACCCAGTTGAATTTCCAGGTGCCGTTGAGGGTCATATAATTGCCCGACTCCTTCTTCTGCATCGAAGATAGGGCGGCCTCGTCCTTGAGGTAGGCGAAATGGGCCGACCGCATCGGAGATCGGTTGACGGCGTTAAGCTCCGGGTTCTGCCATTCGGTGAAGCTCTGCGCCCAGAGAGAAGCGCAAGCGCCGCCGATGAGGAGTGTGGAGAATAATCTTTTCATGATTGAATTAAGGGTATAAATTAATATGAGTGGAAAAATTACCTACAAAATTAGGAAATAGAATAAAATCGGGCAATAGTTGAGGCGAATTAAAATGAAAAAAGGGCCCTCCATACGGAAAAGACCCTCAAAAAACCGAAAAACGCCCCCCTTGTGATTACCAACAGGCAGGCCAATCAGGCATAGCATACTGTCCGTTGGGGCAGTCTTCCGGATCGTCCATATCAGTATAGCATACGTGCAGCCCAATGGCACGCGTCATCAGGATGTCGTCGTGAGCCCCTTCGATTGCTCCATAGCTTCCGTTGGGACGCTTCTCGTAGGTGCTGTATTCGCTGAGACACTCTTCGTCGCGCTCCACGTAAAGACCTTCGTGTATAGCTTTGATAAGGCCGGCGATGATAAGTGGTTTCGTGCTCGAATTGGTGTGGAATCCATAGCGTACACTCTTTTGACTCCCCACTGTATCGGGATAGACTTGTCGGCTATAGAGGTCGAGGTCAGTCTCGCGCAGCTCCTGAAAGATAGATATGGTCTGATCGGAGTCGCTTTGCTGACGGTTGCCTCGGGTCTCCACGGTATTGCTTTCAATCACGAGCAAAGCCTCGTTGTAGTAGGTTGCAATGCGTGCGGCGTTCCAGGCAAGAAGGTGCATCTCGGTATGTCCACGCCATTGTGCTACGATTTTGGGGCGGCCCCCCGTAATCATATCGAAACGATCGAAAACGGCGATTACCGACCAATCAGATTTAGGGGAGCGACCTCCGACATCTACCACTACGAGATAGCGGTTGAGATAGTCACGGCCATAAGGCGGCTTCTCGGGTTTCTCCCAGATAGCAAGAGCACCAGTTTCGGATGGCACGAAACGAATATGTTCGAGCGAGCGCAGTCCGTAGGTATAATCACCTTCAAGTTCACCGCGTAGCTCAGGCATCCGGCATCCGGCTCTCAACGCTTCAATCTTATAAGGGTTGAAGACCCGCGCACCGCTATGGGTGAAAGCCTCAACGTCATCCGAAGGGTATTCAGAAGCCATGTCGCCATGGTCGGTGCATTTGAGACGCTCATTGATATACCAGTTGATGGCTTCGAGCGTGGCCCCGGCTTCCCAGAGGCTCCATAGGTATTGCCCTGGTTCGCGTCGTTCACTGTCGACCGAAGTGTTCTCTTTCCCTTCGAGCAGCATAGTGGCGAAAGCCTTGGGGTCGGCAAGTTCCATGGAATAGTGTTTGATTTCATACCAAGGCACGAAGAGAGGTTCGAAAGTACTCTCGCCGCGCTTGGCAGCCTCATATTCCCGATGAAAGTAATTGCCTGTGCCATTGGCCGTAGATTCGAGCACAATCATAGTCATCGGTTCCCACACCACTCCCGAGGTAATGGCGCGGATAGTCTGCTCTGGGTTCTTGGTTTGGGTAGAAGGCCAGAGAGCCACCTCCGAGCAATGAATGAGGTTGTAGTCGTCGCCACGGCTGGCATCGGGGCGTTGAGCCGTGCCCAATTTGATTCTGCAATCGCGTTCGGCGATGAGGTAAGAGCTTCGGGAGCGCCCCGTCGACTTCAATTTCTTCTCTTTACGTTTTTTCTTGTTCCGGATGTCACTTTCGTCGTATTCATAGTCGGCAGGGTCGGAGCCAGGTGTGCCGTCCTCATGCAGCAGCCAGTCGGGATAGCGTTCGAACATACGGCGAAACATGTCGAGAATCACGTCGGTGGCTCCAGCTTGGTGAGCCATGATAAGGGAATTGAGATGGGTCATATGCATCAGCTGAAGCCAAGCCATATAGAGCTGCACACAAGTAGAGCCACCCCATTGTCTGGCCTTAAGCATTATGAGGCGTATCGGGCGACCCTCGCGACGCATCGTTTCGAGCGCGGCCACGAGGCGGCGTTGCGACCTGTTGAGTTTGAAGAGAATGTCGGGGCCTCCTCCTTTCGGCTTGATGTATACGCAAGTGGCGGCCCAGTATTCGAAGTCGTGTTGGCAGCGTAGGCGTGTGAAGCGTTGAGAGAGGCGGTTGATCATTGCTTGCGAAGGCACCTCGCGCATCATTGTGCGTATGAATTGCTTGTACGAGCCGGCTTTGTCGAGGTCGCGTACAAAAGGGTCGTCGAGCATCGTATCCGGCACATATAGCGTGCCGTCGAGCGTTATTTCCACTCGATTCGGGTCGGAAGCATCGCCCACGAGCGGATCGTAAGGGGCATTGATAACGGCTTTTCTACGCTCATTTTCAACGAGTATAGCCTGAATTTGATCATCTTTTGAGTTCATAATGATGTATTATTTGTAAGTTGTGATTCGAGTTTGAGAGATGCAGTGATGAAAGCATTGAAAGAGTCGAGGATGTCGCGGAGCGATATCAGGGAGTTTTCGGTTTGCTGATTGTAAAGGGTTCCGCTCACGCCTGCTGCTGGATAGCGTCCTTGCAACGCGCCGCTCACACCCGAGACATCTTCCATCATTTTCAATTGGATATTGAGCAGCTCGCCGATGCCGATATTCATCGTGTTGCCCGTCACCTGCTGTGGCAGATGGGTAAGATTCTTACCTTTATATACAATCACGCCGTTATATTTCGACCATTGCTCGCTCACGCTGGTCAGATTCTGTCTTCTTGAAAGGGCTTCTTCCGGAAAGAGCAGTACACCTTTGGCTGATGAACGTATCACCCAGTCGTAGAGCGTTATGAGACGGTTGGTGTAGCGTTGCTGGTCGATCAGGTCGCCCACGAAAGCGTGCACTTCGCCATCGATAAAAGGGTAGGCGGTGACGACGAACGGATGTCCGGCATGTGCATAGGGCGATATGCCTTCGCGCATCAGGATACCCTTTTCAGTGACGTATACGTAATGCCACTCCGAGAGATGCTCGGCATGGCCCTGGCGGAACGCCACACGCGGCATCCTCTGCCAGATTTCATATACAGTGACAGCTGTTTCATGGGCAAACGAAGCCCTCAACAGGCTCAACTCCCGCTCGTCACGTGCGAACGCCATACAGAACGCTTCGCCCGAGAGGCGATGAATCTGGCCTATTATCGAGATGTCGGAGCCACGCGGATCGCGTGCCAGAGGGTCGAAGAAGAAATCTTCAGGCGAGACGATATCGGTCCAGATACCGGCCACTCCTTCACGAGAGCCGATCCATTTTCGGCAGATGGCTATGCCCGAGATGAGGAATTCTTCGAAACAGCGGGCATAGAGGGTAGTCATGTCATTGCGTTGCGCCCTTTGTCGATCGGCGTCGCTCCAAC
Source organism: uncultured Sangeribacter sp. (assembly GCA_964525735.1). GTDB lineage: Bacteria > Bacteroidota > Bacteroidia > Bacteroidales > Muribaculaceae > Lepagella. The sequence continues at coordinate 14,421 of CAZGJH010000045.1, forward strand.
TCTCCATCAGCGTGTCGAGGTTTCGGCGGAAGATGCCGATCACGTTTCTCACGATGCGCCTGATGAGATTGTTTTTCAGCGGCACGCTACCTTGCTTTTTGAGATACTCCTCCTCACGAATCAGTTTCCCCTCATATTCAATAAGGTCGCCCCATTGATTGCCGAAGACATAATTTTTATTGCGCCGGCGGTCGAGGAGCAACTGAGTGCGAGCCTCACGACAAATTCTCACGAGCTCCAGCAGCGCGTTCGGGTCGGGTCTGATCGCTCCTGAGGGAGTGGTTTTAGAATCATTTTGCATGGTTAGGGAGAGTTAGGGGCGTGAGATACTTTGTCGGCGACGTTCGTCGGTTACGAGCTTGCGCACCCGATATCCGGTGATATAATGGCATGGGGCCTCTTGATATACGATCTCGCTGGCGAGTTCAGCCACAGTGGCATCCGGACGCTCCTTTCGCAAAGCGCGATAGCGGCGGAATATTTCCTGAAACATCGCCCTCTTACGGGGGAACATATCGTCGAGGACGGGTTCCCCCTTTTCAAGAGAGTAGATTACGGCAGCTGCACGCTCCTCGCTCACCCAGAAGCGTGAAGCCGGGGTTTCGGCCGTAGCGTTGAAGATAGCCTCGGCAGTGAAGGCCGACTTTGAAGCGATTTGCTCGCGGAATCGTTGCAGGAGTTCGCGATTACGGGAATCGGCAAACTGGCAGACAGCATGTTTTCTACGCATAATGTCAAAAAGTTTTTAAAAGTAATAGAAAGATATAATTTAAAAAAGTGATATAAATCATAAGTTGTGGCTTATGATTTTTTAGATGCAATAGGTTGTAAGTCCTAATTGCACTGCAAAATTACGAATATGATTTAACATATCCAAATAATTTTGATGAAAAATTTAGAGAAAAATTCAGAAATTTGCAACTATCTCACAATGAGGGCATCTGCAAATACCATGCAGAGGCGATCTTCACCATAGTGTCGGGAGGCGCGCCGAAAAGCTCAAGACAACGACGCCCCGAGGCATCCGAAGTCAGAAACGCCAACGGACGGCGAGCAGAGGCTCCCAAGCTTTGGAAACGGCAGTCTTGAAGACGTCGACGCCAATCGCCCGGCGGGAGAATCTCCGTGACGGGACATTCCCAGCAGTCGAGTTGCAAACTCAACAGTCGCAAGAAATCATCCGGGAGCGACACCACCACACGCCCTGCAGCGTCGGAATGGAGAGGGCCGGAGTCGGGCCATGGTTGCCAGTTGGTAATGCGATCAATAGGCAAAGCGAGGAGAGCTTCTGCAGTGCGAATTTGCCAATCGCGAGTCAGTTTACGGCGCAGCGCATCAGGAGCGTTGCCTGTCATAGCGGGGTCGCACCCCGAATCGATAAGTAGATCTTCGATAGAATACATAGCGAAAAGATTTGCTGCAAAGTAAGTCAAAGCCCCCGGCTCCCCAACCATATCCTGCTCACTACCCCCCAATTCGTCACCGCGCCGCTGAAGGTAACTTCCAAGACTAATAAAAAAATATTATAATTTTATTATAATTGGCACAACATATTCCTGATTCCTCCGTTATTATAATAAAATTATACTTTAAGGTTTAACTGAAAATTTTGATAATATGGTAGCGCGAGTTTCTCAAATTGGCACGTCGGTGGGAGTGATAATTCCACGCCACATCGCCTTGGAAGGAGGTTTTTTAAAAGGAGTGCCGGTAAACATCGGTTTTAAAAACAATAAGATCACGATCACAAAGACAGCTCCTGTTCGAGCAGGATGGGCAGAGGCGTTTGCTTCGTATGCACGCGAAGGTGAGGATTCTATGGCTCTTCCGGATTTTCTCGATGCGGAAGCATTGGATAAGGAATAATTACAAAAAATTATATGAATAAAAAATATACCATTGTATTGGTTAATCTTGACCCAACAATAGGGCATGAGGTCAAGAAGACTCGTCCATGTGTCGTAATTTCACCCGACGAGATGAATTCTGTGTTGCAGACATTGATCGTTGCGCCAATTACATCGACTGATAGAAAGCTTCCGACCAGAGTCTTAATAGAAGCTACTGATCAAAGTGGCTTGACCAATGATAGTTATGCTATGCTTGATCAAATTAAAACGATTGATAGAGCAAGGGTAATAAAACAATTGGGTTTCGTTTCGGATTCCGAACAACAGGATCTTACCGATACACTCTTGGAGTTGTTCGCCAAATGAAAATCTTCAATGTTATGGAATCTCAAAAAGGCTCGTCGGCGGTGGTATCGACGAGCCTTTCTTTTCTATTGTCAGGAAGTTACCTTAAGACGCGCGTTGACGCATTGGGACAATGCTTTCCACCTAACAGGTGCTCTTGTTGGCTTCTTAAAGCTCATCTAACAAATCCCAAGCTGATTTCGAGGGAAGCTCGCCAGCTTCCATCATCTGCACTTACTGGATACCTTTACAAATGCGCTCCGTGAAACATCTTCATTTTTTGCTGCTTCAATAAGTTCTTTAACCGAAGCATATTCTGTCACACGTCCTTCCTTGACATCTTCAATTGCCAATTCAAATCCTGTTTTTCTTTTCATATGGTCTTACTCTATAGTCTTTGTAATAGCCATCGTCACCCCCTATTACACAAGTCTCGAAACTTCGTTGATAAACTTTTTAGCGAGAGGCTGGAGTTCTTCGAAAGATTCCTTGTCATAGTATGTGAAATCTTCATACTCAACAGTTTGATAGCAATTAAACAAAATTTGATAAATTTTCCCATAATCACGATCCAACTCGCCTTTAAGAATGAACTTGAGGCTCAACATCCTCTTAATATCCTTGTGGGTGTAAGCTTCCACATCATCTCTCAGCATAAGCGCACAGGCTGCATAATAAACAGCGAAATAGAGCCTGTTAATTGCAGCATCGAAGAAATCTGAAGACGCGAGAAAATCGGCTTCTTTAAGGGCCTGATTAGCCTTATCAAGCCTATACTTGATAAGAGCCTCTCTTGATTTGGAGT